>DASTPN010000113.1:0-15389 GCA_035719985.1 Solirubrobacteraceae bacterium | reverse complement strand
CGTCGGCGTCGGCCAGCTCGCCAAGCTCCAGCAGCTCCGGGTTGGTGAAGGCCGCCTGGGCGGGGCCGCGGCGGCCGACGACGACGATCTCCTTGATCTCGCTCTCGCGCAACGCGTGCAGGGCGTGGTCCGCCGTGTCGGTGACGCGCAGCTCATCGTGGGTGAGCGTGAGCATGCGGGCGACGTCGAGGGCGACGTTGCCGTTGCCGATCACGATCGCGCGCTCGACGGAGAGGTCGAAGTCGTGGTCGGCGTAGTCGGGGTGGCCGTTGTACCAGCCGACGAAGTCCACGGCTGCGTGTGAGCCGGGCAGTTCCTCGCCGGGGATGCCGAGCGGGCGGTCGCCGGGAGAGCCGGTGGCGTAGACGATCGCGTGGTAGCGCTCGGCCAGCTCCTCGTGGGAGATCTCGCGCCCCAGCTCGATGCCGCCGAAGAAGCGGAAGCGGGGGTGCGCGGCGGTCTTCTCGTAGATGCGCGTGACCGACTTGATCTTCGGATGGTCGGGCGCGACCCCTGAACGCACGAGCCCCCAGGGCGTGGGCAGGCGCTCGATCATGTCGACCTCGAGTTCCTCGGGCCCGTCCTTGAGCAGGTGCCCAGCGGTGTAGAAGCCGGCCGGCCCGGAGCCGACGATTGCGATTCGTATGGGGGTCATGAGTGCGTTTTAGCGACTAATGGGCGCGGCCCGACTCGAACGGGCGACCCCCTCGGTGTAAACGAGGTGCTCTAGCCAACTGAGCTACGCGCCCGCGGGGAGCTTAAGGTTAGGGGATGAGCCGCGCGAGTCGTATTGCCTTGGCGGTCGTCTTGCTCGTGCTGCTGCTCGCGCTGCTTGCGCAAGCGTTGCTGCCGGGAGTCGCCGCCACGCGCGTACGCACACGCGTAGAGCAGTATGGCCCGGTCCGCTCGGTGCACGTCTCGGCCTTTCCGGCGGTCGAGCTGCTGTGGGGTCATGCCGACTCGGTCAGCGTCAGCGCGGGAACGTTGACGGCCACGCCCACCCAGATCGCCTCGCTGCTGCGCGAAGCGCGCGCGATCGGCACGCTCACCGTTCTCGCCCAACGGGGGGTGTTGCGCACGGCGCAACTGCCGGGCGGCCTGGAAGTGAGCGACGTGCGGATGCAAAAGCGCGGCTCGTCGGTCGTGGCGAGCGCGACGATGACACAAGCGCAGTTGCAGCGTGCGCTGCCGAGCGGCTTCAGCGTGCAGCCGACCGCCAGCGGTGAAGGCCAGATCGAAGCGCGCGCCTCCGGCGGCCTGTTCGGCCTGCAGGCGTCGATCAATGTGCTCGTGCGCGCGAGCGAAGGCAACCTGATCGCCGAACCGAGCGGTCTGCCGTTCGGCGGGATCGCGACGGTGACGTTGTTCTCCGACGTGCATTTGAAGGTGCGGTCCGTCGGCTTGCGTCTGCTCGGTTCGGACTCGGACACCTATCTGCTCACCCTGCAAGCGCAACTAGTTTGAGCGAGCAAGCACCGTCATCGGCAGACCCTCGCGCGGAGAGATCGTGGGCATCTGCCGGTAGCTGAGCGCAAAGTCGCTCGGCAACTCGAGCCTGAAGCGCTGGGCGAGGAGCGTCGCGATCGTGCGCACCTCCAACTGGCCGAAGCGCATACCGATGCAGGTGCGCGAGCCGCCGCCGAAGGGGATGTAGGCCCCCTTGGGGATGTCCTTCTTCGCGTCTGGTGAGAAACGTTCGGGCCGGAACGCCTCCGGCTCGGCGAAGACGTCGGGCAGATGGTGGGAGGCCCAAGAGCAGTAGTTGACGTAGGCATTGGCGGGCACCGTGTGTCCATCGAACTCGAAGGCGTCGACCGACTTGCGCGGCCCGATCCACGCCGGTGGGTACTTGCGCAGCGTCTCATCGAGCGTCATCTCAAGCTGGGCGAGCTCGCCGCTCATCAGCTGCTCCGCGCTCGGTTTACCGTTGTGAAGCGCTGCGTCCTGCTCGGCTGTGAGCGCGTCGAGCAGGTGCGGGTGGCGGGCCAGCTCGTAGAACATAAACGTCACCGTCGAGGTGGTCGTGTCGTGGCCGGCGAACAACAGCGTCATCATCTCGTCGCGGATCTGCGTGTCGGTCATTCCCTCGCCGCTTTCGTCCTGGGCGTCGAGCAGCAGGCTGAGCACGTCCTCGCCACGCTCGCCAGTCGCGCGCTTGCGGTCGATCTCGCCGTAGAGCATCTGATCGAGCTTCTTTGAGGCTTCCTGCAATTGCGCCCACGGCGTGCGCGGCCCGCGCAGGAAGCGGTATTGGTAGCCGGAGGCGTAGAACCACAGCGCCTGCTCGAACAGGGCGGCGGCGTCGATCTCGCGGGCGGTGGCGCCGTCAGGGTCGATCCCGAACAGCGCGCGCATCGCGATCCGCGTGGCCAGGTGGCGCGTCCAGGAGTAGAGGTCGATCCGCTGTCCGGGCCGCCACTGCTCGAGCGCTCGTTCGGTCTCCTCGCTCATCACGCCGATCGAGGCGGCGATCCGCTCGCGGTGGAAGGCCGGAAGCATGATCTGGCGCGAGCGCTTGTGGTAGGGATCATCGGTCGTCAGCAGTCCGTCGCCGAGCAGGGCGATCAGGTCGCGGAAGTGCGATTCGCGCCAGGTGAAGTTGCTGGCGTGCGAGACGGTGATGTAGTGGTTGGCCTGTGGCCCGAGCATGAAGACGACATTGGAGTGCAGGATCCGCAGCGTAAAGATCGACCCATAGCGCTCGTAGCTCTCGAGCAGGAGCGGCAGGGGCTCGTCGATGAAGCGCTTGGTGCGGGCGAGCGAGAAGCCCGTGTCTCCCGGCGGGTAGGGCACGGTTGCGCTGCGCTCGTCGGCGAGGTCCTGGATCAGGATCCGGAAGGGATTTTCGTGGCGCAGGCGCGGGGGCCGGAGGGGGCTACGTGTGCGGGGAGCGCTCGGCGCGGCGGTGGCCATGAGCACAGATTACGCGCTTCGCAGGCGAGTTGGCTGGCCGGCCAGTTTGGGTGGGAACCGGTGCTTGGTGGTCACCCTGCGATACTCTCCGCTACGCACGTAGCGGTGTCCCGTGCGGTTGCACGGGGGCGTAGCTCAGTTGGTTAGAGCGCTGCCCTGTCACGGCAGAGGTCGCGGGTTCGAGTCCCGTCGCTCCCGCTTTCGGCCCCCGGTTTTGTAGACCGGCTTCTGCGGTGAATGTGCTTGTCCGAATCCCGCGAGTGTTTTGCTTCTCGTTGGAGTAGGTTGAGGCGAATGACCGCGAAGGAGACAGTGCAAGCGCTCTACGCGGCCTACGCGACGGGAGACCCGGATCGAATCGCAGGGTTGCTGCATCCCGATGTCATTTGGGTGGCTCCTGCGGGCAATGCCACACAGGTCGCGCTCGGGCTGGGAAGCGCCGATGACGCAGGGCCGCCACGGGGCCTCAATGACCTTGACCGTGATGCGATCGTGACATTCATGGCCTATGACTATCCGCGGTTCTTCGCAAACGTGGCGTTCGAGCCCCGCTCGATGATTGGCGAGGGGGACGTGGTGCTGGCCGAGCACAGGATGTCGGCGACGCTTCCCAACGGTCGCCCATACGTCAACGACTACTGCTTCGCCTACGAGGTCGCCGATGGCCGGGTTACGGCGATTCGCGAGTACATGGATACGCGCGGCGGCTGGTTGCAGGTCTTCGGCGATGATCCCTCGGAGGTCCTGCTAACAGGCACGTCGCCCGACTCCTGAGCGCCCCCCTTCCACGTAGATAGACATGGGATCCGCCCTGCGCTGGCCGTGGGAAGGGGCCATACTTGGCCTCGAATGCAGCGAACTCCCCCGCGGTCGCGGGACGCCCGTACTGGGTATGACCGTCGGATAGGTGTCGGGCACTAGGGTCAACTCGCGTTGGGTCGCTTGTCCTTGCGGGCTACCCAGCATCGGTGACGCCGGTTCCGGTGGCATTCCCGACGGCCTCGCGCCCCCAGGCATTGGCAGCGATCGGCTCAGCTTACTGGCCGAGTGAGAGAACGTGGGCGCTCTTGGGGAGCACACGACCCTCGAGCACGTCGAGGTAGGCGCTCTGAACCGCGTCGAAACCACGACCATCGATGACATCGAGCCAACCGCCTGCCCACCGGCAGAACGGGTGCCAGGCATCGGCCGCTCTCTTTTGCAGCTCGGCGCGGCCCCAGTCCTTTGAGCGCTTGGCAAGGCGGTTGGGGGCGAAGAAAAGGGTCGGGGCGGGTCCGGGCAGATCACCGACACCTGCTCCAAGCGCCTCCCAGTGCGTGACGCCCACCGCCATGCTGTGGATGAGCTCGTCACCGTAGTGGGAATGGATGGCGAGTCTGACCTCACCGTCTCCTGCGATGTCGAGGAAGGTGGCAGGGCCTCGCTGGAGTGAGTCGACCGCGTCATAGGTGACGGTGTGTCCATATACGCCGAGGCCTTCGGTGAACTCTGCGCTTCGCGGCGAGGTGAGCCCTACCAGTTCCACCCCCTCGCGCTGTGCAAGCAGGAAGGCAACGGCGATCGCAGTCTTGCTCGACGCGCTAGAGATCACGATCGGGCCGCGCTCGATCAGGCCCTCCTCGAAGAGCTGGTCGTCGATCAGGAACGAGGTGAAGAACAGGGGACGCAGCAGCATCTGCAGATCCTCTGTACCCGCCTTGTAGAAAGGGTCGGTGCTGGTCGCCAGGTAGGACTGGTAGGCCGACGGCAAACTCGCTCGATGCGGCGAGCCGTCGAGGAACCCGTGAGGGCTGGCCTCCGTTGGAGCCACCAGAACGTGCGAGGACGGAGGGAGATAGCCATAGAGGCGTGTGCCGGGCTCGACACCATCCACTTCGCTTCGCTGCACCTCGGCAAAGCCCCACATGGGAACGCGACCCCAACCGTCCTGTGCGGGGAAGAAGTCCCAATAGGACATCATCTCCCCAAGCACCGCGTAGGTGATGTTGTTGGCAGTCAACCCAAAGCGCTCGACCCGGAGAAGCGTTTGGCCGGGTGCGGGCTCGGGCACGTCGGACTCGGCGATCCGGCACTCGCGCAGATCCGTACGCTTGATCAGGAAATCGCTCACCTGCATTCAGGATCTCTCTCCTTATTGGGGACACGCGGAACGTTACAAGGCCTCAGCGATCGAACTCCAAGATCGAGCGAATGCCGTCCTGGTTCTCCATCAGCTCGAAGGCGCGGTTGACCTCCCCCAGGCCCATGCGATGAGAGATGAAGGGATCGACGTCGATCTCTCCCTGCAGGTAGCGGTCCACCAACTGCGGCACCTGGTCGCGTCCCTTCACCCCACCGAACGACGATCCGCATACGCGTCTTCCTGTGATCAGCATGCGGGGGACGATGTCAAGTGTCTCTCCCTTGCCTGCCACTCCCGCAACAGTGCACAAGCCCCATCCCATACGGGCTGCCTCGACGGCCTGGCTCATCACCGAGACCAGCCCAGTCGCCTCGAAGGTGTAGTCGGCGCCGAAGCCTGCGGTCTCCTCTAGGACTCTCTGGACAGTGTGCTCGTCGGCCTGCCAGCAGTCTGTCGCTCCCTGACCACGGGCAAGCTCGAGGCGCTCGGGCGAGAGATCCACGCACACGATTCGCTTGGCGCCTTGCAGCCTGCACCCGGCGACCGCGCCAAGGCCGACCATGCCGGCGCCAAAGACGACACACGTCGAGCCCGGCTCCACGGCAGCCGTGTACATCGCCGCGCCCAGCCCGGTCGTCAGGCCGCACGCGAACAGGCACGCTCGATCGAGTGGCGCTTCGTTGCTCACGCGGGCAAGCGCGATCTCGGGCAGGACCGCATACTCGGCAAAAGTGGACGTGCCCATGAAATGCCGGATCGGCTCGCCTGAGCGCGAAAGTCGTGTCGTGCCATCGGGCTGATACCCCTTGTTCTGCTGCTCGCGAATTGCCAAGCAGAGATTGGTCTTGGGGTTGAGGCAGTGCACGCACTCACGACACTGGGGGGAGAAGAGGGTCACGACGTGATCGCCCTGCTTGACCGAGCTGACCCCCTCTCCGAGCGCTTCGACTACCCCTGCTCCCTCGTGGCCGAGCACCGTCGGTGCATAGCCGGATGGGTCGACTCCCGAGGCCGTGTACATATCGGTGTGGCACACGCCACATGCCACCAAGCGCACCAGCACCTCTCCGGGCCGGGGATCTGCGAGATCCACCTCCTGAACCACCAGGGGCTGGCCAAACTGCTCGAGCACAGCGGCACGCATCTTCACAGGGCTCTCCTTTCCCGGCGCTCTTGTCCACGCGGCTTCAGCAGCCGCCTAGACCTGACCTTAGACCGCCGCTGTCTGCGGCGTATGCGCCGGCCCCGACCTCCGGCTACCTCAGCGTGAACTCGTGGGTTGCGGCCGACGGTTAGGGCCGCTCTCAGTCCGCGATCTCGGGGACGATCTCCGCTGCTGAGAGCATTTCCCCCCTCGCGTGATCTGTGCTCTGCACGTCGCGGCGACTGACGGTGAGGTAAGCCACGAGCAGGAAGATCGCGGTGCCGAGGGCGATCGCGACGGCGCCGTCGCCAAAACCGAGCCCACCCGCGCTCTTTGGCTTACCGGCCCAGTCGGCGAAGGACGCGCCGAGTGGCCTGGTCGCGACGTAGGCAAACCAAAAACAGAGGATCGAGTTCCAGCGCAGACGCCAGTAGCCAAACGCCGGGATCGCTATCACCGCACCGAAAAGCAGGGCGGAATCGAGGTAGCCGAGCTGCAAGCTGACCGCCGAGAAGTCGCCGAGAGCAGTGCCCATCGCGAAGGTCGCGACGACTGCCGCCCAATAGAAGAGCTCGCGTCGTGGCGTGTCGACGGTGTGGATCGAGAGCGTGTGCTCGCTGCGCTGCCAGGTTACGAACACGGCGATCAGCGCCACCGCGTAGAGAATGCTTGACATCGCATAGGGCACCCCGAAACCCACGTGCAGCACGTCGGCCGCCATCGTGCCGAACACGCCGACCATCACCACCGCCAACCAGTAGGGGGGTGCTTCATAGCGCCGCCTCGTCATCTGAAACGACAGGGCGGCAAGGAAGCCGATGAAGCCCAGGCCGACTGCCAGGATCGGATCGATCGCGTGCACGAGATAGTCCGAAGTGGACTCGCCCATCGCGGTCGACAGGGCCTTGATCACCCAGAACCAGATCGTGATCTCGGGCACCTTCAAGGCTCCGCGCACGGTCATCCGCGCGAAGAGAGAACTCTTTGTCATGGCGGGCAGTCTCTCAGGCGCCACCGCATCGATGCGCAAGGTGATCCGAGGCAGCATCAGAGAAGGAAGGAATGCTCGCAGCGCTGAGCGCGAGCGCGCCGCTGGGACGTTAGCCTCCAAGCGGAGCTGGCAAACTTGATGGAAACAGGAGGCTGGAATGGCCACGTCATACACGCTGAAGAAGCTCACCGAGATAGATGACGCCGCGCCCAAAGCCGGGTTCGGCGAGTTCCAAGAGGCGCGATTTGCCAAGGCCGATCTCGACGCGCAGGACACCGGCGTGAGTTACCACCGGGTCAAGCCCGGCAAGCGCCAGCCCTTCGCGCACAAGCACGATCAGGCCGAGGAGGTCTATGTCGTCCTCGCCGGCTCGGGCCGCGCGAAGCTGGACGAGGACATCCTCGACATCGGTGCGCTCGATGCGATTCGGGTCGCGCCCGGCGTCATTCGCGCCTTCGAGGCCGGACCGGACGGACTAGAGGTGATCGCCTTCGGTCCTCGCCACGACGGCGACGGCGAAGTCATCCCGGGCTGGTGGAGCGATTGAGCCGATCGAGAGATCGGCAATCTGCCACTGGCTCGCCGCTAGGAGCGCGCGAACAGCCGCAGGAACAGCAGAAAGATGTTCAGCACATCCAGGAAGATGCCTGCCGCAAGCGGGATCGCTTCCTCAGAGCCGGCCCGGCGCAGGCGGTTGAAGTCGATCACCGTGTAGAGACCGAAGATCCCCAGGCCGGCGATCGCGTAGACCGTATATAGAGCGGGGATGCGGATGAATATGAGCACGATCCCCGCAACGATCAGCGCCAGCAGCAGCCAGAACGCGATCCGGTACAGGTAGGACAGGTCGCGGCGGATCGCATAGCCACCGGCGCCCAGCCCTCCGACGAACAAGGCAGTGGCACCGAACGCTTGACGCACCGCCGTTGGGTCGGTGGCCGAGTAGTAGTTGACCGTAGTCGCCACGGCGGCCCCCATCAGCAGCCCGAAGGCGAACAGCAGTCCCAGCGCCAGGCTGTGGTTGCCGCGCGCGTTGGCTGCGTTCAGGCCAAACAGGCAACCGAACGCAAGCAGCCAGGCGATGAACCACTCCGCGCCGCCGAGATTGCGGCCGAGGTAGACGCCGAGCGTCGCGAAGCCCACGGTGACGGCAACGAGGCCCATCACCCGGCCGAACAGCGTCTGTGTTCGTGCCGCCCCGAAGCTTTCCGCGTACTCCGATGTGCTCATCGGCAAGGATGTTACGCGGGCCGGCGGCCTTGGCGTCGCCCGCGATCCGATCGTTTCGATCGCGTTCGTGTCGCGGTCAGCTCGAAGCCGGCTGCATGACTGTGAAGGAAGCTCCCTGCGGATCGATGAACCCGGCGAAACGGCCGATCGGCATGTCCATCGCCTCGTTTGTAACGGTGGCCCCCAGCTCGCGAGCCTTTGCGACCGTAGCGTCACAGTCGGCCACCGCGAAGCACACGCCCCAGTGGGGCGGGATCTCTGCCGGGAAGTACTCGTCGCTCATCTGCATCATGCCGCCGATGGGCTTGCCGTCCAGCTCCCACACGGTGTAGCTCTCGGGTGCGCCCTCGAACGAGGGGCGAGCGGCGGCCCAGCCGAACACCGCCGGATAGAACGCCTTGTTGGCGTCGGCGTCGCGAGTCATCACCTCGTTCCAGCAGAGCGAGTTGGGCTCGTTGACGAGGTCGGCGCCGGTGAACGTCTTCGGCTGCCAGACGCCGAACATGGCACCGGTAGGGTCACCGAAGAAGGCCATCCGCCCGATGTCCATCACATCCATCGGCTCCATCGCTACGCTGCCCCCCGCCGCCTTGACCTTGGCCGCGGTCTCGTCGGCGTCGGTCACGCTGACATAGGACGCCCAAGCCGTTGGCTGGCCCTCTTGCATGTGGCCCATGAGCCCCGCGATATTCTTGCCGTCCTGCTGGAACATGCGGTACCCGCCGGTCTCTTCCGCCCCCGGCTCGGTAGCGCTCCATCCCATCAGCTCGCCGTAGAACTTGGCGGCGACGTCGGTATCGGGCGAAGAAAGTTCGATCCAGCAAGGGGTTCCAGGTGCGTACTCGGGCATGAGTGTTCTCCTTTGGCGGCGGGAGCAACGATCCTGGCATATCGGCGTTACCGGCGGGTTGCTCTCTTCACAACATTGCCACATGATCGCTACAGGCGGGCAACTTCAGGGTGTGGCTGTCCGGGCAATTGTCCAGATGCTCGCAACAACATCTGGATAGAGGAGGTGCTTCATGCTTGGACGCATCAATCGGGGCGTCATCGCCGCGCTTGCCTGCGCGGCCGTGGCGGCGGCGATTTCGTCCGCCGTGGTGTTCGCGTATCCCTCGCGCGATCACAAACGACACCACCAGGCGGCGGCGATCGAACACGTGCTGCTGATCTCAGTCGACGGTCTGCATCAGTCCGATCTGCAGTGGTATGTCAGCCACAACCCGGGCTCGGAGCTTGCAAAGCTTGCCGGTGCAGGCGCCGAGTACGCGAACGCGCAAACACCGATCCCCTCCGATTCGTTCCCAGGCATGACCGCCCAGGTCACCGGTGGTAATCCGCGTACGACTGGCATCTACTACGACGACGAGTACAGTCATGCCGTACTGCCTGCGGGCACGACCTCCTGCCACGGTCAGCCGACTGGCGGCGAAGTCATCTACGACTCACCGGATGACAAGGATCTGACCAAGCTCGACGCCGGTCAGGGGCTCTCCGGCCTGCCGGGCAGCATCCTCGAAATGACAGCCACGCCGCAGGTACTGCTCGACCCGTCTCAGCTGCCGGTCAACCCGAGCACTTGCAAGCCGATCTATCCCCATGAATATCTGCAGGTGAACACGATCTTCGAAGTTGCGCGCGAACATGGGCTGCACACGGCATGGTCTGACAAGCATCCCGCCTATGAGGCTCTGAACGGCCCTTCCGGGACCGGGATCGAAGACCTATTCACGCCGGAGATCGACAGTAACGCGATCGAACCCGATGGCAACCCCTACCCAGGGGAAATCGGTTGGACCGAAGACAACGCTGCCACCATGCAATACGACTCCTACAAGGTGCAGGCGGTCCTCAATGAGATCGACGGTTACAACCACAGCCGCACGAGCAAGGTCGGCGTTCCTGCAATCTTTGGGATGAACTTCCAGACCGTCTCGACGGCAGAGAAGCTCATCACCTCGGACGGTCTGAAGGGCGGATACTTGCCGGGCACGATTACGCCCGGACCGCTGCTACAGCGGGCGCTTGGCTACATCAACTCGCAGTTGCAGACGCTAGACGAACAGATTCACTCGCAAGGCCTCTCCGGCTCAACCGCGATCGTTCTCTCGGCCAAGCACGGCCAATCGCCGCAGGATCCCAATTCGCTGACGCGGATCAAGGATGGTCCGATCATCGAAGCGATCAACAGTGCCTGGGATGCTGCTCACCCGGGCGCGGGCGCGCTGATTGTTGCCGGTACAGACGACGACGCGTGGCAGAGCTACCTGTCCGACACTTCCCAGAAGGCTGCCAATTTCGTCAAGGATTACCTGTGGAGCCATTCGGCCACCGGCATCGCCTATGACGGCAGTTCGCGCACGTTGGCGCACTCCGGACTGGCCAAGATTTACGCCGGCAAGGCGTCGGCTAGGTACTTCGGGGTGCCGCTGAACGATCCGCGTCATCCGGACGTGTGGGGTGTGGTGCAGGTCGGTGTTGTCTACACCGGCGGCACCAAGATCGCCGAGCACGGCGGCGCTAACCCGGCCGACCGCGACGTGCCGATCGTCGTCTACGCGCCAGGAGCGGTTGCACCCGGTACGCGCTGGGATGGCGTCGAGACCACCCAGATCGCGCCGACGATCCTCAGCCTGCTCGGGCTCGATCCCGACGCGCTGCAGGCGGTGCGGATCGAAGGGACGAGGACGCTGCCCGGCGTCGCCGGTCACTGATCACAGTCACACCCGAACTTGCCGGGCGCGTGCCGTTGTGCGCGCGCCCGGCACGGGTTTAATTGCCCGTCGCGTAGGATGGGCCGCCGATGGCCCCCTTTGCGCTAGCCGCGGCAGCGATCCTCGCAGCGCTCGCAATCGCGCTTCCCGCGCATTCCTCGCCGACGGTCGCCGTGTGGCCCAGCACCAGCGCCGGCGCCAGCAGACCGAGCGGACCGAGCGGGCCGACGGGGCCATCAGGCGCCGCGAAGGGCCCGAAGCCAGCGCTCTGCAAACGCTACCGCCCGCGACTGCTCTGCCCCGACCTGATCATGTCCGCACCCTCGCGACTGGAGTTCGACCGAACGACGATCCGTGGGCGCGTGCTGCTGCGTGCGGCCAGCTCGGTCAACAGTCTCGGCAGCGGGCCGATGGAGTTGAGCTTTCACCGTCATGGCTCGCACATGAAGGCCTACCAGGCGATCTATGACATCCACGGTGGGCGTCACCTGTTCCCCAGTAAAGCTCGGCTCACGTTCAAGTACGTGCCCGGCGAGCGCTACGGGCAGCCGAGCATCGAAGGCCTCAGCTACTGGAAGCTGCGCCACGCCGCTGCATTTCAGTTGTGGTCGATTAACGCGCACAACCACGCAATCCGGCTCGTGCGCACGGGGCCGAAGGTCGACTACTGCCTGCGCGATTTGGTTCTCACCCATCCGAGAAACCGCTCGCCGGGAGCAGCCGTTTATCCGGCCTGCAGCCAGAATCCTTACATGCGCAGCGACATCCTCGGGACCTCGGTTGGCTGGTCTGACCAATACCCGTACGAGTACCCCGAACAGTGGATTGATGTGACTGGTCTGCGCGGGCGCTTTGCTTATGTGCAAATGGTCGATCCCGACAAACTGCTGATCGAGTCAAATCACAAAAATGATGTCTCCGAGACGTACATCGCCTTGCCTTCGGGTCGTGTGCTCGGGCACCGGGTGGCGGTCTCGGCTCCCTGAGAGGGGAGCGGTCGCTAAGGCTCTACCGTGCTCACAGGACCAAGCGTCTCGGCAAAGAACACGAGCGTTTGAGCCCAGGCGTCGCGCGCGGCCTCTTGACGGTAGCTAGGACGCGTGTCGTTGAAGAAGGCGTGACCGGTGTTGGGGTAGACCCGCAGCTCGTGATCCACGCCGCCCGCGCTGAGTGCCGCGTCAAATGCGGGAAGGCCAGCGACGATGCGCGGGTCCTCCTGCCCATAGAAGCCACGCACCGGACAGCCGATCGTGCCGGCCTGCTCGTCGGCCGGTGAGGAGCCGTAGAAGATCACCGCGGCGCCGAGCTCGGGCTCCTCTGCGGCCAGCAGCGCAGACAGCCCGCCGCCGAGGCAGAAGCCGACCGAGCCCACGGCTCGCCCCACGCACGCCGGGTGACGATGCAGCCATGCGACGGCTGCACGCAGCACGGTGAGATGGCGTGCAGTGTCGCCGCCAACGCCTCCGAACAGGCCGCCGATCGTCTCAGTCACTTCGTCGGCCTTCTCAGCAGGGAGTTGCGAAAGCGCCTCGGCCCGGCGCTGTTCGTCTGTGAGTACCGCCATCCATTCCCCGGTGGGGATTGTGTTGAGGAACTCCTTGGCGGCGGCGACTCGCTCGGCGGCAAGAGCCGGTGGTCTGCCACCGCCGGCCGAGTACAGGTCTGGCGCGAGCGCGACATAGCCAGCGCTTGCAAAACGATCGGTGACATCCGCGATGTGAGCGTCGGCTCCCCATACCTCCTGGATGACGATGACGGCGGGAACAGGTTCGATCGCGGCGGCGGGTCGTGAGATGTAGGCGTCAACCCACCCGGCGTCGGTGTCGTAGTCGATCCACTCGCTCAGCAAGTCCACTGCCGTCTCCTATCGCTTGGGGAGAGGCCCAGGCTAATCGGTCTAACGGTCCACGGCGTAACGATTCCACCGACCCGGGCAGCGCATGCTGTGGGTTGTCTAGCTCACCCGACTGGAGACTACACGTAGCGTGTCAAATCGTGTAGCATGGTCGGTATGGAGCGTGCCGCTCACCGGTTGAATGTCACTCTCGACCCCGAGCATGCGGCTCGTCTGGCTCGCTTGGCGGAGCGCACGCATGTCCAAGAGGGGACGCTTGCACGCTCACTGCTGTCGGTTGCCATTGAGGAAGCCGATCCGGACGCGAGCAACATCACGGCACTGCTGGATGGGATCCCGGGCGCGTACGAGCGTGCTGAGCTCGGTTTGAATCGGGCGCAGGCCGGTGAGACGGTGTCACTGGATGAGCTCTAGTCGGTGGCTCGGGTCGAACTAACAGTCGTCGCGGTTGAGGACCTCGATCGGCTGACTCTCACACACAGCCTTCCGGATGACACCAGGCAGCGGGTAAAGCATTCACTACGTGTGCTCGAGCGGTTCCCGCTGATCGGGCGTGGACTGGAGGGACGCTGGAGTTCGTACAGAGTCCTACTGGGACCGTGGCGCTGGCTGCTGTTCGTCTATCTCTATGACCAAGATAAAGATCTCGTTCTCGTCGTAACGATCCAAGACGCACAGTCGTCGTTGTCGGTGACTTCGGTGTGAGGCTCATTTGACGCCCAAGCCCGCCGACGCATACGTCGCGGGACCCCTCCTCAGCGCTTGACCTCCTGCACCAGCCACCCGTTGCCGTCGGGGTCATCGAACGAGAAGAACGTGTTGTAGCTGCTGCGCTCTGGGTGCAGGCCCGGGGTCTGCTTGCCGTCCTCGAAGTAGAAAGGCTCGCTCGCGTCCAGGCCGCGCTCGACAAGCTCGGCGCGGGCCGCCTCGATGTCCTCCACGATTAGATGCAGGCCCTGCACGGCGCCGGCGCGCTCCGGGTTCTTCATGATCGCTATCGCACATGCGGATCCCTTTGGGTTCAGCTGCACGACTCGGAACTCGCCGCCCGGAGATACATCCACGAGCACCTCAAAGCCCGCCTTCTGCACATAGAAATCCTTGGCGCGATCGACATCGCTTGCAGGAACGACGATCAGTTCCAGTTTCCAGTCCATGATTCCCTCCTGGTCGTGTAGGCGGTCAATGTTTGCGTCCCCGTGCCGGGGGTGGCAGATGAAACAGCCCGCTCGGGCCGATCGTGTAGTGGCCTTTCGGAAAGTCCTCGCGCGAGAGGGTGGCGACCAACTTCGCGCTAGCGTCGCTGGGGTCAAAGCGCGGTAGGCCTTCCATCAGCCGAATCGGGATCCAGCGCCCGGCGAGCACACGGCCGCCTTCGCCGAGCGCTACCCGTAGGATCGCGCTCTCTGAGAGCACTCCACCGTCGCCGAGTGTGTGGTAGCCGACGAAATTGCCGAGCGAGTAGGCGATCAGACGGCCGCGGTAGCGCTCGACGCCGCGGATCACATGCGGCCCGGAGCCGAGCACGATCGAGGCTCCCGCGTCGATCGCGGCGTGGGCGAACGCGCGCGCATCGCCGCGATCCTCGCCTAGGTAGTACTGGGTCCCGTGGGGGGTGTGTAGCTGTTCCGCTCCCTCGGCGCCGGCGTGGAGGATCACGACGACAAGCGAAGCTCGTCTGCGCGCGCGTCGGATCAGCTGCTTCGCGCCTGGGATGTCGAGCAGGTTCCCGTCGTATGGGTACGGCGCGAATCCGAGAAACGCGACACGCCTGCCCGCGATGTGCAGGTAGGTGATCTCCCCGGGGAGCCCTGTCTGCGCTACGTGTGCGATGCGCAGCGCGGCGAGCGTCTGCCCGCGCCCTGAGTAGCCGTAGTCCAGCGAGTGGTTGTTGGCCTGATTGACGACGTCAAAACCAAGCGCACCGAGCGCGCCGGCGCTGGACGGCGGCGCCTGGAAGGCAAAGCAGGTACCACTGCCGACTCCGCTCCCGCACTTGGAAGCGCCGCCGTTGGAGAGCGTCCCCTCGAGATTGCCGATTGTTAGGTCAGCGTCGCGCAACCGGCTTGCGACTGGTGCCAGCGCGCGCTCCAGGCCGCTTGGCGGCAGCCCGCGTTGTGTGCTGAGCGCGATGTCTCCGACCCACTCCAGGGTCAGCGCTCGTCTGGGGGCGGTTGCGGCCGTTGCTTGGCCTGCCGCCGAGAGACCGACAGCGGCCGCGAGCAGTATTGCCAGCGGCCGCTTCAGCGATCTTGACCTACGCGACCTGCACGTTGACGGCCTTTGGCCCCTTATCGCCAGCTTCGGCGTCATAGGTGACCTTTGCACCCTCGGCGAGCGAGCGATAGCCGTCGCCGACGATCCCGCTGTGGTGGACGAACAGGTCCTTGGACTGGTCATCGGGCGTGATGAACCCGAAG
>DASTPN010000112.1:0-4422 GCA_035719985.1 Solirubrobacteraceae bacterium | reverse complement strand
GGTGGGCAGCAGGCTCTCGTCCAGATCGCCGATGCCCACGTCGGCCAGCGCATCGCGCGCTGCCCTTAGGCACAGCTCCTCGACTTCCGTCCGACTGCTTTCGTATACCTCCTCGATCCGGTGCGGATGAATACGTCCGTCGAGAATGAGCTTGTCCAGGGTCAGCCGGCCGACCTCACGGCGCACCGGGTCGAAACATGACAACAGCACCGCTTCCGGTGTGTCGTCGATGATGACGTTGACGCCGGTCACCGATTCGAAGGTCCGGATGTTGCGTCCCTCCCGGCCGATGATGCGGCCCTTCATCTCGTCGCTCGGCAGGTGCAGCACGCTGACGACCGTTTCTGCGGTCTGCTCGCTGGCCACCCGCTGCACGGCCTCGACCACGATCGCCCTCGCGCGGTCGGTACCTTCGGCGCGGGCCTCGTTCTCGATGGACCGCACCAGCATCGCCGCGTCCCGCCGAGCCCCTACTTCCACCGAGGCCAGCAGTTCCGCCTTGGCCTCCTCGGCCGTCAGCCCAGCGATCCGTTCCCGTTCCCGATCATGTTCAACGGCCCGTTTCTCCAACTCGGCGAAGCGGCCGTCCAGGTCGGCTTCGCGGTCGTCCTGCTCGCGTCCCCGCACGCCAAGCTGCTGGACCGCTTTGTCGAGCTCGGCGCTCTCGTCGCGAATCCGGGCCGCCTGAGCTTCCAGCGCCACCTGCGAATCCGCGAGGCGCTCGGCCTCGATGACAAGATCGCGCTCGGTCTGACGTATCTCTTCGGTCAGCCGAGCCGCTTCGCTCTCTGCCGCCGCGCGGGCGTCGCCAAGCAGCATGGCTGCTTCGGCCTTGGCATTAGCGTGCGCCCGCTCCGCGACCTCCTTCGCCGTGGCGGCGTCTGCCGCGGCCGCCCGGTGAAGCGCCTCGAGCTCGGCCTCAACGGCTCGCCGCTGAGCATCAGCTTCCCGCTGTGCCAATGCTCGGATAGAGGCCGCCTCTGCCTCCGCTACTCGCCGCGTTGACTGCGCGTAGCTGTCCACATCCAACTGGTCATCATCACCACTCGCCGAGGATGCCGGGACTGGCGCCCGCATACCTCGGCGGCGGTAGGAGTTAATGAAGTAAATGCCCAGGAGGAACGCAGCAACCACCGCCGCGTATAGCACCCCTTGCATCGCGCCGCCTCCTTCGCCTCACGTCGTGCCGGCATCAGGAGAACGAAGTGCGTCCGAAGCGGTCTCGTCGTCGCCTGTCAGACAGGCGTTCCGCGGACCATCAGCGAAATACGCTGATCGAGTTCGATGTGACCTTTCTGTTGATGAGCGGACGGGGATCTATGTCGTACGGGCTTGGCCTAGATCGAGACTCGGGTGTGCAGTCACCAATCCTTGCTAGTCCGGCGTGCTCCTGATACCCCGAGGCTAAGAAAGCAGCCCGTCTAGGTCAAGCATGTGAAGTTTTACCCGGATACGTCCGAGTCAGAACTATCGTCGGTAGCCCACCATTCCTCACGATTAGTCAGACTATGTTCTGTATGCGATATAAGTGCACTGATGACTGTGTTGGCAATTGCTGCCGAATATCCACGGCGGGCCAGCAGTCCGTACATTCTGCGGGCCTGCACGCTGGGCTCGAGGTGCCGAAGGGCCGGTAGCTTGCGGGCCACCAGTGCAGATGCGGCGGCTTGCTCGCTCGACGCGTCAATGGGCATCAACGCCGTACGAATGGTGTCCTCGTCAAGACCGCGTTGCCGCAACTTGCCGGCTACTGCGCGTGCTGCAAGCCCGCGTTGACGGTGCTGGACCAGCGCATAGTTCTCCGCGATCGCGGCGTCATCGATCAAGCCAACCTCGGCAAAGCGATCGAGCACTGTGCGGGCCGCGTCGTCCGGCACCCTCTTGCGACGCAACGCTGTCGCCAGCTCGGCTCGAGTTCGTTGCCGATCGGTGAGCAGCCGAAGGCAGATGGCGCGCGCGACCGACACCGGGTCGCCGGGCAGGTCGTGCTGTCCTCCATCCTCGGGCAGCGGCGGCACGACGCTTGCTGTCACGACAATCAGAAGTCGACAGGCGCTGGCAGCGGCTGGATGGGCGCCCCCACCTCGTCCAACTGGGCGCCGATGCCCAGCTTCTCTTTGATCTTCTTCTCGATCTCGTCCGCCAGGTCGGGGTTGTCACGCAGGAAGCCGCGTACGTTCTCCTTGCCCTGACCGAGCTGATCACTGTCGTAGGTGTACCAGGCCCCGGACTTCTTGATCAGGCCCTGCTCCACGCCCACGTCGATCAGGGAACCTTCGCGGCTGATGCCCTGCCCGTAGACGATGTCGAACTCAGCTTGCTTGAACGGTGGGGCAACTTTGTTCTTGACCACCTTGACCCGAGTCCGGTTACCCACCGCGTCGGAGCCGTCCTTGAGCGTCTCGATCCGCCGTACATCCAGACGTATCGAGGCGTAGAACTTCAGCGCTTTGCCGCCGGTGGTCGTCTCTGGCGAGCCGAACATGACCCCGATCTTCTCCCGCAGTTGGTTGATGAAGATCGCGGTGGTGCCAGAGTTGTTCAAAGCTCCGGTGATCTTGCGCAAGGCCTGGCTCATCAGCCGAGCCTGCAGGCCCACGTGGCTGTCACCCATCTCTCCCTCGATCTCCGCCCGTGGGACCAAGGCCGCCACCGAGTCGATGACGATGACATCCAGCGCTCCTGAGCGCACCAGCATGTCAGCGATTTCGAGGGCTTGCTCACCTGTGTCAGGCTGGCTGACCAGCAGCGCGTCGGTGTCGACGCCCAGCGCGCGGGCGTATTCCGGATCCAGTGCGTGCTCGGCGTCGATGAAGGCGGCGACCCCGCCGGCAGCCTGCGCGTTGGCCACGGCGTGCAGGGCCACTGTGGTCTTGCCGGAGCTTTCCGGACCGTAGATCTCGACCACTCGCCCCCTGGGCAAACCACCGATGCCCAGTGCCACGTCGAGCGCAATGGATCCTGTCGGGATCACTTCGATAGGTGTCGCAGCGCGCTCACCGAGACGCATCACGGAGCCCTTCCCGAACTGCTTCTCGATCTGCGAGACGGCGATATCGAGCGCCTTCTCGCGGTCGAAACCTGGTGCCATCAGGCCACCTCTTCGTGTTGGTTGGGTGCGGTGTGGAATGTGCTGTCTGCGACGCTAAGGCTGGGCACCGACAAATCCGGACCACGAATGAGATCTGTGGACCGGGAACCCATCGTCCACACATTAGACGAACACCTGTTCGAGACCGGTGATATGTGCTAGCGACACGCCGGCTGGGTCAGCGCAGATAGGGTCGCCGTATCCGACCCGACCTACCGGGCCGGCGTTTGGGCATCGGCCAGGCACGATCAGGAGTGGCGCGATGATCTTTGACTTGCTGCCCTGGAACGACGAGAAGTCCAAGATCTGGCCGTGGACGGGCTGGCGCTGGGTCTGTCAACGCAGTTGACCTGGCATGTCGAACTCGGCGCATACGGCCTGCCATACCTGCTTCGTTTCGACGCCTCGCGCGATCGCCTCGTCGACCGTCGATCCCAACAACGGCAGGCGATAGTCCGCAGCCACGCTACGCGCGTACGTCTTGCCGAATCGGGTTTCCATCCGGCGCCAGAAGTCCGTCAATCGCACACCTTCAGCCTAGGAGCTTTCGCCGATCGCACCGTTGCCAGGATCCTTGGCCGGGATCCTTTGCCAGGATCGAGGTCGTGTCCGATCTCTGGTACGCACTTCCCAACCTCGATGGTGGGCTGATCCGACTCGAGCCACTCGAGCTGCACCATGCCGCGGGCTACCTGAGCGCCGCCGGTACTGGCTCCGACGCGGCCGAAGTGTTCCGCTGGCTGAACCCGCCGGGCGGTGGCCTGGCCGAACCGGTCACGATCGAGGACGCCGAGCGGCACATTCTGGCCGCACTCGCCGCCCGGGCCCGTGGCGAGCGGTTCCCGTATGCCCAGATCGACGTACGCACTGGTGACTTCGCGGGCACATCGTCGTACTACGAGGTGAATCCGGCGGCCCGGGCTCTCGCCATCGGACACACCTGGCTCGGCAAGCGGTGGTGGCGCACCGGGCACAACACGGAGTCGAAGCTGCTCATGCTCAGTCACTCCTTCGACACGCTCGGGGCAGTCCGCGTCGTCTGGCACACCGACGTCTACAACACCCGTTCTCAGACCGCCATAGAGCGCCTCGGCGCTATCCGCGAGGGTGTGTTGCGCAAGCATCGGATGCGGTTCGACGGAAGCTGGCGGGACACGGTGCAGTACGCGATGACGGACGAGGACTGGCCGGCTGCTCGGGCCGCGCTCGCCGCTCGGTTGACCGGCGCGGGTTGACCGTCGCTGCCCGGTTGACTGCCGCACGTTGGCAGCGTGCGCGGTGGCCGCGGCCGTTAGCCGCCGCCATCCACCGCCGGCCGCCCAGCGATCCGT
>DASTPN010000111.1:0-5797 GCA_035719985.1 Solirubrobacteraceae bacterium | reverse complement strand
GGGGGCCCACTCCGGAACCCGGTGGAGCCTCTCATCGGCCGATGTTCTCACCACGTCAGGACACTCCGCGGTGGCTGGCGGCGACGCCGGCCCCCAACGCGACGGCTTCATCCTTGGCCCAGAGTGGCGGTGCTCAAGGAGCCGAAATTCGCGCCGACTGGGCGTCGATCAGAGCCTCGAGAACGACGACTTTTTTGCAGCCTGCCCCCGATTCTGCCCCCAGAGGGGGTTTTTGCCGTCCCAAATCCCACGATTTGCAGGCAAAAAGGTAGTACCGCTACCGGGATTCGAACCCGGGTTTCCGCCGTGAGAGGGCGGCGTCCTAGTCCCCTAGACGATGGCGGCCTGGGAAGTCGTGGTCGAGGCTAGCAAAGCGGCGAGCGGATCGCCCGATGCGGCTTGCGATATCGTCGCGTCTCCCCGACACGCGGATGTGGCGGAATTGGTAGACGCGCGGCGTTCAGGTCGCCGTGTCCGTAAGGACGTGGAGGTTCGAGTCCTCTCATCCGCATTGGCATGGTCCGCGCCAAGGCCGAGCCGTTTCCCACCGTCGCCCTTACCGCAACTCCGGTTGCAGCGACACCCACCCTGCGCCGCGCGCCGAGGCCACGGCTACCCTTCACGACCGTGAACAGGCAGACACGCAGCTATTTGGCGCTCTTGGCCGTGCTCGGAACGGCGATCGCGCTCGCCGCTGCAGTCACTGGCGTATCCGCAGCTTCGACCGCAACCGGACCCGTTGGATCGACCGGTACGACCGGTCCAGCGGGCACAAACCCGACGACGCCAACCACCCCGGTCCCGAGCACCCCGCCAAAGCCCTCTCCGCGCACACAGATCACACAACTGCCGCATACCCTTATCGGCGACGGCACCGTCCCCCTGCGCTTGCGCCTTTCCGCCGCGCCTGCCTACAACTCCCCTATGCCGGTACTGCGGCCAACGGTCGCCGGCAAATGGAAGGCCAGCGGCACCTACCTGGTCTTCACCCCAGCTTCGACGCTGCAACCGTGTTCCTCCTACACGTTGACGGTCTGGGCGGGCACCGACGCAACCGGGCAGCGACCGCTCGGTAACGCTCGCAGCCTCCACCTGCGGGTCGCCTGTCCAGGGGTGCTGGCGCTTCAGCAGGCACTCGGTCGCCTCGGCTACTTGCCATACACCGTGCACGCGAGCTTCGGCGTCAACAGCGGGCACGATCCCGAGCCGCGCGCTAAGGCGGCCCACTATGCCTTCGTGCCGCCGCGCGGACCACTGGAGCCAGATGTCGCCCATGCGCCCGGGCTCTGGTACGACCACTTCGACCCGACCACTCGCGGAGCGTTGACCGTCTTCCAAGAGACCCGCCACCTGCCGCTCACCGGCATGGCCGACAGCCGCACGTGGGCATCGCTGCTTGCCACCGAGACACACGGCAGCCACGACCCGCGACCTTATACGTTCGTGACGGTCAGCGAGTCGATCCCCGAGACGCTCGAGGTGCACGAGGGTAACCACGTCGTCCTGAGCACCCCCGCCAATACCGGCGTCGCCGGCGCCAGCACCGAACAGGGGACCTTCCCGATCTACGCCCGCTACACCTCGACCACGATGAGCGGCACCAACCCGGACGGCAGCAAATACGTCGATCCCGGTGTTCCGTGGGTCAACTACTTCAACGGCGGCGACGCAGTCCACGGCTTCCCGCGGCCGTCATACGGGACACCACAGTCCAACGGCTGTGTGGAGCTTCCGATCGAAACGGCGCAGCGCGTGTTCGGGATGCTCTCGATCGGCGACCTCGTGATCGTCAGCTAGTCGAACGCCGGCCCGGCTGCAGCCCTGTCAGCCGCGCACGATCGAGCCCGGCGACGGCGTGCCTTCGATCGCCGCTTCGCCGCACTCGCGCCGGCAGCGCATGTAGATGGTGCGCAGCCCGAGTAGCTGTGGCACCGTAACGAAGCGATAGCCGCGGGCTCGCAGCGCGGCGATTATGTGCGAATAGGCGTCCAACGTCTGTAGCCGCGGGCCGCCCCCGTCGTGGGAGAGGATGATCGAGCCAGGCTGGGTTTGGGCGAGCACGCGCTGTTCGATGGCGCCGATGCCCGGGAGCGTGTAGTCGGCCGGGTCAACCTCCCAGGTAACGGTGTCCAGACCGAGCGAGCGAGCAATATCGACAACGGAGTTGTCATAGGCGCCGTATGGCGGACGAAACACGCACGGCGTGTAGCCGCTGAGCGAGGCGATGGCCGCCTTCGTGCTCGATAGTTGGCCGCGTATCGCGCCCGAGCTGAGCATCGGCAGGTTGGCATGCGTCCACGTGTGGTCGCCTAGCGCGTCGCCGTTGCGCAGCTCTTCGCGCAGGATCGAGCGGTAGCCGGACGTGACCTGCTCGCCGATCATGAAGAACGTCGCGACCGCTTTCTGCGCCTGCAGCATCTGCACGAAGCGCTGCGTGTAGATGGACGGTCCGTCATCGAATGTCAGCGCCACCTCCCGCCGCCGCGCGCCGTGCGTGCGATCGACGGTTGGCCCGGCCGCCACGCAGCCGACCGGCCGGTAGCGAACGGGCATGACACGCGCACTCGCGCGATTGGATTCGGCGGCAACTGCGCCTGCACCGACCACAAGCGCCAGCAGTCCGACAAGCAGCGCTACCGGCAAAGCGCGCATCCTCAAGCGCTGATCCTCACGCGGCCCTGCAGGGTGCCCTCCTGCAAGTGTGCGCGCAGCACCTTCTTGTCGAACTTGCCGACACTCGTCTTGGGTACCTCAGGGACGAAGGCGAACTCGTCGGGCAACCACCAGCGCGCTACGCGCGGGCGCAAGTGCTCGATCAGGTCCTCAGCGCTGAGGCTGCAGCCCTCGCGCTTGACTACACAGCACAGCGGGCGCTCGGCCCACTTCTCGTCGGGCTTTGCGATCACCGCCGCCTCGATCACGTCGGGATGCGCCATCACCTCGTTCTCGAGCTCGACCGAACTGATCCACTCGCCGCCGGACTTGATCACGTCCTTGGAGCGGTCGGTGATCTGCACGAACGCCTGCTCGTCGATCGCCGCGATGTCGCCCGTGCGCAGCCAACCATCGTCAAAGCGATCCTCGCCCGACTCGTCCGAATAGTAATGAGCGACAATCCAGGGACCGCGCACCTCGAGCTCGCCGGTTGACTCGCCATCCCAGGCGACCTCATCTCCATTGTCGTCGATCAGGCGCGCCTCGACCCACGGAATCGGCTTGCCTTGCTTGGCGCGCGCGTCCCAATAGGCGTCGTCGTGCACACCCGTCTCCTCAGGGCGCGAGTAGGTGGCGACCGGGCTGGTCTCGGTCATGCCCCACGCCTGGAAGACATTGACACCGTGGCGCTCCTCATATGCGCGCATCAGCTCGCGCGGCACGGCGGAGCCGCCGCAGGCAGCGTTCTTGATCGAGGAGAGATCGGAGCCGTGCTCGTCGGCGTAGCGCAGCAGGTCGGCGTAGATCGTGGGCACGCAGGCCATGATCGACGGTCGCTCAGCCTCGATCAGCGTTGCTAGCGGCTCGGCCTGTAGGAAGCGGTCTGGCAGCAGCAGATCGGCGCCCGCCAGCGCCGAGGCGTGCGGAATACCCCACGCGTTGACGTGGAACATCGGGACGACCACCAGCGACTTGTCCGTGCGGGAGAGACCGAGCGCATCGGTCATCAGCGACGCCGTGGAATGAAGCGAAATCGAGCGGTGCGAATAGAGCACCCCCTTTGGGTTGCCGGTGGTGCCGCTCGTGTAACAGAGCGCGGCGGCCTGGCGCTCGTCGACGTGCGGGTAGTCAAACGGCCCGTCATCCACTCCAGCGAGCAGTTCCTCGTAACCAACGGCGCCCGGCAGGGCGGAGAGATCGCCGTCACCAAGGTTGGCTGGATCGCCCATCACCACGTAGTGGCGTACGCCCTCGAACGTGCCTGCGAGCTGTGAGAGCAGCGGTACGAGCGACTCGTCGACGAAGATCACCTCGTCTTTGGCGTGGTTGACAATGTAGTTGAGCTGCTCGGCGAACAGACGGATATTGAGTGTGTGCAGCACCGCCCCAACACAGGGCACCGCCATGTAGAGCTCGAAGTGGCGCTGGTTGTTCCACGCAAAGGTGCCGACCCGATCGCCGGGCTTCACCCCCAGCCGGCCCAGAGCTCGCGCCAAGCGATCGACGCGCGCGGCGATCTCTCCGTAGCTCGCGCGCACGATGCCGCCGTCGGCGAGCGTGATCACCTCTGCGTGCGGGTGCACGGAGCGCATCCGGTGAAGCGGGTGGTGAAGCGTCAGCTGAAAATCGTCCTGCATCAAGCCTCCGAGCATCACTGCATTCTCCTACCGGTCGGAATGCTTGGAGCCAGGTCTCGGTACACGGCCTGGGTTCGCTGAGCCACGTCTGACCAATCGAAGGAGAGCACGTGCTCTGAAGCCTCGGCGACCAGGCGCTCGCGCAGCTCATCGTCGACCAACAAGCGCTCGATCATTACGCCCAAGTGCTCGGGGTCGCCGCCGTTGAAGCGCAAGCCGACGCGCTCGCCGGCCGGCACCACCTCGCGCAAACCGCCCGTGTCCGCGACGATGCACGGACAACCGGAGGCCATCGCCTCCAGGGCAACCAGGCCGAACGGCTCATACAGCGAGGGAACCACACACAGATCAGCGATCCGGTACAGCGAGTGCAACGCGTCATCGCCGATCCAGCCGAGGAAGACACCATGCTCGGAGAGCCCCAGCCGCACTGCCTGAGCCTTCAACTCGGCCTCGTGGGTGCCCGAGCCGGCGACCAGGAAGCGAACGCCAGGGACACGCTCAATCACACCCGGCAAGGCCTCAAGCGCCAATTGGAAGCCCTTCTCGTAAACCAATCGGCCGACAAGCAGCACCAGCTTCTGCTCGGGTGATGCGAACTGGGCGCGCAGCGAGTGAAGATCGTCCACCGGTCGCAGATCGGATGGGTCGATGCCATTGGGAATGACGGTCACCCGCCGCTCGTCGATGTCAAAGATGTCGGCGACATGCCCGCGCATGTAGTGCGAGCAGGTGATCACCGAGTCGGCGCGCTGAGCCATCCAGCGCTCGATGCCATGGATCGAGGACTGTGGCGGTTTGTCCACCCAGCCCTGATGGCGGCCGTGCTCGGTGGCATGAATGGTCGTGACGTAGGGGATCTCGAGCTCGCTTGCGAGTGTGGCCGAGGCGTGCGCAACGAGCCAGTCGTGGCCGTGAATCAGGTCGTAGGACTGCTCTTCTGCCAGCGCGCGCCCAGCCAGGAGCATGTCGTCGTTCATCTGCTGCACCCACGCTAGGAACCGGTCCAGGTCGCGCGGGTAGGAAGGCTCAGGGACGCGATGGACGCCGACGCCGGCGAGCTCCTCGACTGAGCTCGAGGCAGAACGAGCGCGTGTGAGGACATCAACGGTGGTGCCTTGAACCACAAGCTCCTCGGCGAGCTTGCGTACGTGACGGGCAAGACCGCCCTCGATTACCGGTGGATACTCCCAGGAGAGGATCAGGACTCGGCGCGGCACCGCCTAGACCCTACCTCCCAAGGCCCACTGTCGCCGTGCCCGGAGCCGGCGAAGAGCGAGGCACGAGCTTGGGTAGGGCATCGGTGCTTGCCCGACGCCCTACCCGAAACTCAGCGCACGCACGGGCGCTTGCGCTCAACCAACGAGGACCGTCTCCCGCATCGTGAAGTGCTTGGAGCTGAGCACAAGCGTGTAGCGACCACTGGGAACGCCGCGCGTGGCCTTCAAGACCAGTCGGGAACCGCCGCCTCGAACAACGGCGCCGCTTGCATATGCGACACCCTT
>DASTPN010000110.1:0-11824 GCA_035719985.1 Solirubrobacteraceae bacterium | reverse complement strand
ATCGCCGCCAGCGGCCACAGACATTCAAGCGAGGTTCCTGCTTGGAAGGAACCGGTCGAAGTCTGGTAGAGGTAGGTGGAGTCGGCCACCGCGCTGATCAGCATTCCGGCCGCGATCAGCAGCCAAACCCCGCCAGGCCGCCATCCTGTTACGCCGATTGCGCCGAGCGCGAACGCCATCAGCAGCAGATCGCCGATTGGGTAGGCCAGCGAGATGATCACCGAGCTGTGGGCGCTGGTGGCCTGGTCGAGGATCGGCGGAAGTATCAGCGCCGCCGCGACGCTTGCGGCACCAAGGCCCGCGATCACCCCATCGAGCCACATACCGGCCCTGGCGTGGCGCAGGTGGCGGCGGGCAAGCAACCCCACGGCGACATAAAAGCATGGGTACATAGCCAGATAGAAGGCGTCAGCGGGGGTGACGCTGCCACCCGCTTCGGCGCTCGTGCCTTCGATGAAAAGCGAGTAATACAGTTCGCCGACGCTCCAGGACAACAGGCCGGCACCCATCACCAGCCACGCAACGCGGTCCGCTCCGCGCACGAACAGGCCGCGTGCGAGCACGGCGGCGGCCGAACCCATCATCAGGGCGTTGTAGACGCCGTCGTCGATCGGTCCGTCGAGTGGTTGGCCGCCGAAGCCGAGCGTGGTGTGCAGCACGAGCAGACCCAGTCCGCCGATCAGGGCGGCCAGGTACAGGGTCGAGAGCTTGAGGTGTCGCGTACGCTCGAGCATGCTTGGTGCCCACTACATCGGCGCGACGGCGCTAAGTCCTGAGCGAGATTGCGGGTTTTCCCCACCGATCTAAGTCTGCTCACTTCAGATCAGCGTGATAGCGCCTTGCCCGTGCGCTCGGCGAAACGACCGGGGTTGTGCGCGTACAGGTGGGAGCCCAACTTCAGCGCACGCTTTCGCAGGCGCTTGCGGCGGCGCTCGATCAAAGTCAGCAGCTGCTCGCGCGTGTGGCGGTCAAGCATCGGTTCGTCTTCTAGGAAACTCGCGAACATCCACAGGTCATGCTCCTCGCCGAGCACGTCGCCGAGCCGGTCTGCGCGTCGTGTCAGCTTCGCGGTCGCCGATGCTCGCTTGCCGCCGAGCATGTCGAGCGCGTAGTACAGGCTCTTGACGCGCTTGCGCCAGTCGTGCATGCGCTCAGGATCTCTCTCGCGCGAGCGCTTGACGCGCTTGTAGTGGCGGCGCCCGTCACGGTAGATCGCCTGCAGGCCGACGCTTAGGGCCTCGTCGTCGTGTTCGAGCAGATTCCAGCGCAACAGGTCGCGGCGCATCTCGGCGATGTCGGCGAGCACTGCAAGCTCGGGGTTGGGGCCCTGCGCACTGGCCCGGTCTTGCTCCATGCGGTCCAGTAGTCGCTGCACCGGCTCGTCGCTCAGCTCATCCTGGTGGCGCCGGCGCAGGTCGCGCAACGTCGCGATTCTCACCTCGGCGTCGCGGGCACCGGCCAGACGCTTGCCGGCCTCGCGCAGGGAGGTGTTGGCCTGCGTGAACTCGCGCTCGCCAGTCTCGTGGCGCAGCAGTCGTGCCATCGCACGCATGCGCTTGATCGTCTTGCGCGCCTCATGCACCAAATGAGCGCGATCGTTGCCATTTGTGCTCATCGAAGCCAGAACCCCTCCTACCAGGCTACCGGCGCAACAATGACTTCATGGCCCAGCTGCCAAAAGCTCGCTGGTGGACCGTGCGCGCCGCACACAATCGAAAGCCCGCGACCTACCGCTGCCCGTTCTGCTCTCGGCAGCTGCCGGCGCTCAGCGAGCACATGCTGATCTTCCCCGAAGATGACAAACAGCGCCGCCGCCACGCCCACACCAAGTGCGTGCTGGCGGCCCGTAAGCGCGGTCAACTGGTTCTGCGTGACGAGTGGCTGCGCACCCAGCCGCGCCCGCCATCGCTGTGGCAGCGATTGCTCGGCGCGCTGGGTCGTGACTGATCAGCCGCCGTAGACGTGAACGTGTTCAGGCTCGATCCGCAGGATCACGCGCTGTTCGCCCGGCTGGCGGTACGGGTAGCTGTCCTGGCCCAGATACTTCATGGCCAGTGAATCGATGTGCTCGTCGGCGCCCTCGGTTGTCTGCTCGCTGACGCGGCCGCGAATCGTGACGTATTCATAGGGGTTCTCGAGGTTCTGGACCGTCAGGGTCACGCGCGGGTCGCGCTTGAGGTTGGTCGGCCAGGCTCGGCCCTCGGCGCTGTTAACGACAGGACGACCGTCCTGGATGTCGACCCAGGCGGGGGCGGCGTGGATCGTGCCGTCTTGACGCAAGGTTGAGATAACGACGAAGTTCTTTTCTTTGAGCAGCTGCTCGGCGCGGCCATCGATTGCCTGACTCATCGCATCCTCTTTCTGTCGAACAAGGGGTGTGCGAGCAATGTACCCGCGATCGGAGCCAAGCTCTCGCGGTCTTCAGTGCGAGTACGCGCGAGGCTACTGGCGGCTGGCGGTGGTGCTCGAGTTGGCGGGTGGGATCGGGTCCAGGGGAACCAGTCTGCCGTTGTTGAGCGCAAAGCGCACCGTCGCTTCGCCGCCACGAGCGCAGCAGAGCGGATCGCCGGGGCGGTAGAGCCGATAGGCGAGTGTGGCTTCGGTGTCTCCTTGGGAGACCAGCTTGATCCCCGCGCTCGGCGTGCTCGTGTCGGTCCCGAGGTAGCGACCGTCGACGAAGAAGAACGCTTGTTGGGCGTAGCCGTCAGCTGAGCCCGTTCGCGTCGCCACCAGCACCTGCAGGGTCTGGTTGGGGTGGTAGCTGGCGGTGTCATCAGGTGTGTAGCCGTGCGCTTTGACGACGGCTACGGCCTGGTCGACTCCTTCGCCGCCAGATGTTTCTTTCGTAAAGGCTGGAGCCGTCGCCGTGCGTGTGCCCTGAGCCGGCGTGCTCTGTCGTGATTCGGTCGTCGTCGGAGTCGAGGCCGTCTGACCCGCGCTCACGCCGCCAGGATTCGTGACGCCGCTGCTGGTTCCGAGCGTACTCGCGACAGACACGGTCTTCGTGCCGGAGGAGCCGCAGCCGCTAAGTGCGGACAGGCAGGCCAGTACGGTGACCAGGATTGCCGGTGTCGATCTCATTTGCCTCCCATATTCGCTGTGTTTGCCGCGTTCTCCTGGTCTCGCCGCGTCTGTGACAAATGTTATTAGTGATCGCTAAGCTATCGGCATGGACGAGACTCGCGAGGCGGGGGTGCGCCGCCGTGTTCCCGCGGCCGAGCGCCGCGAAGAGCTGATCGCCGCCGCCGTGCATGAGTTTGCCAGCGGTGGGCTGCACGGCACGCCGGTAGAGCGGATCGCACGGCGAGTGGGGGTCGCACAGCCCTACGTCTTCAGCTTGTTCGCGGGCAAGCGAGAGCTGTTCCTGGCAGCCGTTCAACACTGCTTCGATCGTCTGGCACAGACATTTGCCGCGGCTGCCGCGGACTTCGCGGCTGGTCGTGTGCCTGATGACTGCGAGGACTCGCTAATGGCGATGGGACTCGCCTACAAGCAACTGCTGCTTACCGATCGCGACTATCTGATGCTCCAGCACCAGGCCTACGCGGCCTGTGACGACGATCTCGTGCGTTCGCGCGTGCGTCGCGGCTACGCGGAGCTGGTGGCGCTTGCACAGGAGATTTCCGGCGCCGACGCCGAGCGGATCGACGACTTCTTTCGTCACGGCATGGCCCTAAACGTGGCTGCTGCGATGGGCGTCGCCGAGCTCTCCGCCGACTGCTCATGGGTGCGCGATGAGTTGGCGGCACGCGAATACGAGCCCACCCACAGCGGGTAGGATCGCGCTAGTGATGTCTGAGCGCACCCAGACCCCTGAGCAGAAGCGCACCAGACGTGAGCAGGCCCGCGCAGCGGTGCTTGTCCTGCTCGCGGTGCTGATCACCCTATTTGCCGTCTTGAACGTAAAAGACGTCGAGGTTAACTGGATCTTCGGCAAGTTCAGCACGCCGCTGATCGTCGTTATCGTGGTTTCGCTGCTAGTGGGGATCCTGCTCGGTCACTTCGCCGGCATGCGCTCCCGCCGGCGCCAGGATTGACCGTAAGGACGTCTGCACGTCCTACGCGGCTTGTGGTGTGCGGTTCTCGGTGACGATGCGGGCCGCTTCCTCGGCGCCCAGGTAGGGCGCGAGTACCACATACGCGAGGTAGTCGGAGAGCAAAGGCAGCGCGCTTGTGCCGCCTTTGGTGGTCTGGCTGTAAATCGTGTGCCAGATCGCGCCTTCGATGCCTTCCCTTGCCATCCCTGTCAGGGGCTCGCCGGGAGCGCCGTCGGTCAGCTTGGCTGCGACTTCCCTTGCCAGCTCGGCACCCATGTCAACGGCTCGCTGGCCCATCGCGAACACGCCGGTGGCGATCGTCTGCGCATTGGCCGGCCGGGCGGCGAAATAGCGCATGAGAGCATCGAGCGCACGGTGGACGGCGTACGGCCAATCAGGGCCCGCCAGGCCCGAGTCTGAGACTGTTGCACGTACCTCCTCACCGAGCTTTTGCACGGCCCCGAGGAAACATGCCTCCATGTCGTCGAACAGGTCGAAGAAGGTGTCGATCGATACGCCCGCCTCGTCGGCGATTCTCATCGGCGTCAGGTTGGCATAGCCTTCCAGCGCCGCCAGCTCGAGCGCGCTGCGCAGCACGCGTGCGCGTTCGTCCTCGCCACTTAGGCCGGTACCGCCCGGCACCGCTCGCGGTCTTCCCGCCAAGGGGCTCGGGCTCTCGGTCTTAAACACCAGCGCCCAGCTCAGCATGTGCTCGACCATCGCCGGCATCTCCTCAGCGCGACCCTCCAGCAGCCGCACGAATGTCACGCGCCGCAACCCGCCGACGATCGCTCTTGCCACTGGGCCGGGCAGCGGGGCGGTGTCGGGCGCGTGCGCAAAGCTCGCGGCCAACCGGCTCTCAAAGGTGGCAAGCGTCTCGGTCAGTCGTGCCCAACCCGCCGGTCCGGCCGATGGTGCGTCGACCAACATTACGCGCGAGCCCTTCGGGTTCGCGCGCACGATCTCGGCGAAGCTACCGAGGGCGATCCCGAGGCGTTGCTCGAGCGTCCCTTCGCTGGCCTGGTAGCTGTTGGCGATCCGCGCAAGCGCTCGGGCGGAGATCAGATCCAAGGTGGAGAGGAAGCATTCCTGCTTGTTCGCGAACTGCTCATAGAAGGCGCGTCTGGAGACGCCCGCAAGCGTGACTACCTGCTTGACGCTTGTGCGTCCGTAGCCGTTGGCGGCGACGGCCTCGACCATCGCTCCATGCATGCGGCGGCGTTGGTTCTCAGCGACTACGTCGGCGCTCAACTGATGCGGACCGCGGGGGAGCCTTTCGTATAGCGGCGCAAGCGTCTCAGGGGGCGAGGCATCGACGCCGGGGCTCGAAAGGGCGCTGCTCGTCTGGCCCGCCGGCCGCGACTGGCGTGCCACGGCGCTTGCACCGGGGTTGTTCCCACCAGCCTTCACCGAGTTCTATCTCCTCGAATCTGCATAGCCCCTCGACTATCAAGGAGTCTTGAAAACAATATCATTCCATGTCAGAGATTTATTGTCTACGCTCGCCCTGGCGGGGCCCTTAGTGCGCCGGGCCCGCAATGCGGAGCCGTGGCCCTTCGGGACGCGTCGATGAATGCTAAGGCCAGGCTAGTGAAGCAGCGCCCGTAGCGCCAGGATCCCGAGCCCGAGCGTTATGCCTGCGGTCACTTGGAGCGCCATCTCAGGGGCCTTTGCCCCAGAACGTAGGCCCGCGGCCAGCTCGAACACGATTAGGCTCGCCACCGCCGCCCAGGTTCCAGCGGTCACCGCCGTCGACTGCTCGGCGCCGATGGCCCATGCGACGAGGACCGCGAGCATGGGGGCCGCCGCGCCGCGCACGATCCCCCAATCCTGCGAAAAGGCGTCCCAAAGCTCCGCCCAGGTGATCGTCTCGTGCCTGCTCAAGCGCAGGCCCAGCACTTCGGCGTAGGAGTGCGCGAACCAGTAGAGCAGGACGGCGATCGCCAGCGACCCGACCGTCTCCAGGTAGGTCTCGCGCAGGCCGCTCTCCGCGGCCAGCAGTGCGCCCACGGTGACCGTTCCGTACACGGTCGCGGCCGGATTGCGACTGGACAGGAGCCAGCGCAAAGGGTCTGCCTCGCGTCGTGTCGGCGTCGAGGGCGTTTGGGATCGCTCGTGAGGTGGCATCGTCTGTTCTGGGGCCGAGCGAGCTTGCTCGTCCAAGCTGATGACGCGATGGTAACCGTGAGGTCTCCGTTCGTTCACACATCGCGGTTTCTCAGCTGCGTATCGTGATCTGCGACGAGTAGCCCCGGGACCGCTCGCGGCGAGGGGCGGCGAGGCGCTCCGCGTGGACGTCCGGCTGGGGCGTCCACGCGGCAACGTCGCTCGTGAGCCAGGCCCCGCGCTCCTAGAGTTCTGAGCGCGGGCCTTCGATTGGCTCTATTTCTTTGCGCTTTTGTGGTGCTTGATCACGTGCTTCTTGGTCTTCCCTTTGTGCTTTTTGTGCTTGCTGGCGCTCTTCTTCGCCGTGACTTCGGTCGGGTCCAGTCGCGAGCCGCCGTTGTAGCCGTCGGCCGGGCACTGCAGCGGCCGTCCGAGGTCGAACGGGCCTGAGATCGCCTGCGTGACCACGCCCTTTTCCAGGTAGGCGTAAGTGACGGTCAGCAGTGGATCGACGCGCGGCTCGGCGCACACCGGCTTGCCGACCGCGAACTCGCCGACGATCTTCTCGTATTCGACTTTGGTCGAGCCGACGCAGTTGACCGCGTAGCCCGGCACTTCGCCGCCACAGGAGAAGGAGTCGTTGGTCGCTTCGCCGCTGGTCGAGTCCGAGACGAGCGGGCTTGCCTGAAAGCCAGTCAATGGGATTTGCGACTGCAGCTGATAGCCGGTGATCGGACCGCTGCAGACGAACGTGTACTGCACCTGTGGTTCGCTCGAGCCGACTTCAGGGGCGCCGGCTTGAACGCCGCCGCGGCATGAGTAGTCATTGGGGTCGCCCGCGCCTTCTTCGGCATGGGCCACGCTGCTGAGCGCGAGCGAGCCGAGCAGCGCGACGAGCAAAGCCGCGAGCCATGAAGAGCGCCGGCGGTGGACGAGTGGATATGCGTGCAACTGATTCTCCGTTCCTTTGTTGTTAGGTTGTTTGTTCGTCCTTCGCCTACGAGTGCCCGAAGATTGCTTCGAGGCTCTCTCGTGGCGCAAGTGAGTTGAAGGCTTCCGAGCTGTGCCCACCGGCTTTCAGCGTGCTCGAGAGCAGCAGCGCTCCAGTGGGTGGCTGGGCGGCAAGTGTCGTGGCGCTGAGGCCCGCTTCCTGGCTGGCGCTGCCGAAGGTGACGACGATCAGACCCCGTTCGGCGTATGCGCTGCTGGTGAGGATCGGTGTCACGACTCGCTGCAGGAAGCTGTCCGCTTCGGCCTGTCCGCCGGCGTTGCCGGGGCAGCCTCCGGCGCCGGTTGTGCCGCTGCCGGCGGAGCCGGCCGCGGCTGGCGTCTGGCATCCGGGCTCAGAGATCGTGCTGACGCTCTCGCCGATGGCGCCGGTGAGCAGCGCCGCGTCGCCGGCCAGCTCGTAGCCTTCGATCGCCGAATAGCGTTCGAGCAACGTTCCTTGCTTCAGTAGCTGTCCGGTCAGATAGGGGTAGGCGGTAGGCTTGGTGCTCGCGTCGGCGAAGCCTGTGCCGCTGAGCACGATCAGCCAGACATGGGAGATCGGCGGGAGCTTGACCGCCTTCTTTTCGCCTTCGCCCTTACCGGAGCCTGCTGGCGTGGAGCTTTCCGAGGATGTGTTTTCGCCCGCTTCGTTGGGTGAGGAGGAAGCGCTGCTTGCTTCGCCGCTGTTGGCGGATGCAGGTTTGCTTCTCTGAGCGCTTGCGCCGACGGGCGCCGCGGCGGGGGGAGCGGATGCGGGTGCGGCGCCCGCGTGTGAGCCTGCTTGCGCTTGTGACGCCAGCAGCGCGAGCAGCCGTGTGACGACGGTGGAGCCGCTGGCAAGCGAGCTTGGCGGCGCGGGCGCGAGCGCGGCTCCTGTGAGCACGCCGATCGCCAGCGCGCTGGCCACCAGCGTGCCGACCACCCGGCGGGAGGGGACGCCGGGCGGTCGGGCGCTGGTGGGTTGTGGTGGGTGTCTGTCGGTTTGCATCTGTCTTGCTTTGCTTGCCATTGGTCTTCTCTGAGGGATTGCCGGTGGCCGAGAGTTGGGCCGCGACTTTGTCTTCCTCATAAAATAACCAAAGTCGATCTAATTTATGAAGAATATGCTAGGCTGCGCCGAACTCGCTGTCAAATCGATCGAACGGAGTCCCTGTCAAATGCACCGAAGCCGCCGTGTCGCCGCCTTCCTCGCGGCGACTTTCATACTCTCGATCGCGGTTCCCGCGATCGCACTCGCCACGAGCACGCTGTCGATCAGCGGTGCGACGGCGTCGTTTCCGCTGGTGTCCCTGCTCACTCAGCGTTATGCCAAGCTGAACAAGAAAGTCAAGTTCAAACTCTCGCAGGGCGGTACGCAAGTAGGGATCAACGAGGTCGCCGCCGGACGTGTCTCGATCGCTGACGTATCGCGCGATCCTCTACCGGCCGATCCCACCGGACTCGACTTCTACCCGATCGCCAAGTACTACCTGTGCGTCGTCACCAACAAGTCCAACCCGCTGGCCAACCTCACCCAGGCGCAGACGGAATCGATCTTCACCGGCAAGACCACCGAATGGAGCAAGGTTCCGGGCGCGAGCGCAAGCGGGCCGATCGACATCATCAGCCGCAATGCCTCCGCTGGCACGCTGTCGAACTTCCAGACGCTGCTGATCGGTGGCAAGAAAGTGTCCGGCGCCAAAGGCGCACCCGTTGCCGAAAAGCCCTCTGAGGGCCTGCAGCGTCAGGCGATCGAAAAGGACCCGAACGCGATCGGGTTCCTTTCCGGCTACTTCGCCTCTCAGGGTGTCAACGACGTCGGCTTTGGCGGCGTTGGCTGCACGCTGGCCAACGCCACCTCCGGGCAATACGCGGCGGTGGCGCACTTCTACGAGGTCACCAAGGGCCCGGCGAAAGGGCCCGCGGCCGGCTTCATCAATTGGATCGACAAAAGCAAAGCGGCCAAGCAGATCATTTCGAGTCAGTGGATACCGCTCAAATAAACCCGCCCGCCCATCGCCCTCCCCCGCGCTCGGCGCGGGGGAGGGCGGCCCAGCGAGCCTTCATGGCTCGTTTGCGCAGTCCCTGGTCAGACCGCCGCGCCGAGCTCACGCTCGGCGCGGCGTCGCTGTTGGTGTGCGCGATCGTTGGCGCCATGGTCGTACTGGTGGCGATCAAGGCGTGGCCGACGCTCTCCCACAACGGGTTGGGCTGGCTGGGGTCTGGCGGCAACGTCGACCGGCAGATCGAAGGGATGGTGAGCACGAGTAACCATCCGCCGGCGTCCGCCTTTCATGTACGCGCCTGGTCGCTGCTGTATGGCACGGTGCTCACCACCGGCCTGGCGCTTGCCTTGGCGCTGCCATTCGCGCTGCTCTCATCGATCTTCATCGTCGAATTCGCGCCGAAGGCGGTGCGCAGGGTGATGGCGCCGGTCGTGCGCCTGCTGGCCTCGGTGCCCTCAGTGATCTACGGGCTAATCGGAATACTCGTGATCGTGCCGTTCGTCGGCAACCAGCTGATCACGATCCCGGAGAAGCGATCGCTGATCGGGACGGTTGAGCTGACGGGGGCAAGCATCGGCGTGGCGGCTCTGATCCTGGCGGTGATGATCACGCCGATCATGGTGGCGTTGATCAGCGATGCGCTCGCCGCCGTGCCCGCCGCCTGGCGTGAGGGGGCGATGGCGCTTGGCGTGCACCGCCTGCGCGCCACACTGGCCGTCAGCCTGAAGGCGATCCGTCCGGCGATCGTCGCGGCCGCGGCGCTCGCCTGCGCACGAGCTCTGGGCGAGGCGGTGATGATCTCGATGGTGTCGGGCTCGATCTCCTTCGCGCCCAACCTCAGCCACGGCCCGCTCACCTTCTTGGCTGAGCCCGTGCGCACGTTCGCCAGCTCGATCGTCGATAACCACGAAGGCTTCGGAGGCGCGCCGGCGCTCGACGCGACGCTGTACTCATTCGCCCTGCTGCTGCTGTTCAGCGCGATCGCTCTGTCGATTGGGGCCTACCTGATCAAGCTGCCGCTGCGCCGCTACCAGGTGAGTCGCTGATGCTGGCGCTTCGGCCAAGGGGCAATCGAAGGGCACGCCCATGAGCGTGTATCCGCCGCAGGCATTGGCCGAGCCGGTGGCTCCCGTCCCGCCGCGGCCCACGCGCGGGCGTGGATCCTCGATGCGCGAGTGGCGAGTGCGCGACCAGCTGATCATGCTCGTCGCCTGGGCGACCGGAATCGCACTGTGTCTGATCGCCGGGGCGATCGTGGTCTACATGGGAGTGCGCGGGCTGCAATACCTGCGCCCCGACCTGTTGATCACACGCCCGCAGGAGACCATCGACCAGAACGGTGCCGGTGGCTTTCTCGATCCACTGATCGGCACCGCGGTGCTGACGGCGATCGGGGTCGCAATCGCTCTGCCGCTCGGCGTCTGCAGCGCTGCTTGGATCGTCGAGTACGGACGGCCGTCGTGGCTGGCACGGCTGGTCGAGTCGAGTATCGAGATCGTCGCTGGCACGCCCGACATCGTGATCGCGCTGTTCGGCCTGTCGATCTTCCAGCTCGGCCTGTTCGCGCCGTTCTCGTTCAAGGCGTCCGGCGGAGGCGTGTTCGGCAAATCGTTCATCGCCGCCGGCGCCACGATGTCGCTGATCGCCCTGCCGCCGCTGTTCACGGCGACCAGAGAGGGGCTGCAGGCCGTACCGGCGCAGGTGCGCGAGGCCGCGTTCGCTTTGGGCAAGACGCGCATCGCGACGATCCGCCGCGTGCTGATCCCGAGTGTGCGCTCGAACATCGCCACCGGCACGATGCTTGGCGTCAGTCGCATCGTCGGAGACACGGCGATCGTGATCATCGTGCTGGCCGAAGGCGCGCCCCGCAACGAACCGGCCGGCGCTACGCCCGTGCTCGGCTTTCTGCGCGGGACCGGATCGTCGTTGACGAGCTTCGTCTATGGCAACTCACCAGCCGGCGAAGGCAATTCGCCGACGAAGGCCTACGCGGCGGCGTTCGTGCTGCTGCTGTTCATCCTCGCGCTCGACGCTCTGGTGGGGAGGATCAGTCGCGCCCACGCCCGCGCGAGCGGCTTCGATGCGAGCGTTGGAGCGCTTTGACAAACCTCAGTTACATGACTAACCTCATCGACTCAATGGAGAACGACACCATCACACCCGAGCAGGAGCTGCTGGACCCTTGGTCCGAGACCGCTGCCTGGAGCGCGCCCGCCGGGCCCGCGCGGGTCGCCCCAGCGGGGCTGCGCGACGCGGCCACGCGCCGTGATGACACTCCGACTGACGAGCACTCGGCCTCCGCGCGGGAGGTTGTGCCGCCCGTGCGCACGATCGTGCTCGATCGACCGCCCGTTCCGGTCGCGCCGCCGCGGCAGCGCGAGGCCGTGCGCACCCGGCTTGCCGGATCCGGGCCGGAGCGGCTGACGTTGCGCGACGTGAGCATCCATTACGGCGCTAAGCGCGCGGTCGACAACGTTTCGTTGTCGATCTACCAGGGCGAGGTGCTGGCTCTGATCGGGCCTTCGGGCTGCGGCAAGACGAGCCTGCTGCGCACGCTCAACCGCCTGACCGAGCTGACTCCGAGCGCGGCGCGCTCGGGCGAGATCCTGCTGGACGGGCATGACGTGCACACGCTGCAGGACACGCACCTGCGCGCTCGCGTAGCGATGGTCTTCCAGCAGCCCAACCCCTTCCCGATGTCGATTT
>DASTPN010000109.1:0-3228 GCA_035719985.1 Solirubrobacteraceae bacterium | reverse complement strand
CAGGCCACAACAGGAAGCTCGGACTCAAGACCGCTTGTGCACGACCAGCACGGATCTCTCCGAATGCGCCACCACCGCGCCGGCGACGCTCCCGAGGAAATGTCCCGCAAGCCCGGTGCGGCGATGGGAGCCAAGCACGATCAGGCTGGCGTCGTCTCGCTCGGCCACCTCGACAATCCCTTTCCACGTCGGCGCCGCCTCGAGCGCCAGGCTCCGCGCCCGGAACCCGGCCTTCTCCGCAAGCGAAGCACCACGAGCCGCCGTCTCTTCGGCGGCGGCACGCACATCGGTGGCCTGCGCCGCTTTCAGATGTCGCCCGTCCACTGGCAAGAATCCAACGTCGCCGGTCTGCCAAACGCACACAACCAGCGCCTCGCGCCTCGGCGCCAGCTGCAGCCCCGCCTGCTCGATCGCAAAGCCTGCAAGATCGCAGCCGTCGTAAGCAAGTAGCACGGGCCCTGCGAGTGGGGAGTACGTCTCAGCCGAGGCCACGTCAATCCACGCTTTCGGTAGCCACGCGCCCGCCGGCCAGGCGCGAGCGTACTCGAGCCAGCAGCGGCGGTGAGTACCACGCGGGTGCCTCGCCCGCCAGGAAGCGTTCGATGTCCGGCGTCTGCGGCCGCGCGCCTCCGAGGGCGTAGATCGCGATGCCGAGCAGCGCCCCACCGAGTGCAAGCCCGAAACCGATCCACAGCGCGATCCCCGTGCCGGCATTGAGGCTGCCGCCGACGGTCACCGCGAAGTGGACGAAGATCGGCGCGATCATGAACGCCGCCACCGCCCGCATCAGCTCCACAATCGCGAACACGCGCTGAAGATTGGCCGATGGCAACGAGAAGCCGGCCACGAACAGCGCGGGAGCGACAGTCGCGCCCAGGCCGATGCCGGTCAGCCCAGAGCCGATCAGGGTCAGCGCTTCGCTTGAGGGAACTTCGATGCGAAAGACGGCGATCCCGGCTGCCAGCACGACCATGCCGACCAGCGGCAGGTAGTGGATCGAGCGCTTGTTGAACACCACGCCGAGCATGATCGCCGTGATCGCCGCGCCGGCAACCTCCGGCAGATAGAGCAGGCCTAGGTGAAGCGGGTTGTAGTGGGGGGCGAGCGCGCCGACGGTGAGCGCGGTGGCGGATACGGATGCCGCCGCAGCGAACAGCGCCACCGTGACGCCCGCGACCGGGATCGTGCTGCTGAGCATCGAGCGGATCGTAAGCAGCGGCCGCTTGGCGCGGTACTGGTAGACGATCAGCGCGACGATCGTCGCCAGGCCGCCAAGCAGCGGCACAATCGTCATCGCATCGAGGAAGCGGTGTGTCAGAAGCTGTGAGGCGCCGTAGAACGCGGCCACGCAGCCGACGGTTGCCAGCGCGATCGCCGTCAGGTCGCGCGGCGAGTCGGGATCTGCTGGCGGCGCGTCCTCAAATGTCAGTATGGAAAGAACGAGTGCCACCAGCGAGATCGCGGCGACGACCCAGAACAGCGGGCGCCAGCCGTTGGCGTTGGCCTGCAGCCCGCCGATCGTCGGGCCGAGCGCGACCGCGCCGAAGATGCACACGTTCATGATCATCGCCGTGGTGCGCAACTTGTCGGCTGGATAGCCGATCGCAAGCGGAGGGACGGCGGCGATCAGCAGCAGGCTGGTGCAGAGGCCCTGCACGATGTGTCCGGCGATGAACATGCCCGGGTTTTGCGCCGCCGCGGCAAGCACCGACCCGAGCAGAAGCACGGCGGCATAGGCGATCAGCATCCTGCGTTGTGGCAGGTGCTGTGCGAACTGGACCGCGAGCACGGTCCCCACCGCATAGGCGGCGTTGCCCAGGCCGAAGCCGAGGCTCATCGTCTGCGGGCTCATGTGCAGTTCTTTGCCGATGATCGGCGTCAACGGCCCGAGCGCGGCGGACATCCCCAGGTAGGGGATCAGGGCGAACATCACCATCGCGGCCACCGCGGGATAGCGGCCGGCGAGTGGGCCCTGGCGCATCGACGATCTCCTTCCGGTCAGGTCTACGGGGCGTGCGCGATCGCCAGGCGAGCGAATCTCGCGCCTCCGGACAGCGCTGTCCGGAGGCGACGATCTCTAGCACAATCCGAGCCTCATCCCGGGATGCCGGCTCAGCCCGGCAGCGCGACCGCGCCGCCGGGCTGAGCGCCAGGAATCAGCCGCGACGACGGCGGTCGCGAGAATCGAATCCTTTGTGCCGGCCATACCCTGGAGCGCGGCCGAAGCCCGAGTCGCGCCATGGCAGCAGGTAGGCCCGGTAGCTGTTCACGCCTGTTGGAAACTGAGCATTGAAGATCAGATTCCCCGACGGGTCGAACTCTGAGAAGTAGGGCAGCGACCCCCAGCCAACGAGCTCTCCGCCGCCCGCAAGCGGCTGGCTGTTCCCTTGGGAAGGCGCGGTCAGGCCCTCGGGCTGATCCTCAGACGCCAGCAGTGTCGCCGTGTGTTTGCGCTCGTCGAGCTTGAATGTCACTGAGCGGCTCAAACCAAACTCCGCCGTGGAGCCTGTGCCGGTATTGGCAGTGCCGGCTGACTCGTTATCAAAGACGGTGTACTGATCCTCGCCGAGCGGCTCGGGATCGTGCTGCCAGGCGAAGATGTCGCCGGCCTCGTTGAGGCTCTGACCCGGGGCGGCCTGCAGCTTGAAGCTGCTTGCCTTGCCTCCAAGCTGCCAGAGGATCCTGCCGCTGCGGCGGTCGACCTTGTAGGTAGTCCAGGTATCGCGAGCGTCGATCAGCAGGTTTCCGTCGGTGTCGAGCTTGACGGCGTTGATGTGAAACCAGTCCCACGGGCTACTGGCGGAAGCGGGCAGGGGCTGCTCGCTCTGCCAGTAGGGGACGTGATCGGCGCTGTTCCACTGGAACAACACGCGGCCGGTCGCGATGTCGATCTCCTGCACCACGCCGTCGATCACCGTCTGGTTGGCGGGGCCGCCGATTGAGGTCAGGTTGGCCGCGGCCGTCGTGTAGGACAGGATCAGCGCGGTGTTCTGCGGCGTGATCAGGAACTCGTGTCCATCCGCGCTGAGCCCGTTGCCGGCCTGCACGGTTGCGATCGGCTGGTAGCGGTCGTTGTAGATGTAGTCCGTTCCGTGTGCGAGTCCGCCGAGCCCGGTGCCCTGCCACCAGGTCAGCACCGGCCGGCCGTCATAGGTCTGGGTGCGGAAGTCGCTGGCCTCCTGTCCGGCAGGTACCCCCTGGAACCAGACAACGTTGCCTCTCCGGTCG
>DASTPN010000108.1:0-16226 GCA_035719985.1 Solirubrobacteraceae bacterium | reverse complement strand
GTCGATTCAGATCCCAAAGTCACGATCGCCGGGGTAACGCCTATGAGCTGGATCAACTGACGCCGCTTGGATCCGACAACGACAGCCGGCTCACGCAGTACCGGCGCAGCAGCCTGAACACCAGGCAGCTTGTGAACTGATTCGACCAGACGTTGGTCGAAGCCCTCCGAAGATCGTGCCTGGATCACCAGTCGCGCCGAGCCAACGATCTGGCGCATCAGCTGCGCGCTAGAGCCAGTGACGCTGACGTTTGCGAGCAACACCCCGAATACCAGGGCGACGCCGACTGCGAGCCCGAGCCCGGCCAATAGCTCTTGCATTGGGTGTCCACGGACCCTATAGGCGTACAGCTCAGCGAGAACTTTGATCCGCCTTGACAGTTCCCTCGCTGCGTGAGTCGGCGGCATCGCCGTCACCGCAAGGACAACTCTGCGCTCAGGCCATCATGGAGCTTGCCATCCTGCAGGGTGTAGATGCGGTCGACGTGATCGATGGCCAATGGGTCGTGTGTAACGATGAGGCCCGGGATCGCACGCTCGTGACAGATTTCGCTCAGCAGCCGCAAGATGTCGCGGCTGCGCTCGGAGTCGAGGTTGCCGGTCGGCTCGTCGGTAAGTAGGAGCCCCGGTTCGCCGACGAGCGCACGGGCGATGGCGACACGCTGACGCTCGCCCATAGACAGGTGCCGAGGACGGTAATCGTGCCGGCCGGCCAGGCCGACTCGGTCAAGCCAGGGCCGCGCGCGTCTTCGCGCCTCGCCAGCGCTAATACCTCCACCCATCATGAGCTTGATCGCGGCGTTGGTCAGCGCAGAGGCCCCCGCCATCAGATGAAACGACTGGAACACGATGCCGACGTTCTCGCGCAGATACTCGGCTTTCCGCTTCGGTGAGAAGTCGGTAAGATCGCGGCGATCAAAGAGAACACGCCCCTCGTCGGGCTCGATAAGCCCTGCGGCCAACATCAGCAGCGTTGTCTTACCCGAACCACTTGGCCCATACAGAGCGACGAACTCGCCCCCGGTTAGGCTGAGCGAAGCCCCATCGATGGCTCGAACGGTCTCGCCCTCGCTGTGAAAATGCTTGACCACGTCGCAGAGCTCAAGGACGCTCACGCCTGATCAGTTCCGGTCTTGGGCATCGGGAACGGTACGACCGTCGCCTCCCGGTCCATTGCTCGCAGGTCGCCAGCGCTCAGGCGCAGCAGACGCGGCGCGCGCTGCGCCAAGTCAAAGTCGCTCGAAGCGAGCAGGACCGTTCTCTCGGCGTTGCTACCGAGCGAGAGCAACAGCTCGTAAAGATCGTTGCCTTCGCTTGGGGAGTGAAGCGGCGGCGGGTCATCGACAAGGAGAAGGCGCGGCCTGCGGATCAAAGCGCGCGCCAGCTCAACGCGAATCCGCTCGCCCAGCGACAGTCGGCGAAGCGGCGCCTCGTAGCACTCCTGTACTCCTACGTCGCGCAAGACTTCGCGTGCTTGCCGAGATGCGCGACGGCCGGTTGTCCGCCCGTCAACTCGCTGTGCCATCGCAACGTGCTCACGTACCAGCCGGTTGCGATCTGGCCCGCCGAAGAAGAAGCAAGTCATCGCCACCCTGTCGCGCAAGAACCGCGCGCGCTGGTCCGCTGGTAGCGAAGTCAGCTCGTTGCCGTCGATACGAACGCTGCCGCGATCGGGCACGTCCAAGCCTGCGACGATGCGCAGCAGGGTCGACTTGCCTGACCGGCGTTTGCCATAGAGGGCTGCGAAGTCCCCCGCCGCGAGCGTGAAAGACACATCATCGAGGACGGCCAGCTTCCGTGAGCCGTCCGGGAACGCCTTCCGCAGTCCACTGACTTCAAGCACGACGCTTCGTCTCGAAGTCTTCGAGCGTCGCGCGCGCGAACTCCACCCAGTCCATCCACGCGGTCATCTGGAGGACGACCGCCTTGCGGGCCAACTCCTTCTCCAACCCGCTGTACGTGTCGGTCGGGAAAGGCTTGTCGTGCTCACGCGAACAGTCCACAAGTAACTGCTCCTGTTCGTCGAGTGCCCGGTGCATCAGTGGGATGTGCTGCTCGCGTGAAAGGATCATGCGAGCAGTCAAGGAGGAACGGACGTCGGGCTCGGGAGGCAAGGGCTGGCCCATCCAAAACTCCACGGCCGCCGGCGTCTTGTCGGTTGCCGCGTAGACCCGAAGCGGCTTGCTACCCCGGGTGGTCGATGGTTGCTCGGTGGAGGAAGCCAACCCCAACGACTCTGCCTCTTTGAGCACCCTGTAGATGTCTTTCGCAGGCTGTCGCCACCCAGGCCCCAAACGCTGCCACACGCGCGTCGAAACGTCATAGGGATGCCCAGGCCCGTCCACAAGGATGGCCAACACCGGCCCCTTCCAAACGGAAGGGCTGCGCATCCAGTCCATCCAAGGCTCACGGTTGGTTGCAGACATGGTCAGGTCAGAGGGCCGAACCTTCAGAATGCTACCGGCTGACGGGAACTACGAAGGCATTATGCGTGGGGGAGGCTAGCTTGCGTCGGGATACATCCCGACGCCTGTTTCCCTCTCCATTGCAGCCAGACGAAAGCGCGCCGTCCGTACCGGCGCAGAGTCCCCAACCGAACCGTCCAGGCTAAGTGCAAGTGCGCCCCGCGCGAAGCGCTCGGCGGCCGCCGCTGACGCGGACTGACCATCAGACACCGAAAGCGCTTGCACAGCCGTAGCCGACCGTCGCGCGGAACTGCACACCGATCATCGGAGACGTCTACGACGACGCTGAGCAAATCAGCCCCTGGTGCGCGGTCATCCGCATCCACAACAGTCTCATCACCGAATCGCGCTCCTACCTCAGCGACCCAGACCTACTCGACCGACTCGGTCTAACCAGCGAACCACGCTGACCACCACGGAACCGCCGAAGAAGCCGCCCGTCGCCCAACGCGCGATACTGCAACGAGCAGAACACGAGACAGAGGACCGTAGAGCCGCGCCAGCGATGACCTCCCCTCAAACCGTGTCCCCAACCATGTCCCCGACTTGGCATATCTGAGGTCAGATAGGGACAGGCAATCACACCGAATCTGGCTGAACCAGGCCAGATCCGCTTTCGCGCAGCGGTCTTTCAAACCGCAGGCCGCGGGTTCGATTCCCGCCGGGCGCACTCGCCGAGGCTTCTCTAACCTCGCGTTTCCGCCACTGCCTGCGCTGCTATCTCCCGCCCCGCGAACGGTGTCACCACCAGGTACATCGCGTAGTCGCACAGCTCTGGCACCTTCTCGGTGCGGCCGCGTAGGACGTAGTCGTGGAGCAGCTCGAAGATCGCCCCTACCGAGGCTTCGCGGGTGACAGCGGCGGGCATGTTCGGATAGGTGTTGTCCGGACCGATATCCAGCAGCTCGATGTAGGAGAAGTTGGCCTCGTTGACGCGCCCCGTCACGTGCGGGTAGGCGATCAGGATGTCAACGCAGGCAAGGCGTGCGATTGCCGGCTCTGAGGCCAGGAACTCGAGCAGCGCGTTCAGGCCGCGGCGGATGTTCTGCTGCCAGCTCAGTTTCAAATCCAGCGAGCGGTTGATGGCGGCGGTCGCCTTGGCGTGCCCCATCTCGAACGTGGCCAGGAACGCCTCCTCCTTGTTATCGAAGTGCTCGTAGAAGGTCTGTAGCGAGATGGCGGCGTCGGCGACTATGTCCTCGAGGCTGAGCGCGGGGTAGCCCTTGCCGGCGGTCAGGTTGGCCACAGCGTCGAAGATGCGTTCGCGCTGGTTGTGGGCGACCCAGCCGCGTGGCAGGTTGTGCTCGCCGCGCGGTAGTCCCCGTGGCGCCCAGGGTGGAGCTGGGGAGAGCGAACCGGGCGCGCGCCCGGCCTGCAGGTGCACGCGCCGGGCGCGAGGACGCTCGGGGATCGCTTCCGGTACCGGGTAGAAGTCCGTGATCCAGGAGACGACGTCTGGCGTCAGCTTCTGCAGTTCGCTCTTCAGGGAACGGCTGGAGCGCTCGCGGCGTACGCGCGAGTACAGGATCGTGCGCAGCGCGCCTACGATCGCGCGCGCCATCGGCGCTGGCATCGACTCATCGCCGGGCGCTCGCTTGAAGATGTAGGAGACGAATGCCGCCAGTCGGTCGGCGTCACGCGCCCAGCGCTCGATCCCGATCGGCCCGGCGGCCCCCATCTCCACCGAGACCAGTCGCGCCGCGTCGGGGCGGTCGCTCGAGGCTTCGAACAGCGCCCGTACGAACGCGTCTATCTGCGCGGTCCAGTCGGCCTCGGGATCGAAGCTCTCGCCGATCCGTGCGGTCAAGCGCTCGATCAGCGCGTCATAAGTGCCCAGCAGGCATTCCTCCTTGTTTTGGAAGTGCTCGTAGAAGCTGCGCCGCGAAACGCCCGCTCGCGCGACCAGGTCGGAGATCGTGGTCGCCACGAAGCCGCGCTCGTTGACTGAGGAGATCATCGCTTCGTAGAGCCGCTCGCGCTGGTCGGCGGCCACCTGCTCCGGCGGTAGCGCTTGTGGTCCACGGGGCAGACCGCGTGAGCCGCGCGGGCGATCTGTTGGTGGGCGGGTCCTGTCGGCCATTGCTATACCTTAGCTCTTGACAGGCTGAGTAATCAATGATTTATTTGTTTTGTTCACGGGATGTCTCCGATCGGTTGGGAGGTTGCACATGCGCGGTGACGTTGATCCCTTGGAACCCCTGCAAGGAGCAGTTCCAGCATGCAGTCAAGTTGGATCGTGGGACTCGGAGATGGCGGCAAGTGCGCGCACATCGACTTCCACCGCAGATCGACATTCTGTAGGTATCGTACTATTAGCTGTTCGCTACGGCAAACGGGCGTCCTACCGGTTGGACGTTTTGGCGAACGGTCGCACGACACGGAGGTTGGGTTGATATGAGAGAGCTGAGCTGCGAGCAGAAGTTGATGGTGCGCGCACTGCACCCGCGCTGGCCGTACCGGCGCTCACATTCTCGCCACGACCTGCACTGGCTCGTCCGCGTGCGTCCGCGCCGGTACTGGTGTGCGCACGGTCGCGGCCACACGGTCGCGGGCTTTCCGCCGCGTCGGCGCCGGCCTTTCGTCAGCTAGAGGGCGTTAGCCTCGTTCTCAGGACGTAGCTAACGGCCCCGCGTCAGCGCCGGTAGGATCGCAAGCTATGGCTGTGGTCCGCGAGGCGAGCACTTCAAGCGCGCTTGGCCTGCCCGAGAATGACCGTGAGATCCGGGTGCGCTCGATCGACACAATCAGGGCGCTGGCGATGGACGCCGTGCAGAAGGCAAACGCCGGTCATCCCGGCACGGCGATGGCGCTGGCGCCGCTCGCCTATGTGCTGTATCGGCACACGCTGCGCCTGAACCCGGCGGACACGCACTGGCCCGACCGCGACCGTTTCGTGCTCAGTGCCGGGCATGCCTGCATCCTGCAGTACGCGCTCACGCATCTTTGCGGCTTCGATCTCACGCTCGAGGATTTGCAGAGCTTTCGCCAGTGGGACTCGCGCACCCCTGGTCACCCAGAGCGCGGCCATACCGCGGGCGTCGAGGTAACAACCGGTCCCCTGGGACAGGGCATCGCCAACGCCGTCGGCATGGCGATGGCCGAGCGCTTCCTGGCTGAGCACTTCAATCGCCCTGGCTACGAGCTGGTCGACCATCACACCTACGCGATTTGCTCGGACGGGGACATGATGGAGGGCGTCTCCCAAGAAGCGGCCTCGATCGCGGGTCATTTCGGCCTGGGCAAGCTGATCGTCTGTTACGACGACAACCGCATCACGATCGACGGCAGCACCTCGATCTCCTTCGACACCGAGAACCACGCCGCGCGCATGCACGCCGACGGTTGGCATGTGCAGCGCGTCGAGGACTCCGAGGACCTGGATGCGCTGCAGCATGCACTGCTGCTGGCGCGCGAGGAAAGCGAACGCCCGTCGTTCATCCAGATTCGCTCGCACATCGCCTATCCCGCCCCCAATGCCGTCGATACCGCCAAAGCGCATGGTGCCCCGCTCGGCGAGGACGAGGTGCGAGCCACCAAGGAGGTGATGGGCTTCGATCCCGACGCTCACTTCGCCGTGGAGGAACGGGTGTACGAGCACATGTCGCTGCGGGATTCAGGCGCCGCTGCTCAGGTGCAATGGCGCGGGCGCGAGCAGGCTTGGCGCGAGCGTTACCCTGAGCTGGCGGGCGAATGGGACCGCGCCTGGGCCGGTGAGCTGCGCGATGGTTGGCGCGAGGCGCTGCCGAGGTTTGCGGCCGGCGAAAAGATCGCCACTCGCTCCGCCGGGCAAAAGACGATGGCCGCGTTTGGCGAGTATGCGCCGTTGACCGCCGGTGGCGCCGCCGACTTGGTCGAGTCGACGAAGACGATCTTCGAAGGCGCCGGCGAGTACTCGCGCGTACACGTAGGCCGCAACATCCCCTTCGGTATTCGCGAGCACGCGATGGGCGCGATCGTCAACGGACTGGCCGCGCACGGCGGCATGGTCAAGCCCTACGGCTCGACCTTCCTGATCTTCTCTGACTACATGCGCGGTTCTGTGCGCCTGTCCGCCTTGATGGAGTTGCCGGTGGTGTGGGTGTGGACACACGATTCCGTGGGCGTCGGCGAGGACGGACCGACCCACCAACCGGTTGAGCACTACGCCGCCTTGCGCGCGATCCCACATTTGTGGGTGATCCGCCCAGCTGACGCCAACGAGACCTCGGTTGCGTGGCGGGTCGCTTTGGCGCGTGAGGACGGCCCGGTCGCGCTGCTGCTCTCGCGCCAGAACCTGCCGGTGCTGGCCAGAGAGGATCTGGACGGTGGCGCCGTAAGCGACGGCGCCGGTCAGTCGCTCGGCCCGGTCTGCGCTTCGGCCGAGGGCTTGGAGCGGGGCGCGTATGTGCTGTGGAATTCGGCCGAGGGTACTCCCGAGCTGATCTTGATCGCCACCGGTAGTGAGGTTTCGCTGGCGGTGCAGGCGGCTAGCGAGTTGGCCGCACAAGGCACGCGCGCCCGCGTCGTATCGATGCCGTGTATGGAGCTCTTCGAAGCCCAGTCGCGCGACTACCGAGACGAAGTCCTCCCTCCTCAAACCACCGCTCGACTCGCCGTTGAGACCGGTGTCACCATGAGCTGGTGGAAGTGGGTCGGAAGCGCCGGCGACGTGCTTGGGATCGATCGTTTCGGCGCTTCCGCCCCGGGGCCGACGGTGCTCGAGAAGCTCGGCTTCACCGTCGAGTCGGTGCTCGCGCGAGCCCGCGCTTTGCTGGGGCCCTAAGCTGAGGCTATGTCCAGCTCGCCGCTGAATCGACTCTCTGCGCTCGGGCAGAGCGTTTGGATCGATTCGCTCTCGCGCGGCTCGATTCGCGGCGGCCATCTGCAACGGCTGATCGACGCCGACGCCGTGGTAGGCGCCACTTCCAACCCGTCGATCTTCCAGAAGGCGATGGCCACCGGAGAGGGCGACTACGACGAGCAACTGCAAGAGCTCGGCATAAGTGATGTCGAGCAAGCCTTCTGGGCGTTGGCCGAGCAGGACATTCGCGAGGCCTGCGACGTCTTTCGTCCGACCTGGGACGGCGGCCTCGGCCGCGACGGCTACGTCTCGCTGGAGGTCGATCCGCGCCTGGCCTACGACGCGCTTGCGACCTACCGTCAGGCTATGCATCTACACGAGGCGGTCGATCGCCCCAATCTGCTGGTGAAGATCCCGGCGACCAAGCCGGGCCTGGCGGCGATTGAGGACGTGATCGCCAAAGGCCGCTCGATCAACATCACGCTGATCTTCTCGCTGCGCCGCTACGAAGAGGTGGCCGAGTCCTACGTCCGCGGCCTGGAGCGTCTGGTCGCCGAGGGAGGCGACCCGAGCAAGGTCGCCTCGGTCGCGAGCTTCTTCGTCTCGCGGATAGACACAGAGGCCGATCGGCGCCTGGATGAGGTAGGCGCCCCCGATGAGTTGAAGGGCAAGCTGGCGATTGCCAACGCCAAGCTGGCCTACCACCGCTACCAGCACATCTTTCAGGGTCCGCGCTGGCAGTACCTGGCGAGCAAGGGCGCCACGCCGCAACGCGTGTTGTGGGCCTCGACCTCGACCAAGAACCCGGCCTATCCCGACACGATCTACGTCGATGAGCTGATCGGTCCAGACACGGTCAACACGATGCCCGAGGAGACGATCCGCGCCTTCCAGGATCACGGCACGCCGCGCTCGACCTTGACCGAGGACATGGCCGAGGCGCAGGCCGTGTTCGAGCGCCTGGCGGCGGCTGGCGTCGATTACGACGATGTCACCGACACGCTCGAGCGTGAGGGCGTGGAGAAGTTCGAAGCCTCCTTCGCGGAATTGCTGGACTCGCTCGGCGCAAAGCTGGGCTCGCTGTCGCTAGCGTAGGCCCTATGGAACAGCTGGATGCGCACGTGCCTGCGCCGGGCTCGGAGCGTGGAGCGTGGATTGCGGCGTCTTGTGTGGGCATGCTCGGCTTGGCCGTGCTGGTGCTCGCGCTGAGCGGTGTGCTGAGCGGATCTTCGATGTCCACCGTCTCGCCGCCGGCAGTGCTTGCCGTGGCGGCGACACCGGCGCCTGCACCCGTGGCCGGCCCGCCGCCCGCGGTCAGCGCCGCGAGGTCGGGAACGTCCTCCGACGCCCATGCCGCGATCGTCGGCGATCCGTCAAACGTGCAGGCCCACCGCGATCTGGCCGTCTACCTCGACCAGACCAGCACGCACATATCGGAGCGCTGGATGCAAGGCTTCTACCCGATCTATGCAACCGCCCAGCGCACGTTCGGCGTCAACTGGCTACTGGTCGCCTCGATCCACCGTCAGGAGTCGGCCTTCTCGACGGCGCCGGGTATCTACCACGACCTGAACTTCGCCGGCTGTTGCGGCGGCCCGATGCAGTTCAACGTCAAGAACGGCGGCCAGCCCGGAGGATCTAACTCCACGTGGGCGCATGTGAGTAACTCCTATCGCTACGGCGCGCGCCCGGCCTCCTACGACCACATGACCGCCAAGCACCCGTCGATCTACGACGATTTCGACTCGATCATGGCCGGTGCGCACCTGCTTTCAGCCGACGGGGCTGGCCCCTCGCTCGACGGGTCGGCCTGGAACGCGGCCTACGATTACTACGGCCACGACCCGACCGGCGTCACTTACGCCGATCAGGTCTTGGCCCGCGCGATCTCCTGGTCACAGCACGGATTCTGCGTGAACTGCGGTGTTTCGCAGGGAATGGTCGAAGCTGTCCACGCTGCCTATGGCGCTCCGGTGGCAGCCTCGCTGGAAGCGACGGCGAGGATCACCGCGAAGCCGAGCCGTCGCCGCAAACACTGAGGCAGACCCTGCCCGGGCTAGCACCGGGCAGGATCTGCAGAGTTGCTAGGCCGCGGCCGTGGCCTGCGCGATCAGCTCGCCCGCCACGCGATCGCTGGCCGCGGCGGTGCCGCCCAACAGGCGGCGTGAGAGCTGGGCGCGGCGGAAGTACAGCGGCGCGTCGTGCTCCCAGGTGGCGCCGATGCCGCCGTGCACCGAGATCATCGTGCGTGCGCCCTGATCGAGTGCACGCCCTGCTACTGAGCGCGCCGCGCTTGCCGCCAGCGGGAACTCCGCCGGCGCCCCGTTGCGCGACCAGCCCGCGTAGTAGAGCAGCGAGCGGCCGTTCTCCAGTTGGCGCAGCACCTCGGTCAGCGAGTGCTTGACCGCCTGGTAGGAGCCGATCGCGCGCCCGAACGTGAAGCGCTCCTTGGCATACGCGACGGAGGTGTCAAGCGCCGTCTCGACGCTGCCGAGCGACTCCGCGGCGATCAGCGCCTGTGCCAGGTACCAGGCGCCGGCAAGCGACTCCACGGGTGCGTCGAGCACGGTCGCGGTTGCGTTCTGCAGCGTGACGTGCCCGAGCGAGCGGGTGGCGTCGTAGCGCTGAACGGCCTCGATCGTCACGCCCTCCCCGTCGGCCATGATGACGACGCCGGTGGGCTCGCCATCGACGATTGCCACGCCGACAAGGGCGCCTGCACCGGGAGCGTCGGGCACAAATCCGTAGCTGCCGCTCAACTTCACCTCGCCTTTGTCGTCCGGTGCAGCGCCCGTCGGCAGCGACGGGCGCTGCATCCCGTGTACGGGATCGGCGCTCCAGTGCGCATCGAGGTCGGTGGGTGGCTGCGAGGGCAGATACGCCGCTCGCCGCTCGCCGCTGGCAAGTGCCGGCAGATACTCGGCCACCCTGGGCGCGTCAGCGAGGATCGCCGTAGCCGGCAGGTGCCCGAGCAGCGGCACGCTGGCCAGCACGCGCCCGCACTCGCTAAGCACGAGCATCGCGTCGAATGCGTCAAGCCCGGCGCCGCCGTGGTCTTCGTCAATCAACAGCCCGGGCCAGCCCGCCTCACAGGCGGTCGGCCACAGGTCGGGCAGTGCTTTGTCATCTCCATCGAGCGCCTCGCGGGCGGCCTCGAATGTCTTGAAGCGCGAAAGGGTGCCGCGGGCGGCCTCGCGCAGGAACTCCTGCTCGTCTGAGAGGGCGAGATTCATACCGCTGCTCCTTCCTTGGAGCGCAGCTCCGAGAACGGGATTCCCTTGTCAAGACGCGGCTCTGGCGGCAGGCCGAGCACGCGCTCTCCAATCGTGTTGCGCAGGATCTCTTCGGTGCCGCCGGCCGACTTCAGGCCGGGCAGGAAGGAAATCATGTAAGCCCACTCGCTGCTCTCATCCAGCGCGTCGGGCCCGACCACGTCGGCGATCAGCTCGCCGGCTTTGATGGCGCCGTTGACGATCGTCACCTTTGCGAGCCCGGCCTCCGGCCCGGGGATCTGGCCGCGCTGAAGGGCGGTCAGCGTGCGGTAGCCGGTGAAGCGCACCGCCAGCAGTTCGCTTGCGATCTCGCCCAGCTGCTTGCGCACCTCCGGGTCGCGGCGCCCGTGCGCGTCGGAGGCGATGCCGCCGGCGAAGCGCACGGAGTTATAGCCGAGCCCCTCGCCGCCGAGACCGATCGTAACCCGCTCGAACATCAGCGTCGTCAGCGCCGTTCCCCAGCCACTGCCGATGCCGCCGACGACCGCGTCAGCGGGCAGCTCGACGTCGTCGAGAAAGACCTCATTGAACTCGGCCTCACCGGAGATCTGACGCAGTCCGCGCACCGTCACGCCGGGCGCGTCCATAGGGATGATGAACATCGTCAAACCCTTGTGCTTGTGCTGCTCGGGGTCGGTGCGAGCCAGCAGCAGCCCGTAGGAGGAGAACTGGGCGTTGGTCGTCCACACCTTCTGGCCCGAGAGACGCCAGCTGCCGTCGTCGGCCTGGCGCGCGCGTGTCTGCACGGCCGCCAAATCCGAGCCGGCCGCGGGCTCGCTGAACAGCTGGCACCAGACCTCGTCGCCGTGCAGCATCGGGCCGAGGTAGCGTGCCTTCTGCTCCTCTGAGCCGTGGGCGATGATCGTCGGTCCGAGCATGCCGACGCCGATCGCGTCGAGGATGCCGGGAACCCCCGCGCGGGCGATCTCCTGGTTGCAGATCACCTGCTCGATCGGGCCGAGCCCCTGGCCGCCGTACTCCTTGGGCCAGGTGACGCCAGCCAGTCCCGCCTCGGCGAGCTTGCCCTGCCAGGCCCTGCGCGCCGAGACGATCTCGGCCTCGTTTGTCAGTGCATCCGGGTGGGTGGGGTTTCCTATCACGGGTGCCTCTGTCTTGTGCTCTTCGAGCCAGGCGCGCACTCTCGTGCGTTGCGCTGCCTGCTCTGGCGTGTCGTCAAGATCCACGGTGCTCTCCCTTTGGCTGACTGGCCAGTCAATTTGTGGATGCTAAGGCTACTCCGATCAGCGACCGGGCGGGACCGGCGGTGCTTCGATTGGCTCCTGGCCATAGGCCTCAAAGCCCCGATTGAGCAGATACTCGGCCTGACGGCCCAGTTCGGGGGAGTGCAGCAGCACCACGCCGAGGCGGACCCCATCGCGCTCGGCGGTGCCCACCAGGCAGTTGCCGGCCAGTTCGGTGAAGCCGGTCTTCAGACCGGTCGCACCCGGATAGCTGTAGACGAGCAAGGGGTTGTTGTTGTAGAGGTAGACCTTGCCGCCCTTGATCGGTAGCGGCTCCTCGGCCTTGGCGGTGCGCACGATTTCGGCGAGCAGCGGCTGCTCTAGATCGACGTGCGCGAGCTCGGCCAGGTCGGCCGCACAGGAGTAGTTGTGCGCGTTGACATAGCCCGAGGGCGTGTCGTAGTGCGTGCAGCCCATGCCCAGCCGTGCCGCTTCAGCGTTCATCGTGCCCACGAACGTGCCGATGCTGCCGGAGATGTGCTGGGCCAGCGCGACGGCCGCGTCGTTGCCAGAGGGCAGCATTAGGCCATAGAGCATCGTACGCAGCGAGACGTGCCTGCCGAGCGGCAGCACGCCGACCTTCGATCCGGCCGCTTCGACGGCCTGCTTGGTGATCAGCACGCCTTCATCGGGCGAGGAGGTTCTGACCACCCGTAGCGCGGTCATCATCTTCGTCAGGCTTGCGATGTGCAGATGCGTGAGTGGGTTGCGCTGCCACAGCACGCGGCCGGTGGAGAGGTTGAACAGCAGCCCGGCGCTTGGTGGGCGGTGAAAGGGAGCCTGCACCTGGTCGTCCTCGCCGCCGAGGTCGAGGTCGAGCGGGGGGTGTCCAAGCGGCAGACCGGCCGGGGAGTGAGTCGGCCGCAGAGGTTGTTGGGCGCCCTTGGGAGTGCCGTGCCTAGAGGCGGTGGCGCTGGAATGCGCGGAACTGGTGCCTGAGCCGCCGCCCAGACCGAGTGCGGGTAGGCCCTTGACCACCGCGAACACCGCCAAGAGCACGGCAAGGGTGCCAACCGAGGAGGCGCGCATGGCGCGTCGGCGCCGCTGGCGCCGCAGCCGTGCCGTCGCCCGCTCGCGTCTTCGTATCTCGCGCTCCAGTTCCAGGAGCCGCGTGTCGCTCATAGGCGGCTGTGTGCTGTGCGGCCGAATCCTGAGAAGGCTCTCATCACTTAGGAGGATTGCGCAACGCGCCGACGATACCCACCACTAGCACCAGCAGGATCAAGACCGAGACGATCGACTCGACGCCAAAGCCGGCTGCCTTGATGCCCGCGATCGTCAGGAACGCGAAGCCGAGGATGAAGGCCAGCGCAACCGCCAGCACGGCGACGCGCGTCATCTATGTCTGTCCGTGAGCGGCCCGATCGCGCGAGACTATCTGGCGGCGAGCGGTCCCACTCCCGGGCGCGGCTGAGGCACGTGCTGATCGGCGTGGTAGGAGGAGCGCACGAGCGGGCCGGCGGCGACGTGGTCGAAGTCGAGGGCGTAGGCGGCCTTTTCCAACTCCACGAACTCATCCGGGTGCCAGTAGCGCACCACCGGCAGGTGGCGCTCGGAGGGTCGTAGGTACTGGCCGACGGTAAGGACTTGCACGTCGTGCTCGCGCAGGACCTCGAATGTCTGCACCATCTCCTCATGGGTCTCGCCAAGCCCCACCATCAGGCCGGACTTGGTGACGACCTCGCCTTCGCCCATCTCCGCGGCGCTGCGAAGTACGCGACAAGAGCGCAGGAACTGCGAGCCTCGACGGGCGATCGGGTACAGGCGCGGGACCACCTCGACGTTATGGTTGAAGACGTCTGGCCGCTCGGCAATCACCTTCGCCAGCGGCATCTCCTGTCCCTGGAAGTCCGGAGTTAGGACCTCGATCTGGCAGTCGGGGGCTTGCTTACGCACCTGGCGGATGACGCCGACGAACGCCGAGGCCCCCTTGTCGGGCAGGTCGTCGCGGTCGACCGAGGTGACGACGGCATGGCGCAGGCCCATCCGCGCGATCGAGCGGGCCACGCGCGCGGGCTCGAGCGGATCGTCCCACGTCGGCTTGCCGGTCTTGACGTTGCAGAAGCCGCAGCGGCGTGTGCAGGTGTCGCCGAGGATCATGAAAGTGGCGGTGCCGCGCTCCCAGCACTCACCGACGTTGGGGCAGGCCGCCTCCTGGCAGACGGTGTGCAGGCCCTCTTCTTTGATCAGGGCCGAGAGCTCGCGGTAGCGCTCCCCGCCGGCGGCGGGGACTTTGAACCAGGGGGGCTTGCGCTCGCGTAGCGGCCGCACATCGGCGCCGAGCACGCTGAGCACGTCCATGCCGCCCGGGTTTGCGCGCGAGCGGGTGACGTGCTCGCGCTCGCTGGGGATGTTCGTCGTGGAGCTCATGCGAGCGCCTGTGGGCGGTCGTGGGCTTCGCAGAAGCGCTGCGCCATCAACTCGGCAAATGCGTCGATGCCGCCTTCGGGTTGGTGGCCAAGCTCTCGTTCGAGCGAGGTCATCGTCACGCCCTCGAGGCCGCATGGGACGATCCAGGTAAACGGCTCCAGGTCGTTGGTCACGTTGACGGCGAAGCCGTGGGTGGAGACGCCGCGCGAGAGGTGCACGCCGATCGAGGCGATCTTACGGTCTCCCACCCACACGCCGGTGTAGTCGATGCCCTCCCGCCAGCGGGATCGTGCCTCGATGCCGTAGTCGGCCAAGGCCGCGACAATTGCGGACTCCATCGTTCGCAGGTGGACGCCGACGTTATTCACTCGCATGATCGGGTAGCCGACGAGCTGGCCGGGGCCGTGGTAGGTGACGCGCCCGCCGCGGTCGGTGGGGAAGATGTCGATCCCGTGTGAGCGATGGAAGTCCTCGCCGAGCGGCAGCTCGCCGTCTTGGGCTCGGCGGCCGCGGGTGTATACAGGCGGGTGCTCTAGCAGCAAGAGCGTGTCTAGGGTCTCCTCAGCCTGGCGCTCGGCCTGCAGCTTCGCCTGCAGCGCCAACGCGTCTCGATAGGAGACCCTGCCAAGGCGGCGAACCGCTACAACACCGAACGTGCTGGTGGGCGGGCGAGTTTCGGTCAGGAGCGCCATCGGGCATCTCCAGCTTAGTGCCGCCCTGTGTGCGCCTACAGGGTGAGCGCCGCCGGCTCCTCCAGCAGTTCGCGCACGCGTGTGAGGAACAGCGCCGCGTCGGCGCCGTAGAGGATGCGGTGGTCGCAGGAGAGGGTGAGGGTCATCGCCGGGCGGACGATCGCCTTGTTCTTGCGCGCGACTGGGCGCGGCGCCACCGCGCCGACCGCCAGGATCGCCGCCTGCGGCGGGTTGACGATGGCGCTGAAGTGGCGGATGCCGTACATGCCGAGGTTCGAGACGGTAAAGGTTGCGCCGCCCAGCTCCGGGGGCGTGACCTGCCCGTCGCGGACGCGCTGTGCCAGGCTGCGCGTCTCGCGCGCGATCTCTCCGAGCGCCTTCGTATCGGCGTCGAACACGGTCGGCACGACCAGGGCGCCCCCTGTCGGGTCATCTGAGGTGACAGCCACCGCCACGCCCACGTTCACCCGGGAGTGCAACTCGAAGCGCCCGTCACGGTAGCTGCCGTTCGCTCGTGGGTGCTCGCGCAGGGCCAGCGCGCAGGCCTTGACGATCATGTCGTTGTACGTCGGCGCAACACCCCCCTTTGCGACACCCACCCCTTCGTCATCCGCGACAGCGCGCTCGACGCTCTTGCGCGCCAGCCGCCCCAGCTCTGCCCGCAGTTCTACGCACTCCCGCATGTCGACGGCGGCGGTCAGCGTGAAGTCGGGGATCGTGGCCTTGGACTCGGCCATGCGTCGAGCGATCGTGCGCTGCGTGCGTGTCAGCTCGACTGCGGTCGTCTCGCCCTTGGCGGCGGCGACATCGGAGACTGGGGACGGAGCGGGCTCGGCCAGAGTTGCGGGTTCGGCGGGAGTCGCTCCCGTCTGCCCCTCGACGTCGGCCTTGACGATGCGCCCGCCCGGGCCGGTGCCGTGGACAGCGGCCAGGTCGACGCCGCTCTCGCGGGCGACGCGGCGGGCAAGCGGCGAGGCCTTCACTCGCTCGCCGTCAGCACGGGTCGGTGATTGGGCAGGTGCGCCGTTCGGAGTCACAACAGTTGGCGCAGCGGGCGACGCCGCCGGCTCCGGCGTCCCCTCCTCGCTCACGTCGCTCGCCTCCACAGTCGCCCCCTCCCCGATCCGCGCGATCAGCTCTCCGACAGCCAGCGTGTCGCCCTCCCGGGCGACTGTCCGCAGCGTGCCCTGGCGATCTGACTCATAGGTCATCGTTGCCTTGTCCGTCTCGATCTCGACCAGCTCCTCGCCTCGCGCCACCTGCTCGCCGTCCTGCTTAAGCCAGCGCAGGATCGTGCCCTCCTCCATCGTGTCCGACAGGCGTGGCATCACCACGTCGGTCATCGCGTCGCCTGCGCTCCCAGCGGGTCGCTCTCGCCGAGCACGTCAAGCGCCGCGCGCACCACAT
>DASTPN010000107.1:0-4774 GCA_035719985.1 Solirubrobacteraceae bacterium | reverse complement strand
GTCCGTGCGCCAGGCGGCGACCTGACGGCAAGCAGCGTTGACCACCCACTTGCCGATCGGCACGATCAGTCCGCTCTCCTGCGCGCGCTCGAGAAAGTCGACGGGCTTGACCCGATCGCCTTCGCCGGGCTCCCAACGAAGCAGCGCCTCGCAGGCAACCGCGCGCCCGTCAGCGAGTGCGAAGATCGGCTGGTAGGCGAGCTCCAGCTCGTCGCGCGGTAGCGCTTGGCGCAGTCGACGCTCGATCTCCAGATGTGCCTCGGCTTCTCGGCGCAGGCGCTCGTCAAATAGCTCCAAGCGATAGCCGCCAGAGCGCTTTGCTCGGTACATCGCCACGTCGGCCTCGCGCAGCAGCGTCTCGGGGTCGGTCTCGGGATCGTGAGAGATCGAAACGCCGACACTCGCGAGCATTGAGACCTCGGTTGAGCCGACGATGAACGGCGCCTCCAATGCGTGCAGGACGCGCTCAGCGACGCTCAGCGCCTCACCATCGTCGTGCAGGTCCTCGGCCAGGATCACGAACTCGTCGCCGCCCATGCGCGCGATCGTGTCGCTGTCACGCATCATCTCCGCAAGTCGCTGTGAGACCGAGACGAGCAGGTGATCGCCGAGCGCATGTCCAAGACTGTCGTTGACGGCCTTGAAACGATCGAGGTCGACGAACAGCATCGCCACCAGTCCGTGACCGCGGTGAAGACGCGTAAGTGCCTGGCGAGCACGATCCATCAGCAGTAGGCGATTGGGCAGCTTCGTGAGCGGGTCGTGCAGTGCCTGACGCTCGAGCCAGACGCGGTCGCTTACGTCCTTGGCTGCGGCGTACCAGAGGACTCCGTCGCTACGCGCGCTCCACAGCAACCAGCGCCAGGAGCCGTCGCGGTGGCGGTAGCGGTTAGTGAAGTTGGCGATCTGGGCGGCATGTTCGTTGCCGGCGAGCAGCATCGCCGCGGTCTGCTCGACGTCGTCAGGATGCACTAGCTCGCGCAACGGCCGGCCGAGCAGGTCCGCATCTGACCAACCGAGCGTCTGTGACCAAGCTGGGTTGACCAGCGTGAAGTGACCGTCCGGTGCGATTGTTGCCAGCAGGTCGCTGGTGTTCAGAAAGAGGGTTTGGATGCGCTCGCGATCCTCCGCTGCGAGCAGCTCGCGGCAGCTCGCGCTCACCTCCGCCGAGTGCTCGGCGGCTCCGGCCGGCCGCGAGGACCGCCAAGGGGGAGGGGTGTCGAACGCAGGCTGCATCTCGTAGCGCCTCTCGACGTTGATGATTCGAGTCGCACGGTTTCTTCGGCCACCCGCGCAGGCGTCAGTAGAACGCCGCTATTCCAACGGACGGATCTTCTAGTTTGCGCCGAGCCCGCCGCCTGCGACGGCGTCGGCGGGGCCCGTGTAGGCCGATCCGCTTCCCGGCGAGGAGACCGCGCCGCGCATGAACCGCCACGCCGAGAGCAGCATCAGAATCGTCATCAGAATCGCGCTCGTCACGCACCACTCGCAGATCGCGTGGATCGAGAACAGCTCACGGTAGGTCAGATAAGCGGAGAAGCCGAACCCTCCGAGCGTGAGCACGAGCGTTGCAAAGCGCGTGCGCTCACTCTCAGGCGCAAGCAGCGTGGCAAGGATCGCGATGTAGCCAATCAAGCCCATTAGCGCGACCGGGACGCCGGCAAGCTCGGAGTAGATCGAGGTCTGCACCTTCGTGCAGCTTTCGCCGGCCGTGCAAGCCGGCTTGATGCCCGCGTAGTGCACATAGGTGACGTAGCTTGCGATGCCGATACCGAGCACCGTGAGGACGATCATCAAGATCCGCAGCACGCGCCGGCTCATGAGCGACGGCCTCGTTTAGGCTCTATGAAGGCGAAGCAGCTCGCCGGGGACGGGGACAGGCCGGTTAGCGCCATCACCCTTCACGCTCACGCTTTCGACTGCTTTTCGATTGCGTTTTCGATGTCTTTGGGATCGGTCAGCGACGTTGACTGGCTTTCGAGCTTCTGCGGAGTCGTGCCGGCCTTTTCGACGATGAAGGAGGGCGTGCCGGAAAAGCCGTTCTGGTTGGCGCTCTGAGCGTCGCTGATGACTTCGTTGGCGTAGGCCGGATTGTTGCGGTCTGAGCTCCACTGGCTCAGGTTCAGACCCGGTACCTGGGATGCCAACCCCTGAAGGTAGCTTTCGGTGACATAGCCGCTGTCCTCTTCTCCCTGCTCGTGGTAGAAGAGCTCGACGTAGTACCACATGCGGTTCTGCTTGCCGGCGGCCAGGGCGGCAGTCTGCTGCAGCTGGAAGATTTCTTTTTCGCGCGTGGCTGTCTGCAGCGAGCGGTACTGGATCTTGGCCTTGCCAGTGCGCACGTCTTTCTGGATGATGCTGGGCAGCGCCGTGAGCGTGAACTGCTTGCAGAACGGGCACTCGAGGTCCCCGTAGTAGACGAGCGTGACAGGGGCGCTCGGATTGCCAAGCGTGTTGGCGCTCTCCGGGATCCCCTGCAGCATCGAGATGACCGCTGTCGAGGCGGCGGTCGCCGCCGCGCTTTTCGGCGCCGGTGCGGTTTTGGAGCCGCCGCTGCCGGTGGCGATCACGATGATCGCGATGATCACGATTACGACCGCGGCTACGCCGCCCAACTGGATCAGACGCTTGCGCTGGGAGGCTTGCGCCGCGCTGGCTTCCTCAATCGCACGCCGCTCCTCGCGTGCCTGCTCGCGGCGCTGCTTGCGCGTCAGCTCGGATTCAGGATCGTTCACGGAACTCATCGTCTGCAACTTTTGCACACTTCGCCTCAAGATTGCTTAAGGATCGCGGCGGTGTGGCTGTGTGAGGTTGGGCGGCTGTGGTGGGGCGGCGCTGGAAAGCCGCTTGGATGTTGGTGGTGGCGCTCGCTGTTGGCGTACCGTAGATGGAGACAGGCCCCCGTAGCTCAGCTGGATAGAGCGTCGGACTTCTAATCCGAGGGTCGCAGGTTCGAATCCTGCCGGGGGCACTCCTATCGGATGTTGCTGTGGCAGGCGCCAATCGTCTCTCAAGTGGGTGCTCTCTACGGCCGAGAAGGTTGCGGGCGCCATCGGCTCCCTACCCGCTGACCCTCGACATCCAGGAGACGCATCTCGATGAGCCCGATACTTGCAGCAGGTCCCTCTCAATCGCCTCGCGGCCGACGAGGTCGTCTCGGGCGAGCACAGCTCGCACCGTCCGGACGGCTTGGCCTTCTCTCGCGCGGATCCGCGGGCGCAATCTGCGCCGCGCTCGCTGCCGGGGCGTTGTCGGCGGCTCCCGCGTCTGCCGGCTCGCTGACGGTCACAGAATCGTTCTCCTCGACTGGCTCCGAGCAGTCATTCACGGTACCGGCAGGCGTCACGAGCGTGCGTGTGCGCGCGATTGGTGCCGCGGGCGAACAGGGAATCGGCGAGGGACTGTTCGCCTCGCCCGCTCCCGGCGGGGCGGGTGCCCTGGTTGTCGGTCAGCTGCCGGTCACGCCTGGCGAGACTCTGTACGTGGAGGTCGCCTCGGGCAGTTCGGGTGGTGGCGCCTTCGGTGGTGAGGGCGGCGGTAGCGGCGGCGGTGCCTCGGACGTGCGTACCATCTCCAGCTCGTCTGAAGGCTCGCTGGAATCGCGACTGCTCGCCGCGGCCGGCGGTGGCGGCGGTGGCGGTACCTTCGAGGAAGGCGGCGGCGGTCGCGGCGGCGACGCCGGTGCGCCGGGTGGCGAAGGTATCGAGGGACAGGCCGGTTGTCATTGCGGCGAGGGCGTTACATCCAGCGCCGGCGGTTCCGCCGGCACCCTCACCGGTGGTGGAGCCGGCGGTGAGCGGTGCATGGAGACCGGCCCTTGGTCAGGCATGGAAGGCATCCTCGGAGAAGGGGGCTTCGGTGGCGAGGCCTTCAACGCGCCCAACACCGGCGGTGGTGGTGGTGGCGGCGGCTACTGGGGCGGCGGCGGCGGCGAAGGTTCCTGCCCGTTTGGCGGTCCTGAGGATGAAATCGGTGGTGGTGGCGGCGGCGGCGGATCGAGCTATGTCACCGAAGAAGCGACGTTGGCCTCCTTTGGCCTCGCTTCACGCTCGACCGTGCCTTCTGTCTCGATCTCCTACGCGACGGCTGCCACAGCCACCCCGGACACAACCGAAGTCGTCTTTCCCGAAACCCAGCCGCTTTCGACCGTAAGCGCGCCGGAGACGATCACGCTCACCAACGAAGGTGGCAATCCGCTGACGATCTCCGAAGAGCTGTTCGCCGGCTCGACACCGGCGCTGTCCACCGATCATCCCGAGGACTTCCTGATCGGGTCCTCCAGTTGCCTGAGCGCACTTGCCTTTGAAGCTTCGTGCAAGCTGACCGTGCGCTTCGCCCCACAGGGCCCAGGCACGCGAACGGCCACACTGCAGATCGCCGGCAACATGGGCGACGGGCCGACGATCATCGCCTTGAACGGCACGGGCGGTGTGCTCCCTCAAGGCCCCAAGGGCGAAACGGGCGCCACTGGTGCAACGGGCCCGCAAGGCCAGACGGGTCCCGCCGGTCAGCAGGGAGAAACAGGCGTGACCGGCTCCGCGGGCGTCGCGGGTTCGACCGGTCTGCGGGGCGAAGTCGGCTCCGACGGCGCGCAGGGGACAGTTGGCCCGACCGGTGCCACGGGCTCACAGGGGCCTGTCGGGCCGAAGGGCGAACGCGGGCCTCGTGGTCTGACCGCCACCTACGTATGTCATCCGCGCAAGCGTCACGGCAAGTACAAGGAGGCTTGCTTCGTGAGCTTGAGCTCGACGGGCAAGTCGGCTGCCAAGGCGAC
>DASTPN010000106.1:0-7852 GCA_035719985.1 Solirubrobacteraceae bacterium | reverse complement strand
TTCGGAGAGCGATCCGCCGCTCGCCGCGACGGCGCAGGCGATCGCCACAAGCAACGCCAGCGACACAGAGATCCCGTAGCGGCGCTTGTGCACTGAAGCTGGAACGGCCCGTCGCGGCCCCGGTTGCGCTCGAACGTCAGCGGTACCGACTACCGCCGCCGTGACCCGCCAGTCAGCCGCGCCCCTACGCCCGGCTGAACCGCCGCCCGGCCACCGGCGAGGCGTCTTCGTCGATCGCCGGCTTGAGGAAGTCCGCCTCCTCGCGCGCCTTCTGGGCCTCGAGCGCGGCGAGGCGCTCGGGTGTCATCGCCTCGGCGTCCTCGTTCTCGGCCAGCCAGGCGGCTGCCTCAGCGGCGTGGCGGTCGTCGACGACGACCTTCTTGCCGGCCGCGTAGTACTTGTCGATCTCGGTGAACAGCTCGTCGACGAGCTGGTCGGTGGCGACCTTCTTGAGCGGCTCGCCCTTGGAGAAGATCATCCCCGCGTCCTTGGCGCCGGTGATGCCGAAGTCGGCATGGCGCGCCTCGCCGATCCCGTTGACGGCGCAGCCGAGGATCGAGACCTCGATCGGGTCCTCGTAGGCCTCGAGGCGGCGCTCGACCTCGGCGACGACGGAGTCCATGTCGAACTGGAGCCGCCCGCAGGTCGGGCACGCGATCAGCACCGGGCCCTTGTCGCGCAGCTTCAGCGCCTTGAGGATCTCCCAGGCGACCTTGACCTCCTCCTCCGCGTGGAAGGTGGAGAGCGAGATGCGGATCGTGTCGCCGATCCCGTCGGCCAGCAGCGTGCCGAGCCCGACGGCGCTCTTCAGCGAGCCCGTCCACCTCGTCCCGGCCTCCGTGACCCCCAGGTGCAGCGGGTGGTCGATCTTCTCGGCCAGCAGGCGGTTGGAGGCGATCGTGTTCGGGACCGAGGTCGACTTCATCGAGACCTTGAAGTCGTAGAAGTCCAGCCGGTGCATGAGCTCGACCCACTCCGTGGCGGCCTGCACGAGCGCCTCGACCGGGTTCGTGAACTCCAGGTCGCGCAGGTGCTTTGGCAGCGAGCCGGAGTTGACGCCGACGCGGACGGGCGTCTTGTGACGCCTGGCGGTCTCGAGCACCTCGGCGACCTTGTCCGGGCCGCCGATGTTGCCCGGGTTGATGCGCACGCAGTGGGCGCCCGCCTCGATCGCCTTCACCGCCAGCGTGTGGTTGAAGTGGATGTCCGCGATCACGGGGATCGGCGACTCGACCACGATCGTCTTCAGCGCCTCGACGTCCTGCTCGCGCGGGACGGCGACCCGGACGATGTCGGCGCCGGCGTCGGCCACGCGACGGATCTGGTCCATCGTCGCCTGGAGATTGGCGGTCTCCGTCTTGGTCATGGTCTGGACGGCCACGGGCGCGCCGCCGCCGATCGGCACAGCTCCCACATGGATCTGACGCTCTGAGGCCATAGGCTGATTCTACGATGAGCATCCCCCTCCGCACGCGGACGAGTCCCGAGCGCAACAGTCGCGGGCAGACGTGAGCGAGCGGCAAGACGTCTACGCCAGCGCGCCACACCCGTTCGCGCGCTTTGCCTCGCCGCTGGCCGCGCGCGCCCGCGGGCGCCGGCACGAGCGCTTCTTCGCGCTCGCCGGGCTCGCGCCCGATGCGCGCATCCTCGACCTCGGCTGCGGCCGACTGGGCCTGCGCGCGCTCGAGCCCGCACTCGACATCACCGGTGCGGACATCGACGAGCAGCCGGGCTACCCCGGGCCATTCGTGTGCGCGAACGCAGCCGCCGGGCTCCCGTTCGCGGACGGCGAGTTCGACCTCGTCTACTGCTCGAGCGTGATCGAGCACGTGGCGCCCGCCGACCGTGCCAGCTTCGCCGCCGAGCTGCGGCGTGTAGGGCGCGGCTGGTTCGTGCAGACACCCTCGCGCTCTTTCCCGATCGAGCCACACGCGCTATTGCCGTTTGTGCACTGGCTGCCGCGTCGACTGCGACGCGCCTACTGGCGTCTGGGCGCCGCCGACTCCACCGAGGAGATCTCGCTGCTCTCCCGCCGCGAGCTCGAGACGCTGTTCGGCCCGGCGCTCGCCGAGCGCCTGGGCCCCTTCACCAAGAGCTGGGTATGCATACAGCCACCCGCGCTAGCGCCTAACGGCCCGCTAGCCGCCGAGGCGGCCGATGTCGTTACTGAAGCCGCTGATCACCAAGAACATAAGCAGGACGATCCCGACTGAGCTGAAGCGCCACATCGCCGTCAGTGACACCCTCTTGCCGCGCACCTTCTCAGCCACCGCCCACAGGACATGGCCGCCGTCTAGTGGCAGGAACGGCAACAGGTTCAATATGGCCAACACGAGCGAGACGTAGCCGATCACCACCAGCGCGCGGCCCGGGCCGACGGCGACCGCCTGCTCTGTGACCTGGCCGATGCCGATGATGCTCGAGATCTGTTTGCGCTGCTTGGAGCTGGTCAACGATTTGGCAAGACCAGTGAAAGTGCTGGTGGTCATCGCCCACATCTCGCTGATCGAGGCGCCGGCGGCCGCGAACGGCCCGAACGAGCGCACGGGCGGCGGCGCAAACAGGAAGCCGAGCAGCATTCGTCGTTCCTGAGCGTCGTAGCGCGGCACGATTGCAAGATCCAAACGCCGACCGGCTCGATCCACGCTCACCTTGACCGGTGTGCTCGCCCGACAGCCCTCGCTCGGCGTACCGGCGCAGCGATGGACGGCGATCGCTTGCACGGCCTGCTGCTCGTTCACGCGGCGGCCGTCGATCGCGACGATCTCGTCACCCTTGCGCAAGGCCGACGCGGCGGGCATACCCGCCTGCACGCCGGCGACCGTCGTCGTGCCGCTTGTTTGTACCGTGCGCAGGCCCGGGTTGACGCCTTCAAGCGTGGCCGCTCCGTCGAGGCTACCGACGAACAGAACGCCCCAAAACAGCAGGAACGCGATCAACAAGTTGACCCCTGGACCGGCCAGAATCGTCACAACACGCTTCCACGGCAATTGCATGAAGTAGGCGCGAACGGCCACGCGCAGGTCCATCTCGCGCCCTTCTTCAGGGTTCATCCCGGTGATCTTCACGTAGCCGCCCGCTGGGATCGCCCCGATCATGTACTCGGTCTCGCCACGTTTGACTCCCGCAAGCTTGGGCGGGAAGAACAGCGAGAAGCGCTCGACACGCATGCCGGTCGCCTTCGCCACGGCGAAGTGACCCGCCTCGTGAAGAACGATCAAGAGCATGATCCCGAGGATCGTCAGCAGCCAGTCCATCAACTCAGTGTGGCAGCCACCGCTTCCTCTGCGCGCACCCTGGCCTCACGATCCGCCTCATACAGGGACTCAAACGCTCGCACTGGCGCCGAACCCAACTCGTCGAGCGTGCGTTCGATCACCTCGGCGATCCCCAGGAACGGCAGTCGACCCGCAAGGAACGCATGCACCGCCACCTCGTTAGCCGCGTTCAGCACGCACGGCGCCGTGCCGCCAGCGGCCGCCGCCTCGCGCGCCAGGCGCAGGCACGGGAACGCGTCGACATCCACAGGCTCGAACGTGAGTGCGCCAATCGCCGCCAGGTCCACCGGCTCGATCGGCAGAGCCACACTTTCGGCGCCGTGCAGCGCATAGGAGATCGCGATGCGCATGTCCTTGGGGCCGATGTGCGCGAGCATCGCGCCGTCAGCCAACTGAACGATGCCGTGGATCAAAGACTGGGGGTGTACGACCACGTCGATCCGCTCGTACGGCGTCCCAAACAGATGGTGGGCCTCCATCAACTCCAGGCCCTTGTTCATCAGAGTGGCGGAGTCGATCGTGATCTTTCCGCCCATCGCCCAGGTCGGGTGCGCCAATGCCTGCTCGACGCTCACCTCGCCCAGTTGCGCACGCGTGCGCCCCCGGAACGGTCCGCCGCTGGCGGTGATCGTCAAGCGCTCCACCGAGCCCGCCGGCTGGCCTGCCAACAACTGGTGAAGCGCTGTGTGCTCGGAGTCGACGGGAACGATCTGAGCACCCGTGGCTTCGGCCAGCGCGACGACCAGCTCGCCGCCGACGACCAACGACTCCTTGTTGGCAAGCGCCAGGTCAATGCCCTCACCCAGCGTCGCCACGGTCGGACCCAAACCGGCGGAGCCGACCAGAGCGTTGAGCACCAGATCGGCGCCCGATTCGACGACCATCCGCACCAAGCCCTCTGGGCCAGCCAGCACTTCCCCCTCCGGCCACGCTTGCGCCGCCTGGGCCGCGGCGTCACTGTCAACGAGCGCAACGCGGCTAACGCCGTGTGCGCGGGCCTGCTCTACCAGCGCCTTCCACGAGCGCTCGGCCGACAAGCCAACCAGCTCGAAATCCTCAGGCTCGCGCGAAACCACGTCGAGCGTCTGCGTACCGATTGAACCGGTCGAGCCCAAGACCAGCAGACGCTTGCCCCTGCGCAGGTTCTCCTGGTCATCCTTAGACATACGCAAGCCAGATGTAATAGCCCACCACCGCCGTGAACAGCACAGCATCGAGCCGGTCGAGCATGCCCCCGTGCGCGCCTAGCAACGCACCCGTGTCCTTGGCGCCCGCTTGACGCTTGACAAACGACTCGAACAGGTCCCCGATCGGAGCGAACACAGCCACCCCAAGACCGAGCACCAAGGCATGCGTACCTGGCAGCCAGTCCTGGTAGCGGCCGGCGAACCACACGCTCGCGACCGTGAACGCCATCCCGATCAACAAACCCTCGACCGTCTTGTTGGGCGAGATCGACGGTGCCAGTGGGCGTTTGCCGAACAGCCGACCACCAAGATAGGCGCCGGTATCACCCAAGAACGTGCCAACCAGCACGTCGATGACGATGCCCTCGCCATGCGGCAGTTCGCGCAACAACACCGCATGCGCGAGACCGAATCCGATCCAGTAAATGCCAAGCAGCGTCAGCGCCAATCCAGCGACGCTCGGATGTGGCTGAAGCAGCGTCAGCGCGAACAGCACCGGCAGCACAGCGATCGCGGCCAGCAACACCTGCGATTTGCCGCCGTAAAGCGCCGCCGCGAGCAAGCCCGCCAAGGCCAGGAAACCGGCCAGGCGCACCGGGTGCACGCGCTCATAGATGCCGTAGAGCTCGTGCATGCAAAGGCAACCGAGCACGAACACCCCCAGCGCGAACACCAGTCCACCCCGGATCACCAGGAACAGCGCTAGCGCAATCAACGGAAGGGCGAACAGGACGCGCGAGGAGAGGTCAGAGCCGCCCGCGCGCGCGGCCAAGCCCTCCCGCGAAGAGGAACCGGCCGCCATCAGCGGCCGCCGAAACGGCGACGGCGCTCGGCGAACTCCGCCAGCGACTCCTCTAGAGCCGCGCGCGAGAACTCCGGCCACATCTCCTCGCGGAAGACCAACTCGGAGTAGGCCGACTGCCACAGCAGATAGTTGGAGAGGCGACGCTCGCCGCTGGTACGAATGATCAGGTCAGGGTCGTGCATCTCTGGCGCGTAGAGCAGCTTGCGAAAGTCCTCCTCCTCGCCGCCCCCGAAGCGACGGGCGGCGTCGAGGATCTCGGCGCGACCACCGTAATTGAAGGCCACGAACAAAGTGATGCGGCTGTTGGCATCGGTCAAATCCTCGGCCCAGCGCATCCTCTGTACCAACTCCTCGCCCAAACCCTCGCGCCGGCCAATGAAGCGCATTCGCACGCCCTCGGCGTGCAATTCAGGGGTCTCTCCAGCGATGCGCCGGTCGAACATCTCCATCAGGCCCTGCACCTCTGCCGGTGGGCGCGACCAGTTCTCGGTCGAGAACGAGTACACGGTCAGCTCACGGATGCCCAACTCGACGGCGTCGCGCAGACGCGCCTTGACGGTGTCCGCACCGGCATCGTGCCCCTCGTTGACGGGCAGACCCTGGCCGCGCGCCCAGCGGCCGTTGCCATCGGTGATGATCGCGACGTATCGCGCCTGCTGAGCGTCCATCGAATCCGCAGAGGCCATCTGACGCCTAGACCTCGAGGATCTCCTCCTCCTTGGCCTTCAGCACGGCGTCCAGATCGGCGATGCGACCGTCGGTGAGCTTTTGCAACTCCACCTCGGCGCGGTGCTCGTCATCTGAGCCCGCGTCTCCCTCCGCCTTCATCTCGCGCAAATGCTGCATCGTGTCGCGACGCACGTTGCGAATCGCCACGCGACCCTCCTCGGCGAGGTTGCGCACGACCTTGACGAGATCGCGGCGGCGCTCTTCGGTCAGCTCTGGGATCGCGAGGCGAATCAGGTTGCCGTCGTTGGAAGGATTCAGGCCGACGTCGGACTCGTTGATCGCCTTCTCGATCGCCTTGATCGAAGACTTGTCGTAGGGCTGGACGGTCAGCAGACGCGCCTCGGGCGCAGATACCGTCGCCAACTGGTTCAGCGGCGTCATCGCGCCGTAGTAGTCGACGACGACGCGCTCCAGCAGCGACGGGCTTGCTCTGCCGGTGCGCACAGTCGTGAACTCGCCCTTGGTCGACTCGAGCGACTTGTTCATCCGCTCACGCGCATCGTCGAGCAGCGCGTCGATCATCTCAGCGGACATTCGGCCCTCCTCACGGGTGGATGATGGGGATGGATGGGCGTGCTCGGTGCGGCCCCGCCGCTTGGCTTGCGCATCACGTGCTCACCAGCGTCCCGACGCGCGCGCCCGCGACTATCCGCGCGATGTTCGTCTCGTCGTCCATATTGAAGACGTTCAGCGGCATCGAGTTCTCCATACACAGCGCAAGCGCCGTTGAATCCATTACGCGCAGGCGCCGCTCGAGTGCCTCCATGTGCGTGATCGCCGGCAAGAACTCAGCGCTTGCGTCAAGCGCCGGATCGGCGCTGTAGACGCCCTCGACGCCGTTCTTGGCCATCAGGATGATCTCGGCGTGGATCTCTGCGGCTCTGAGTGCCGCCGCCGTGTCGGTCGTAAAGAACGGATTGCCCGTACCGGCCGCGAAGATCACAACACGGCCCTTCTCCAGGTGGCGCATCGCGCGGCGGCGAATGTAGGGCTCAGCCACCTCGGAGATGCCAAGCGCGGACTGCACGCGGGTATTGGTGCCCGCCTTCTCCAGAGCGTCCTGTAGTGGCAAGGCATTGAGCACGGTTGCCAACATGCCCATGTAGTCGGCGGTCGAGCGGTCCATCCCGTCGGCCACGCCCTTCATTCCGCGGAAGATGTTGCCGGCGCCAACGACGATCGCGACCTCGACGCCCTGCTCGTGCACAGATGAGACCTGACGCGCGACCGCCGTCACCCGCTCGGGGTCGGTGCCGTACTCGTGCGAGCCCATCAGCGCCTCGCCGGAGAGCTTGAGCAGGATTCGTTTGAAGGCTGGGGCGCCCATCGAGGCCAGAGCCTACCCGTTGGGCGCTACTGGCCTATCGCAAAGCGCACGAAGCGCCTGACCACGACGTTCTCGCCCGTCTTGACGGTGAGATCGTCGCGCAACTGCTGGACGGTCTTGCCCTCGAACTTCGGGTTGTGCATCTCCTGCTCGAGCAGCACGATCGTGCGATACCAAGCGTCGAGCTTGCCCTCGACGATCTTGGCACGAACATTCTCGGGCTTCTCAGCTGCCTCCTGCTCGTAGATGCGCGCCTCGGCATCGCGCGCGTCGACCGGGACGTCCTCACGCGTGACGTAGGCGACTGTCGGAGTGGCCGCGATCTGCATCGCGACATCGCGGGCAAAGGCGACGAAGTCCTCGTTGGTGGCGACGAAGTCGGTGTTGCAGTCGACCTCGATCAGCACCCCCACCTTGGCGCCGGCGTGGATATAGGACTGGATCGTCCCCTCGCTGGCGGTGCGCTCGCCGAGATCTTGAATCTTCTTGCCCTGCTTGAGACGCAACAGCTCGATCGCCTTCTCGA
>DASTPN010000105.1:0-3612 GCA_035719985.1 Solirubrobacteraceae bacterium | reverse complement strand
AGGCGAAGACTTCGGAAGGTCACCACCGTGTATGACAAGACGGTCCGGCGCAGGCGCGCGGTGCTCGCACTGCTCGTCGCGCTCTCGCTGATATTGCTGACCGCCTATTTCGGCGAGGCCTCAAACGGCGGGTTGCACTCGTTGCAGAACGGCTTCCTGACGGTGGTCTCGCCGATCCAGGACGGCGCCAACAAGGCGCTGAAGCCCGTGCGCGACATGTTCGGCTGGTTTGGCAGCACGCTGAAAGCTAAGAGCCAGAACAAGCAGCTGCGCCAAGAACTCGCTACCGCTCGCCGGCAGCTGACAGAACACCAGTTCGACCAGCGCGGCTATCAAGAACTGCTGCGCCTCTACCACCTCGATCAGACTCTCAGCATCGCCGACTACCGTCCCGTTAGCGCAAATGTTGTCGCCCAGACTCCAAACGTCTGGTATCTGACCATCGGCATCGACGCAGGATCCTCCGCCGGTGTGCGCGTTAACGATCCTGTGATCGACAGCGAAGGGCTGATCGGCAAGGTGACGCGCGTGGTCTCCGACGGCGCGGTGGTGAGCTTGATTACCGACAGCGAAGTCGAAGTCAGCGCGCGCATCAGCGCCACCGGCACGGTGGGGATGTTGCAACCGCAGGTCGGCGAACCTGGGAGGCTGCGGATGCGCTTCCTGACCTCCAACAAGCGCGCCATCAAGGGTGACTACGTCGTCACCTCCGGCACCGTCGTCAGCGGCGGCGAATCGCTATTCCCACGAGGGATTCCGATCGGCACCGTCACATCCGAAAGCGAACAGTCGGCCTACCGGACGGTGAACGTCTCGCCGCTGGCCGACCTACGTAATCTCGGCGCCGTCCAGGTGCTGACCGCACCGCCGGGCTCGCGGGCGGCGACACTCGCCGCCACAGCCGCGAACCTCGCGCCAAGCGAAGGCTCTGGCGAAGAAGAAAGTGGATCGGGACCTCTCGCCTCCGGCGAAGCGAGCGGATGAGCACGACCTCGACTCGCTCCACACTCGGCTCGGCCACTCAGGTCAATGCGGCCTGGCTGCCGGGGTCGCTGCTCTGGCGAGTGGCGTTGCTCTCGGTCGTGGTCGTGTTCGTACAGATCGGCGTCGTCTCAGAGGTGCCGATATTCGGCGTCAGCGTCGACCTCTCGCCGCTGCTGGTCGCGTTCACAGGATTGCTGTGCGGCTCGATGGTCGGTGCGATCACGGGGTTTGCCGTCGGATTGCTGCTCGACCTTTCGTTGGTACAGACGCTCGGCATCACATCGCTCGTATTCACTCTGATCGGCTACGCCGCGGGACGGTTGCGCGAACTGCGCGATCCCCAGGCAGCGCTCACCCCGCTGCTGGTGGGCACCGCCGCCGCGGCCTGCGCAACTGTCGGCTACTCGCTGTTTGAGTTCCTGCTCGGCGTCGATGCGCCGGTCAGCCTGGAGTTGCTACGCGAGATCGTCATCGGCGTGCTGATCGACGCCGCGCTGGCGCTGCCGATGTGGGCGCTTGTGCGCCGCTGCTTGATCGGTGGGCTCTCTGAGGACCCGCGTCGTCGTCGTCGCCGCGCCTATACGACGGGTGGGCTCAGCCCGCTCTCTCGAGCCTCGGAGCGCAGTCGGTGAGCACGATCGAGCGGCTGAAGCCGAGCGAGCCGCGCGGGCAGATATCTCCTCAGCTCGGTCTGCGGGTGGCGATACTCGGGGGCTTTGCCCTGGCGATGTTCGCGATCATCTTCTTCCGACTCTGGTACCTGCAGGTGCTGACTGGCGAACAGTATGTCCACCAAGCCAAGGTCAACGACCAGCGCGTGTTGGCGATCCCGGCGCCGCGAGGGGAAATCCTCGATCGCTCGGGACGCCCGATCGTCACCTCTTCGACGACCAACGCGGTACAGGTCATCCCGAGCGCGCTGCCGCTGGCGGTGCGTAAGCAGGCCGCTGAATACCAGGAAGAACTCGGCAAGGCCCAAGCCGAATACATCGAAGCCCACGAACGGGTCAAGGCGTTTGAGAGCGAGTTGAGCGGACGTTACACAATTACCCACGCACAGCGTCTGCGACTGCATGAACTGCGTCATCTAGCCGCACACATTCGCGTCGTCGCGATTCCGCCACTGCCCGCTTCGGCGCGAAGCACCCGTGATCTGTTCGATCGACTGGCGCCGGTGATCAAGCTCAGCCCGCACTTGATCGACGAACGCGTGATCGCCGGCATCACCAAGCTGCCCTACGCGCCGGTGACGATCAAGGAAGACGCGGGTCGCGCCGCGCTCACCTACATCTCCGAGCGGCACAACGAGTTTCCGGGGGTGCGCCAGGAACCGGTCGCGATCCGCACCTATCCGTACGGGGAAATGGCGGCCCAGGTGCTCGGACACGTCGGCCAGCTCTCAAAAGAAGATCTGAAGCTGAAAGCCTTCCGCGGCGTCGCGCAGGGCACGGTCGTCGGTCAGCAGGGACTCGAGTACTACTACGACCGCTATCTGCGTGGGACAGCAGGTGCGCAGAACGTGCAGGTCAACGCCGCCGGCGAACCGATCCCGACCGCACTGCCTTCGACCGAACCGATCGCCGGGCACAGTTTGCGCTTGACGCTCGACCTCGGGCTCGAGCAGGAGTCAGAACGCGCGCTGCGCCAGGGGATCTCCGAAGCGCAGGCGGCCGGCAAGCCGGCAAACGCGGGAGCGTTCGTGGCTATGGAACCGCGCAGCGGGCAGATCCTGGCGATTGGCTCCTACCCGAGCTTCAACCCGAACGTGTTCGCCAAACCGCTCACAGAGCAGCAGTACAGCGCTCTGATCGCCGGGGCCGGCGCGCTGACCGACCGGGCGGTGAACGGTGAGTATCCGACCGGCTCGACGTTCAAGCCGATCACCGCGATGGCGGCGCTGGAAGCAGGGGTCATTACGCCCAACGAAGTGTTCGGGCCGGGGCCCTGCATCACGGTCGGCACGGAGCCGTTCTGTAACGCCGGTCACGCCGCGCTGCCAGCGATGGCGCTGGTCGAAGCGCTTAAGGTCTCTTCGGACACGTACTTCTTCGAAGTGGGCGAGCGTGCCAACAGTCACGGCAACGTGATCCAGAACAAGGCTCGCGAACTGGGTGTCGGGACCCCCTCGGAAATCGACCTTCCCGAAGAATTCGCCGGCGTCGTGCCAGACCGCCAATGGCTGGCCAAGCGCAATCGAGAAGAAACTCAGTGCAAGCGAGAAAAGCACCTATCGACATGCGGGCTGCTGGCCGAACCCGGCGCACCCTGGACGGTCGGTTACAACATGCAGCTCGCAGTCGGGCAGGGCGATCTGTTGACAGACCCGTTGCAGATGGCCGTCGCCTATTCGACGCTGTCAAACGCCTTCACACACGAAGGGCACGGTTGGGTGCCTCACCCACACCTAGGAATGCAGATCGACGATGCGAGCGGTGCACTCGTACAGGATCTCTCCTTCCCGCATCTGCGGCGAGTGAACCTCAACGAGAGCGACCTGTCGCTTGTGATGCAGGGCATCCACGAGGCAGCCTCAGAAGCAGGCGGAACCTCCGCGGACGTTTGGGCAGGCTGGAACCAGGCTGCCCATCCCGTCTACGGCAAGACCGGCACAGCCCATCACGAAGGCAA
>DASTPN010000104.1:0-19610 GCA_035719985.1 Solirubrobacteraceae bacterium | reverse complement strand
AGGGGGTGTTGCATCAACGAGTGTCATCCCGGTGCGAGACACAGCACCCCCGAGGGCTCGTGTCGGTTTGCGACGCGGGATTGGAGACGCGGCCCCGGGATCTCGTCTCGGCGTGCGACTCGGGCTTGGCTACATCAAGGGCACGGTCGCCGAGGAGGTGCGCGAGCTGGTAGCCGAGCGCGAACGGGGCGGCCCGTTTGCCGACCTGGGCGATCTGGTCGCGCGCACGGCCACGCGTCGCGCCACGCTCGAGCAACTGGCCTGGTCAGGGGCATGCGACGAAATCGCCGGCAGTCGCCGCGAGGCGCTGTGGCAGCTGGGGGTCGCCGCGTCGGGACAAGTCGCCGGCGAGGGAGTACAGATGGCGCTGCCGATCGAGCTCTCCGACACTCCGCGGCTGCGTCCGCTCGACCGCTGGCAGCGTCTGCTTGCCGACTACGCCACCAGTGGCGTGAGCGCACACGACCACGCGATGGCGGCGCTGCGCCCGCGCTTGCGCCCCCCGAGCGGCGCCGACAGGTTCGCGCTCACCACCAGCGCCCAGCTGGCGCGGATGCCGCATGGCTCGAGCGTCGCGGTGGCCGGACTGGTGATCGCCCGCCAGCGTCCGGGCACGGCCAAGGGGATGATGTTCCTGCTCTTCGAGGACGAGTGGGGCGTCGTCAACCTGATCGTGCCGAAGGCGGTGTACGAGTCCCACCGCGCTCTGGCCCGCGCCGAGCCGCTGCTGTTGGCGCGCGGGCGGCTGGAGCGCCGCGACGGCGTCGTCAACGTGATCGTGCGCGAGCTGCAGGCGCTGGAGCGCTTCCTGGTCACGCCGCTCGCCGGGGAGAGTGTCGCGAGCGTCAGCCGCCTTCCGCGTGCCGATCGCCGGCCCTCCACGGTGCAGGAAGACGACTCTGAGCAGAACGACACCGAGCAGAACGACTCTGAGCAGAACGACTCTGAGCAGAACGACACCGAGCAGAACGACGCTGAGCAGGACGACGCGCGGGAGGAGGCGGTGCGGATGATCGCGAACATGCGGGCGGTGGCCCCGCCCGTGCAGAGCTTCGCCTCGGGGCGACGACGGTAGGGCGTGCACTGAGCGGGTACTCTCCCATCCGTGAACTACCGCAAGCTCGGCTCCAGCTCCATCGAGGTCTCCGAGATCAGCCTCGGCTCGTGGTTGACCTACTCCGGCGGCGTTGAGCGCGAACAGGCGCAAGCCTGTGTGAAGGCGGCGTTCGAGGAGGGGATCAACTTCATCGACACCGCCAATGTGTACGGGCGCGGCGCGGCCGAGACCGTGCTTGGCGAGGCGCTCGCAGGCTATGAGCGCTCCTCCTATGTGCTGGCCACGAAGGTGTACTTCCAAATGTCTGACACCGACAAGGGACTCTCAGCCGAGCAGATCCACAAGCAGATCGACGCATCGCTTGCGCGGCTGCAAACCGACTACGTGGACCTCTATCAGTGCCACCGCTACGACGAGGACGCGCCGCTTGGAGAGACGATGCAGGCGCTCACCGAAGTGGTCAAGGCCGGCAAGGCCAGGCACATCGGCTTCAGCGAGTGGCCCGTGCAAAAGATCGAAGAGTCGCTGTCCATGCCCGGCGTTGAGCGTTGGGTCTCGAGCCAACCGCAGTATTCGATGCTGTGGCGCAAGCCGGAGGTCGAGGTGATCCCGCTATGCGAACGCGAGGACATCTCCCAGATCGTCTGGTCCCCGCTTGGGCAGGGTGTGCTGACCGGCAAGTACCGCCCGGGCGAGCAGCCCCCGGCAGACTCGCGCGCGAGCAGTGAGAGCATGAGCGGTTTCATGGACCGGCTGATGGAGGATCCGATTCTCGAAGCGGTACAGCGTCTGCGTCCTGTCGCCGAGCAGGCGGGGATGAGCATGGCGCAGCTGGCGCTGGCCTGGGTGCTGCGTCAACCGAACGTCGCGTCGGCGATCGTCGGGGCCAGCCGCCCCGAGCAGGTGCGCGCCAACGCCTCGGCCTCGGGACTGAAGCTCGACGCCGAGACCATCGCCGCGGTGGACGCGGCGATGGATGGCGTCTTCGTCCGCTGAGCCGGGCGGGCGCAGATAGCGACCTGACGCGTCCCGCCGCCTCGGAACCGTTCTACTGCTTGACGGCTGAGACGTCCACCAGGATCTTCACCCGGTCGCTGACGACGACGTTGCCCGAACCGAGCGCCGCGTTGAACTTCATCCCGAACTGGCTGCGGTTGATCTGAGCGCTGGCGGAGACGCCGACGCGCTCGTTGCCCTGAGGGTCGGTCTCCGCGCCCTCGAATACCGCCTTCAGCGTCACCGGTTGGGTGACGCCGTGGATCGTCAGATCGGCGTCGATCTCGAACTCGTCCCCATCGAGTGGACGAATCGCGGTGGAGGCGAACTCGATCCGCGGGAAGCTCTCGACCTCGAAAAAGTCGGCCGAGCGCAGGTGCGCATCGCGCTGAGGCTCGCGTGTGTCAACGCTTGCGACCTCGACGCTGCCCGACGCGCGCGCGCCGTCTGCACCGATCTGGAGCGTGCCCTCGAACTCGGTGAACTGACCCTTGACGGTGGCGATGCCGAGATGCTTGACCTGAAATTCGACGCTCGAATGCACAGGGTCGACCTTCCAGGTACCGGTGGGAACTGGGGTGGTCGCGGCTGCTGGGACGGTGGAGGTGGCGGACATCGGTCTCTCTCCTTTGTGTTTTGCGTCGCTCCAGGAAGCGACGGAGGACTAGTAGTTGCCTGTGCAATCATAACAGATGCTTGCACAGGCAACTAAAAGCCTGCCGCCGAGCTTACGGCGAAAATAGATTCGTGACGCGCGCAAAGCTGGTCCTATTCGACATCGACGGCACATTGATTGACACCGGCGGCGCCGGCGCCCGCAGCTGGGCCTGGGCCTTCGAGCAGGTCTTCTCGCGCAAGATCGACATCGCCGAACATTCGACCGCCGGTATGACCGACCCCGCGATCGGGCGCAGGACGTTTACCGAGGTGATGGGGCGAGCCCCCAGCGGTGAGGAGCTGACGCGGCTTATGGCCAGCTACCAGGCGGTGATTCCCGACTATGTCGCCTCCTCGCCCAGCTATCGCGTGCTTGCCGGAGTCCCACAGTTGCTCGAGCGCCTGACCGAGGCCGGGGTCGCGCTCGGGTTGACCACCGGCGGCCTGGAAGCCGTCGCTCACGCAAAGCTCGGGCGCGGCCGGCTCAACCGCTTCTTTTTGGTCGGTGGCTACGGCTCTGACTCGGAGGATCGCATCGAGCTCACACGCGCGGCGATCGTGCGCGGCGAGCGCCTGCTCGGCGAGCGGCTGGACCACGACGAGGTATTCGTGGTCGGTGACACCCCGCTCGACATCGCCGCCGCCGAGGGAGCGGGAGCGGTTTCCATCGGCGTGGCCAGCGGGACCTACGACGTGCATCAACTGCGCGAGGCTTCACCCGATTACGTGCTCGCATCGCTTGCCGATCGGTTTCCCGGCGGGCTCGCGGACTGAGCGCAAGCGCGCAGAGTTCGCGCCGCCACGGCCTCTAGCGTTTGTGGGCCATGCAGCAGGTCACTGAGACAGAGATCGCAGCACCGCTGTCCGTCGCCCAGCTGGCCGCCCGCGTTGGCTCGGCTCTGCGCGGGCTCGGCGATGGCTGGGTCGAGGGCGAGGTCACTCAGATCAGCCTGCATCGCGGCTCTGGGCACGTCTATCTGACGATCGCCGATGAGTCGGCGAGCCTCGACGCCTGCATCTGGAAGGGGCGGGCCGAGCGCTGTCGGCCGCTGCCCGCACAGGGAGAGCTCGTACAGGCCCATTTCGAGCGCGTCGACTTCTACGCGCCGCGCGGCTCGACCAAGCTGATCGTCGATCGACTGAAGCCGACCGGCGAGGGTGAGCTGCTGCGTCGGCGCGCAGAGACTCTGAAGCGACTGCGGGCCGACGGCCTTTGTGACCCCGATCGCCGCAAGCCGCTGCCCGCCTTTCCGCGCCGGGTGGGAGTGATCGCGGCCCGGGGCGACGCCAATGTGGATGTGATCCAGGCGCTACGCAAGCGCTTCCCGCCGCAGGATGTCGTCTTCTGTTCGGCCTCGGTGCAGGGCGTGCACGCGGTCGGCTCGGTGATCGACGCGCTCGGCGCTTTGCAGTCGCTGCCCGGTGTCGATGTGATCGTGATCGCCCGTGGCGGCGGTTCGACCGCCGATCTGGTGGCCTTCGACGATGAGCGCCTCTGCCGCGCGATCTTTGCCTGCGCCAAGCCGGTGATCACAAGCATCGGCCACACCAAGGATCGTCCCAACTGCGATCACGTCGCCGCGGCCTTTGCTCCGGTCCCCGCCAAGGCGGCAGAGCTTGCGATCCGCCACTCGGCCGCAGATCTGCTCGGAGAGCTCGACCGCAACCGCAGCGCTCTTGCGCGTGTGCTCGACCGGCCGCGCGAGAGCGTCGAGCGGCTGGGGGCTCTGCTCGCTACTTCCGGCTCGCGTATGACGCGCAAGCGCCTGGATTTGATCGCTGCGCTGGACCGGCGCTCCGCCGAAGCGCTACGCGAGCTGCGCCGGCGACTAGCGGCCCGACGCGAGGGGATGCAGGCCGATTGTGAGCGGATGGGACCGGCCGCCGCCCGTCTACTGGCGCGCCAGGCCGAGCGGGTGCAGGGACTGGGCGCTGTGATCGAGGCCAAGGACTTTCGCCGGCGCGGCTGGGCGATGGTGGGCGACGGCAGTGGCCGGGTGCTCACAAGCGTCGCCGATCTGCACACGAGCGACCGAGTGCAACTGCACTTCGCGGACGGCAACGCCGCCGCGACAATCGAAGAGATCGACCGAGGAGAAGGATTGTGAGCGAGATCGCTATGAGCGAGGCAGCCGTAAGCGAGAGTGTCGTCAGCGAGGCGGTCGACCCACCGCAGGCGAGCATGTTCGAGGCCGACGCCGCGCTGGAGGTGCACGCAGCGCGCGGGGCGCCCAAGCGCAAACACTCCGCGGAGCCGATCACTTTCGAGCAGGGCTATGAGGAGCTCAAGGCGATCGTTGCGCGACTGGACGATCCGGATCTGCCGATCCACGAGATGTTCGAGGGCTTCCGGCGTGGCAAGGGCCTGGAGCAGGCACTGCGCACGTATCTGCAAGAGCGCGAGGGCGAGCTTGCCGAGCTTGAAGCCGGCAACGATCTGGTCGAGTTTCAGATCGTCGCCCCGTCGAACTAGCTCAGCGCGGCTGCACTACCAGCGCCTGACGCGCCAGGCCAACCGGCCCCTGTTCGTCGTGCAACTTGCTCTCGGCCCAGGCGATCCCGCCCGGATGCAGCAGCGTGCGGGCCTCGAGCGCAATCCACTCGCCTACCGGTGAGCGATCGAGCGTGATCGACAGGTCGGCGTTAATGAACAGGTAGCGGTCAAACGGTACCGCCGCCGCCACGCCGTTGCCGAAGTCGGCCGCCGCCGCAACGCGCGCGATCGGGCTTGGCGGCTGGCCCGGCAACAGAGGATGGCGCAGGCGCATCCACACGGTCGCTGCAGCGGTGGGCACATGGCGCGATTCGGTGTCGAGCTCTGGCAGCTCGCCAACCAGCGGGTGGCCACTGAGAAAGCGCATCTCGATCGCGCTGGCGGCAAAACTCCGGCGCTCGGAGTCATCGAGCGCGAAGACGACAGCGTCGCCGTCATCGGGCGCGGCGATGCGGGCTGACGTGGCGGTGCGTACCTGGGCAAGCGCCGACTCTGGCAGCTCGCTCGGCGCGGGCAGGATGCGAAGTGCGCTGGCGCGGCAGACGATCTCCCCGCCGGCCTCAATCTCAGCCGCGAGCGCCTGCACGCGCCGGCCCGGACGGGTGATCTGCGTCGATAGCCTCAGCGGCGCCATCGGTATCGGCCGCAGGAACTCGAAGGACATCCGTGCGATCGGCAGCTCCTCACCCGGCTGCATCCGCTCGAAGGCGGCGGCGATCAGGGCGGCGGGCGCCCCGCCGTGTAGCGCGCGTGGATCCCACGGCCCGCGCGCGTGCTCGGTCGGCACGAAAGAGTCGCCCTCGGCGAGGAAGATGCTCTCGCTCATCGTGCTCTCGCTCATCGCGGCGGGATCGTATTCGTCCGCGCCGACCGGCCGCGCGCGGACCGTCGCTGCCGACTCAGGCCGGTAGTCCGGCGACGAAGGCGGCCAGCTTGTCGGGGTCGCGCAGCGGAGCACCGTGGCCGAAACAGGCAAGCGCCGGCCGTAGCGCCGCCATCCTGCGCGCTGAGGCACGGTTCTGCGCCGCGTCCACCGCAAACATCTTCGGCGGCTCGTGCAGGCCCGGGAGGCCCGTCATCAGGTTGATGTTGTTGAGAACATCGCCGAGGATCAGCACGCGATCGCGCTCGCGCCACAGCGCCACATGCCCGCGTGTGTGACCGGGGGTGTCCAGCACGGTGAAGCCGGCGATCTCGTCACCCTCTTTCAACGCCTTAGCGACAGGGTGGGGCGGTCCGACCCAGAAGCGCTCCTGCGTGCGTTTGAACCATGCCGGAGCGTCGGCCCCGGTCACTTTTCCGGCCACCTCCATAGCCGAGACATCCGCCTCTCCGACCCATAGCGGCACGCCGAAGCGCTCGCAGACGGCGTGGCTGCAGCCCTGATGGTCGGGGTGCACGTGGGTGAGCGCGTGCGCGGAGAGCGTGCGTCCCTGCAGTTGCTTGAAGATGCGTTTTTCGGCCTGGCGGGTGGCGGCGTCGATCAGGACGTCGCCGACCAGGTAGACGTTGATGGCGTTGGCCGGCCGGCCTTTCAGCAAGTAGACGTCCTCGGCAAGCTGCTTCAGTCCCGCCCCTTCCGGTCGCTCGGCGTCTTCGGCACTCTAGCTGCGCCGTTGCTCCCAGGTGAATCCGCGCACGGCCAGCACCGTGCCGAAGAGGCCCCACAGCAGGATCACGACCAGGGCTGAGGCATTGTCGGCGATGCTCGTGCCGGTCACCATCGCGCCGTACAAGCCGTCGATCAGCGGCTTCAGCGGCAGCGCTTCGGCGATGTTGCGCAGGAACGCCGGAGCGCCTTTTGGGTCGTCAAAGACATAGAAGGACACGAAAACGACCGGCAGGAATACGGCGTTGACGTAGGCGGCGGTCGACTCGAAGTTGGGGATCGTGTGTGCGAAGGCGACGCCGAGCGCCGCGAAGCAGACGACGCCGGCCACGACGAACACGACCAGCTCGCCCCAGTCCCGCGGCCAGCCGATCCCGAAGAACAGCTTGCCAGCGATCGTGATGATCGCGATCTGCATCGCCGTGTTGGTGACCGCATTGGCCGCCACGCCGCCGAAGTAGGCGCCGGTCGGCAGCGGCGTGCCGCGGATGCGCTTGAGTACCCCACGCTCGCGCAGGAAGACGATGTTGTAGGCCAGCGCCGTAAACGTGGTCGACATCACCGCCATCCCCGCGATCGCCGGGATCAGCAGGTTGAGGTCGTGCTGGCGTCCGCTGAGGATCGCGCCGCCGGCCACCAGGAACAGCAGCGGTAGCGCGAAGTTGAAGAATGCCGCGCTCGGGTTGCGCCAGAACATGCGCCGCTCCAGCCGGTATTGACGCCAGGTCAGGGCGACGGCGTCAGGCATCCGCGGTCAACTCCAGGTACACGTCCTCCAGCGACGGACGACCGACGCTCAACTCCTCCAACTGCTCGCCGCGCGCAAGCGCGGCCTGCGTCAGCTCGTGCAGTGTGCGGGTGGGATCGTCGGTCTGCACCTCGACTAGCTCCCCGGCGCTGTCGCGATAGGCAACTCGGTAGTGAGCCGCTCCAACGCCGAGCTCTCGTGGCGGGCCGATCGCGAGGATACGGCCGTCCTTGACGATCGCCACTCGATCGGCCAGCGCCTGGGCCTCGTCCAGGTAATGGGTGGTCAGCAGGATCGTCTTGCCGAGCGCCTTCAGCGAGCGGATCGTCTCCCAAGCGGCTCGCCGCGCCTCGGGGTCAAAGCCCGTCGTCGGCTCGTCGAGAAAGATCAAATCCGGATCGCCGATCAAGGCCAGTGCGAAATCCAGCCGGCGCAGCTGACCACCGGAGAGCTTGCGCGCGCGCACGTCGGCTCGCTCGCTCAACCCGACCAGCCCGAGTACTTCCTCGACCGGGCGCGGCGCCCCGTAAAAACCCGCCCAGTGGCGCAGCGCCTCGCGCGGCGTCAGGTGGCCATAGATGCCACCGGCCTGCAGCACGATGCCGATCCGTCGCCTCATGGCCAGCTCGCGCCGAGCCGGGTCGTGGCCGAGCACCGAGACCTCACCGGCGCTGCGGGCGCGGTAGCCCTCCAAAATCTCCACCGTGGTCGTCTTGCCGGCGCCGTTTGGGCCGAGCAGCCCGAACACCTCGCCCGTGGCGACCGAGATGTCGATCCCGCGCACCGCCTCAAAGTCGCCGTAGCGCTTGTGCAGGCCGCTGACCTCGATCGCGCTGCTCACCAATGAACGCCGCGCATCAGGTTGGCCATAGCCAGCTGCTCCAGAGAAGCACGCTCCTCCGCTCCCTCCGCCTCGCCGCGAGCGGCGGCGGAATCCGGGAACACGCGGTAGGCGAGGTGAAGGATGCGGTCCACGGCGCCCGGGGCCAGCGCGGAGAGCACTTCGCCGGTCGTGCCAAGCGGCGTGCCCATGTGCTTTGGACGCGAGCGCAGCGCCTCGCAGATCATGTCCGCCGCCTCCTCGGGCGTGATCGTGGGGAAGGCGTCATACAGTTTGGTCGGCGCAATCATCGGCGTGCGCACGAGCGGCATGTGGATCGTCGTGAAGGTGACGCCGTCGCCGATCACCTCTGAAGAGGCGACCTTGGTGAATGCGTCCAGGGCGGCCTTGGAGGCGACGTAGGCGGAGAAGCGCGGCGGGCTGGTCTGCACGCCGATCGAGGAGATGTTCACAATGTGCCCGTTGCCGCGGGCGCGCATTTGCGGCAGCAGGCCGATGATCAGCTTGACCGCGCCGAAGTAGTTGATCTGCATCGTGCGTTCGAAGTCGTGAAAGCGCTCGTAGCTGAGTGCGATCGAGCGACGGATCGAGCGCCCGGCGTTGTTGACGAGCATGTCGACGTGACGGTGATCATCTCCCACGCGCTCGACCAGGCGGTCGATCTCGTCCATGTCCGAGACGTCGGCGGCGTACACATAGGCAAGGCCGCCCGCCGCCACGATCTCGGCGCGCACGTCCTCGAGCTTCTCGACGTTGCGCGCCACCAGCAGTGGCACAGCGCCCGCGGCGGCGATCTTGATCGCGGCGGCTCTGCCGATGCCCGAGGAGGCGCCTGTGATCAGGACGCGCTTGCCGGCGATCGCCTGCGCGAGCGTACGCCCACGGCTGATCGAGGGGTCCATCTCGCGCTCCCAGTAGTCCCACAGGTGAACGGCGTACTCGCGCAGCGCCGGCACGTGCTCGTAGGGAGAGCCGGCCAGCGCGCGCGCGGCCTGGGCAGTGTCGAAGGAGGGCACCAGGTCGACGTGCTCGAGCACCTCTGAGGGGATGCCGAGCTCACGCAGGGTCAGCCGGCGGGCCTGGCGCAGCGGCGGCAGTTTCAACAGCATCGAAATTGGAGCGCTCGGGACGAGGCCGAGCACACGCTTGTCGACGCTGACGGCGAAGCGGGGAGCGTGCGCGGCGGTGGCGAGGTCGTTCATGACCGCGTCCACCCGCTGTGAGTGCGGGTAGGTGAGATGGAAGGCCTTGCCGTCGAGACCGGGCTGATGGGCGATGTGGTCCAGCGCCCCTGCCACCCAGTCGACCGGCACGACGTTGGTCTTGCCGAGATCGAGACCGACGAGCGGCAGCCACTGTGGGATCAGCTGGCGCGCGCGCTGGATCGCCTTGAAGAAGTAGTAGGGCCCGTCGATCTTGTCCATCTCACCGGTGCGCGAATCGCCGACTACGATCCCTGGTCGGTACACGCGCCAGGGGACGTGCAACTGGTCGCGTACGATCCGCTCAGCCTCGAACTTGGTCGCGTGGTAGGGCGAGGGCAGGTGCTGTCCCTCGTCGAACTGATCCTCCCCGAAGACGCCTTTGTAGGTGCCGGCGACAGCAATCGAGGAGACATGGTGCAGGTGGGCGGCGCGCAGCGCGGTGGCCAGTTCGATGGCGTGGTTGGTGCCGCCGACGTTGACCGCCATGTCAAGCTCGACCGACGCCGTCATGTCATAGATGGCCGCCAGGTGAAAGAAGTGCTCGACCCCTCCTTCAAGCGCGGCGAGCTGCTCGTCGTCGAGCCCTAGCAGCGGCTGGCGCAGGTCGCCGATCACCGGGTTGATGCGACGGCTGACACTCGACTCCGACAGCGCTCCCCAACCGTCGATCAGCTCGTCCAGGCGGGCGATCGAGTCTTCGCGCACAAGCACGTGGATCTTGCCTTTGCGCTCGAGTAGTCGCTCGACCAGACGCCGACCGATGAAGCCGGTGGCGCCGGTTAGGAAATAGGCCATGTCATCTCCCGGTATCGGATCAGCCGAGCATAGCCCGGCGACGCCTTTTCAGGCGCCCGCGCCAGCCCCGCCGCGACCCTCGCCGCCGGCGAAGCGAGCGGCTCCCTGGACGGCGTCGAGGTAGGTATCGGGCCCCGCTCCTGACTCCAGCCGTAGTCCGTCGGTCAAGCTCATGCCCAAACCCTCGATCGCGGCGCGGCGATCGGCGAGCATCGTCGGTTGTGGGAAACAAGCCAGATTGTTGGCCAGCTCCACCGCTCGGCGCAGGTGCTCGCCCGCCGCGACCACCTCGGTCAACAGCCCCATCGTCTGTGCCTCGGCGGCGTCGATGATGCGGCCGGTCAAGATCAGGTCGAGCGCACGGCCCAGGCCGACGATCCGCGGCAGCCGTTGTGTGCCGCCATCGATCAGCGGCACCCCCCAACGCCGCTCGGGGTAGCCGAGCTTGGAGTTCTCACTGGCGATGCGCAGATCGCACCACAGCGCCAACTCCAACCCGCCCGCCAGCGCGTAGCCGGAAATGGCGGCGATCGTCGGCTTGGACGGTGTCAGCCGCGTGAAGCCCATCGGGCCCTCAGGCGACATCAGGCGCGGCCCGAGCGTCTCGATCGCCTTCAGGTCGGCGCCCGCGCAGAAGGCCGCCTCGCCGGCGCCGGTGAGCACCATCACCCGCGCGTCGTCTTCTGCCTCAAAGCGCACGAGCGCCGCGTGCAGCGCTTCCGCCGTTGGCCCGTCGACGGCGTTGCGTCGCTCGGGTCGATCGATCGTGACGATCGCCGCGGCGGCGTCGCGCTCGTAGCGGACCGGCGGTTGGGCGGCCGTTCCGGCCTCGTCGTGGGCGCCCGCGGTCATCGCCCGGCGCGAGAGCCGCTACCAGCCGCCGCGCCAGCGAATATCGCCAGCGTGCGCTTTCTCAGCGGCTTTGCGTTCCTTTTTGCGCTTGTCCAGCCGCCACTGAATCAAACTCATCGTCAGCACAAACAGCGGGAAGAACAGAATCAGGATGAAGCCGGCGTTGGTGACCACCTTGTCGTTGGTGGCCCCGTAGAAGCCACGCCCGTCGTTGTAGGCCAGCGCGCTGGGCGCAAGCGTCAGCAACAACAGCGCGGTGCTCGTAAGTGTGAGGGCCAGGCGGCGCACGCCGGGAGCCTACCATCTCGACCGTGGCACTCCTCACCGCCTCAGACCTACGCAAGGACGTCGCCGGCAAGCCCCTGCTCGGCGGCGTCTCCTTCAAGCTCGAGCGTGGCGAACGGCTGACGATCGCCGGGCGAAACGGCGCCGGCAAGACGACGCTGCTGCGCATGATCGCCGGCGAGGAGGCGATCGATCGCGGCGAGCTGGCGGTCGCCAAGGGCACTCGCATCGCCCTGCACGACCAGCGCCCACCGCGCGATCGTGACGCCACCCTGCGCGACTACGTCCTCTCCGGCTGTGCCGAGGAGCTGCAGATCGAGCGCGAGCTCTCCGAGCTTGAGGCGAAGATGGCCGCCGGCGAGGAGGACCAGGCGCTGTTCGATCGCTACGCCCGTGCACAGGCGCGCTTGGAGACTCGCGGCGGGTATCTGTGGCGCGACCGCGCCACCGTGATGACGCGTGGCCTGGGCTTCTCCGAGGCAGACTTGGACCGGGGCCTGGACACCTTCTCCGGCGGACAGCTGACACGCGCTTCGCTGGCTCGTGCGCTGGCCACCGGCGCCGAGGTGCTGCTGCTGGACGAGCCCACCAACCATCTGGACATCGAGTCGCTGGAGTGGCTCGAGCAGACGCTCACCGACCTCGACGCGGCGGTGATGTTGGTAGCCCACGATCGCTGGTTCCTGGAGGCGGTCGGCACCGCCGTGCTCGAGCTCTATGGTCCGACGCCCACTCGCTCGCGCTTCTTTGCTGGTAGCTGGCACGCGTGGCGGCGCGAGCAGGCCGCACGGGAAATGGCGCTCGGCAAGGCGATCGACAAGCAGCAGGCGGAGATCGCGCGGATGGAGCGCTTCGTCGAGCGCTTTCGCGCCAAGGCCACGAAGGCGCGCCAGGCACAGTCGCGCGTCAAGCAACTGGCCAAGATCGAGCGGATCGAGCGTGACCCGCGCGAGTCGGCGACCTTGGAGTTCTCCTTCAAGGCGCCCGAGCGCTCGGGCAGGGTGATCTTTGAGCTGCTCGACGCGCGCATCGAGGTTGGGGGAGAGGGGAAGGGCTTCGCGGCCAGAGGCCGCTCCGCCGACGGACGTGCGAAGCCCGTCGAACAAGCTGCTGGGGCCGTTGGCGCCGTGTCGTTGGTGCTGCTTGAAGGGGCGGAGTTGTGGCTGGAGCGCGGAGAGCATGTCTCGCTGGTGGGACCGAACGGGGCTGGCAAGACGACGCTGATCGAGACGATCGCGGGCCGACGTGAACTCGGCGCCGGCCGGCTCAGCACCGGGCACAACGTGACCGTCGGCTACCTCTCCCAGCACGCCGAGGAGCTCGGGGCGGGCGGGCCGCCGGGCCAGAGTGTCGCCGAGGCGGCGCAGCGCGCGACCAAGCTGGCGCCGAACAAGGCGCGGGCGCTGCTCGGACGCTTCCTATTCTCCGGCGAGGATGCGGACAAGCCGCTTGAAGGCCTCTCCGGTGGCGAGCGGCGGAGGCTGTCGCTGGCGATCCTGATGAACGGCACGCCGAAGCCTCCGAATGTGCTGATCCTCGACGAGCCCACCAACCATCTGGACATCGAGAGCCGTGAGGCGCTCGAGGACGCCTTGCTCGCGTTCGAGGGAGCGGTGCTGCTCGTCTCTCACGATCGCGCCCTGCTCGACGCCGTTGGCACTCGCACGATCGCAATCGAGGACCGCGGTTTGCGCAGCTTCGTCGGTGGTTGGCCGGAGTATGTCCGCCACCGCGAAGAGCGCCGTGCGGCGGGTATCGAGGACTCGCCGCGCCCGTTCGCGCCTGAGGGCGGCGCCGCCGACTCTGACCCAGACGCCACTGGTAACGGTCGCGTGGCTGGGGAGTCGGCCACATTGGTCGCTACACCCAGGCGCGAGCGGCGCAAGCCCGACGCCCCCTCCAAGAACCGCGCTCGCGAGCAGGGCAAGGCCGAGCGCGCGGTCGAAGAGGCCGAGGCGGCGTTGCAGGTCATTGAGGGCGAGCTGGCCGAGCCGTCGGCGTGGGCGACCAAGTACGAAGCGGCCAAGTCAGAAGCGCGCCATACGGCAGCCAAGCGAGCGGTCGAGGCAGCTTACGAGCGCCTCGGCGCTCTGATCGACTAGGTGTAAATCGCGGCCCCGGCGCCTTTCCGGTGCGGCCTTGCGCGTCACCCTGCTTCGCGCAAAAAAACAGGCGCCGGGGCTCTCTGACCTGAATGACGAGTACCCCGGCGCCTGCCAACCAACCCTCGTATCGGTCGGGTTAGGACCGAATGGGCGATTCCCAGTATAGCGAAAAACCCATGTATGTGTGCGAAGGTTGCATGAAATATCCCGATTACCCCGCTTGTTGCGGGCATTTGTACGTGGGAAACACCGCTGGACGTCATCGTTGTCAGTTCAGCTCGGTCGTTTGCACTCCAATTCGGCCTCTAGACTGAGTCGGGATGCCGGAGGTGAGACAGTGGACAGACTGAAGACGATTCGCAACGTGGCGATCATCGCCGCAATTGCAGCGGCGGTCGAGTTCCTCCCTGGCGGCGGACAGGCGGCCAGTGCCTTTGCCGCTGCACTGTGGGCCGTGTTCATGGCCGGCGCCGGCTACCTCTGCTACCGGCTTTACCGCGAACGGCGCGTCGACCTGTACGGTCTCGGCAGCCGTCACCGAGCGTTGCTCTATGGCTCGCTAGCAGCCGGTTATGTGGCGCTGGCCGCGCGCGTACGCATGTGGGAAACAGGCACCGGCGAGTTGGCCTGGTTTCTCGTGATCGGTCTGTGCGTGTGGGGGCTGCTGGTTGTGTATCGCTACTCGCGCAGCTATTGACCTCGCTTGCCGAGCAGCGGCGCGGCTTGCCCGACAAGCCCGGCGTCTACCTGTTCCGAGACGGCAAGGCCCGCGTGATCTACGTCGGCAAGGCCAAGTCGATCCGCAAGCGTGTCGCCTCGCACTTCAGCAAGGCACAGGGGGTTGGGCGGGGAGCCAATTCACCCGGTCACGCCGAGATGGTGGCCGCCGTGGAGGCGATCGAGTGCCTCGTAGTCGGCAGCGAGGCGGAGGCGCTGCTGGCCGAGCAGAGCTTCATCAAGCAGTACCGCCCGCGCTTTAACATCCGCCTGCGCGACGACAAGTCCTATCCGTTCATCGCGATCTCGCTGGACGAGGACTTCCCCCGCGTCTACTTCACCCGCGAGCGCCACCGCTCCGGCCGCGCCTACTTCGGCCCGTACTCCAGCGCCAAGCGCGTGCGCTCGACGCTCGAGGTGCTGGCGAAGGTGTTCATGTACCGCTCCTGCACGGGCGCCGAGCCGGGCCGTCGCAGCGGCAGCCCGTGTCTGGATTACTACATCAAGCGCTGCCAGGCCCCGTGTGTCGGCTACATCTCAAAGCAGGACTACCGGCACGGCATCGACGGTGTGATCGATTTTCTCTCTGGCCGCTTCAAGACGATCGAGCGCGACATCGAGGCGCGGATGCGGGCAGCCTCGGCGGCACAGGAATACGAGCAGGCGACGCTCGAGCGCAATCGTCTGCGGGCCGTGCGCTCGCTGATGGAGCGCCAGCGCGTCGCGCGCGATTCGATCGGCACCTTGGACGCCGTGGCCGTGGCGGTCAGCGGCCGCGAGGCCAACGCACAGGTCTTCCAGGTGCGCGACGGCGTGCTCTCTGACCGCCATTCCTTCTACCTCTCAAATGAGGCCGAGCGCGACGTGGGGGAGGTGGCCGAAGAGTTCATGCTCCAGTACTACGGCGGCGCGACCTCGATTCCGGCTCTGATCGTCGTGCAGGGTGAGCTGTCCGAGAGCGAGGTGCTGGCAGAAGCGCTCTCCCGGCGCCGGGGAGGGCCGGTGCGCTTGCACGCCGCCGAGCGTGGGGACAAGCGCCGCATCCTCGACCTGGCGATTCGCAACGCGCATTTGGCGTTGGAGAGTGAGCGCCTGCGCGACGAGCGCCGCCACCAACGCCGCGCCGAGGCGCTCGACGGTCTGCAGAGCGCGCTCGGCCTGGACACCGTGCCGGTGCGGATCGAGTGCTTTGACATCTCCAACCTCGGCGGCACCCACACCGTCGCCTCGATGGTCGTCTTCGAGGCCGGAGCGCCGAAGAAGTCCGACTACCGTCGCTTCCGGATCAAGACGGTCGAAGGCTCTGATGACTTCGCCTCGATGGCCGAGGTGCTCTCGCGGCGCTACGCGCAGTGGGAGCGCCAGGCCGACATCTCCCCGCACGACCCGGCCTACGACGCCAGTTTCGCCGCGCTGCCCAACCTCGTCGTGATCGACGGCGGCAAGGGCCATCTGGCGGCCGGGCTCGGCCCGCTGCAGGGCTTTCGCGAGCGGGGAGTGGCCGTCATCTCACTGGCCAAGCGGATCGAGGAGGTGTTCTTCCCCGATCGCGCAGATCCGCTCGTGCTCGATCACTCCACACCGGAGTTGCAGCTGCTGCAACGGGTACGCGACGAGGCTCACCGCTTCGCAATCACCCATCACCGTGGCCGCCGCGACAGCGCGATGACCGGCTCGTTGCTCGACGATCTGCCCGGGATCGGACCGTCGCGCAAGCGCGCGCTGCTCACCCACTTCGGCTCGCCAGAGGCGATCGTCGCAGCCTCACGAGATGAACTGCAGGCGGTCCCCGGGCTGCCTGCCAAGACGGCGCGAGACATCCACGCAGCGCTACACCGAGCGGGATAGCGGCCAGCTCGGGAGAGACGTACCCCGCGCGGTGTGAAACGGCGGCGGCGCGCACGTCCGTCCGGGTAGGCACAATCAGGCTGGATGGCCGCTACCAGGCCTGTGCCCCCCCGTGAGGAGGAGAAAGGACCGACGAGCACGTCGCGTCTGCAAGACCTCGTAGTCATTACGGGTTTCTCTGGCGCCGGCAAGTCCACGGCGATGAACGTGTTCGAGGACGCCGGCTACTTCTGCGTCGACAACCTGCCGCCGGAGATGATCCGCTCACTGGTCGAGTTGTTCATGCACGAGGGCTCAAAGGTCGAGCGCGCCGCCGTCGTCTCTGACGTGCGCGGCGGCGTCTACTTCGAGGCGCTGACTGCCGTCGTGGACGACCTGGAGGCGCTTGGCGTTGCACACCATGTGCTGTTCCTAGAGGCCGCCGAGCAAACGCTCTCCACCCGCTACAAGGAGACGCGACGTCGTCATCCGCTGGCCCTGCACGGCTCGGTCGCCGAGGGCGTTGCCGCCGAGCGCGCGCTGCTCGAGCCGTTGCGCTCGCGTGCGGACCTGGTGATCGACACGACGGGTTTGTCAGCCTCGATGCTGCGCGCGCGCATCGGCGAGGATCTGCTCCCGCGCCAGAGCGCCGGCCGCTTGGCGTTGACGTTCATGAGCTTCGGCTTCAAGCACGGCCCGCCGCGCGAGGAGGACCTCGCCTTCGACGTGCGCTTCCTGCCCAACCCTTACTACGAGCCGGACTTGCGCGAGTTGACCGGCCACGACGAGCGGGTGGTCCAGTACATCGGCCGCGACGGGCGCTTGGAGGAGTTCTACGAGCGGCTGCACTCGCTGCTGGACTTCCTATTGCCCGAGTACGTCGCCGAGGGCAAGGCGCATCTGGTGATCGCGATCGGCTGCACCGGCGGCCGGCACCGCTCGGTGGCGATCGCCGAGCATCTGGGGGCGCGCTACTGCGAGCGCGACGAGTTGACGGTGGCCGTCGCGCACCGCGACATCGATAAGCGCTCGCGCGAGCGCTGATAGCCTTCCGCCATCGCCGGGCTGAGGCCCGGCATTGTTATTTTCATTCCATTAGGAGGCTGTGAATGCCCGTACGCGTGGGGATAAACGGATTCGGTCGCATCGGCCGTAACGTGTTCCGCGCCGCGATGGCCAGGGAGGATTCAGGCGCGATCGAATGGGTCGCCGCCAACGATCTGACCGACTGCCGCACGCTTGCGCACCTGCTCAAGTACGACTCGATCCTCGGCCCTTATCCGGGCGAGGTGCGGATGCGCGACGAGCAAACGATCCTCGTCGACGGCCGTGAGCTGAAGGTGCTGGCCGAGCGCGATCCGGCCGCCCTTGACTGGAGCGGCCTTGGTGTCGACGTCGTGATCGAGTCCACGGGTCTGTTCACAGACCGCGAGAGTGCCGCCAAGCACCTGGCCGGCGGCGCCAAGAAGGTCGTCATCTCCGCCCCGGCGACCGACCCCGACGTGACGGTTGTGCTTGGCGTCAACTTCGAGACGGCCTACGACCGTGACTCTCACCAGATCATCTCCAACGCCTCCTGCACGACCAACTGTCTGGCGCCGGTGGCGAAGGTGCTGCTTGACACCGTCGGCATCAAGCACGGCCTGATGACCACGATCCACGCCTACACCGCCGACCAGCGTTTGCAGGACATGCCGCACAAAGACCTGCGCCGCGCCCGCGCCGCCGCCATCAACCTGATCCCTGCCTCGACGGGCGCCGCCAAGGCGATCGGGCTAGTCGTGCCGGAGTTGCAGGGCAAGCTGCACGGTTTTGCCGTCCGCGCCCCCGTCCCCACCGGCTCGGTTGTCGACCTGACGATCGAGGCCGAGCGCGAGACGAGCGTCGAGGAGGTCAATGCGGCGTTGAAGGCAGCATCGGAGAGCGGTCCGATGAAGGGCCTGCTCGCCTACACCGAGGACCCGATCGTCTCCACCGATATCGTGGGCTCCTCGTCTTCATCGATCCTCGACTCGCAGCTGACGTCAGTGATCGACGGGACGATGGTCAAGGCGGTCGCCTGGTATGACAACGAGTGGGGCTACTCCAACCGCGTAGTCGACCTAGTGCAGAGAGTGCTGTGAAGAGCATCGACGACCTAGATGTGCACGGTAGAAGGGTGCTGGTGCGCGTCGACTTCAACGTGCCGTTGTGTAAGGACGATCGGGGCGAGCCGGCTGTGGCCGACGACACCCGGATTGTGCAGGCGCTGCCGACGATCGAACAGCTGCGTGCGCGCGGCGCGCGCTTGATCCTCGTCTCGCACCTTGGCCGCCCCGAGGGTCGCCCTGAGGCGGATCTATCGCTGGCGCCCGTCGTGCGGTGTCTGCGCGAGCTGACGGGCGCGAAGGTGACGCTCTCGCCCGAGGTGGTCGGAGTGCGCTCACGCGCCTTGGCGGAGGCGCTTGGTGACGGCGAGATCCTCGTGCTCGAGAACGTCCGCTTCGAGCCGGGTGAGACGGCGGGGGACCCCGAGCTGGCTCGCCAGCTCGCCGACTTGGCCGACTTCTACGTCAACGACGCCTTCGGCGCCGCTCACCGTGCGCACGCCAGCACAACGTTGGTGGCCGGTTTGTTGCCGAGTGCAGCCGGGCGTCTGCTCGAACGCGAGGTGAGCACGCTAACGGGCATCCTCGAGAACCCTGAGCGCCCACTCGTCGCGGTTATCGGCGGCGCCAAGGTGGCAGACAAGATCGCGGTGATCGATCGCTTCCTGGCCCTGGCCGATGTCGTGATCATCGGCGGCGCCATGTGCTTCCCGTTTCTGTCCGCCCAGGGTCACACGGTCGGAGCTTCGCTGTGCGAGCAGGAGGAGGTACCGCACGCTCGCCGTCTGATCGCGCAGGCCGAAGGTGCCGGCCAGGCGCGGCTGTTGTTGCCAAGCGATCTTGTGATCGGCGAGCGCTTGGCCGAGGATGCCGAGCACCGCGTGTTCGACGGCGTTGACGTGCCCGATGGCTGGATGGGGCTTGACATCGGCCCGGACACCGTCGCGCGCTATTCGCGCGAGATTGCCGCGGCGGGAACGGTGTTCTGGAATGGCCCGATGGGCGCCTTTGAGTGCGATCCGTTCGCGGCGGGTACTCGCGAGATCGCCCAGGCTGTCGCCAAGGCTCATGGCGTCACCGTCGTCGGCGGTGGAGACTCCGCCGCTGCGCTTGCCCGTTTTGGCCTAGAGGATGCCGTCGATCATCTCTCGACCGGTGGCGGCGCGACGCTGGAGCTGGTCGAGGGCAGGACGCTCCCGGGTGTGCAGGCGCTCGACGGAGCCAGCGTCGCATGAGCGCCGAGGTGCGCACTCCGCTGGTGGCGGGGAACTGGAAGATGTACAAGACCGAGTCTGCAGCCGAGGAATACATCCAGGCGCTGCTGCCGCGTGTCTC
>DASTPN010000103.1:0-29814 GCA_035719985.1 Solirubrobacteraceae bacterium | reverse complement strand
AGCCTGCCGGCGATCCTTGCCACGCCGGCGCCGCCGGGAAGGCTTGAGCGGATCGACGCCGGCCAGGACTTCGAGCTGTTCGTCGACTTCGCCCACTCGCCGGACAGCGTGCGCGCGGTGCTGGCGACAATGCGCACGCTTGCCCGCGGCCGCCAAGGGCGGCTGATTGTCGTGCTCGGACTGCCGGTAGGGGCGCCCGCGAGCCGTCGCGAATGCGGACGCGTAGCGCGCGCTGGTTGCGATCACCTGATCCTCGACGCCTGGTCACTACGCGGCGAGCCCCCGCTGCTCTCGCTCCAAGCCCTACGTGCCGGCGCGCGGGAAGTGGACGGCGCGACAGTGCAGAGCGCCCTGAACCGGCGCAGCTCGATCGCTCTGGCTATCTCACAGGCACGAGCGGGAGACGTGGTCGCCATTCTCGGGCGTGGGCCTTTGAGCACGATCGCCTGGGATCGACACGCCGCTTGTGTTCCCTTCTACGATCGCGAGGTGGTACGCGAGCTGCTCAGCGACGAGCCAGACGAGCGCGCAAAGCGTCCAGCGTCGCCAGCAGGCGTCGCGTGAGGCGATGGGCACGACGCTGGAGCTCGTGCGCCGTAGGCTCTAGATCCTCTACGCGCGCGCGTGCGTCGAGTAGGTGTTCGTCTAGCGTGGCTACGCGCTGGTGCGCTTTGCGCAACTGGCGATCGAGCTGCGCAACGCGTGCGGCGGCGTCCTGCGCGTCCGTCTTGTAAGCGTCACGCTCGCGGCGCAGAAAACCCGCTTCGAGCTTAGTCCGCGTGTTCTGCGCGTTGAGCTGCCACTCGATCCGCAACAGGCGAGCGAGCTCTTCGGCGGGCAGAGGCACCGAAGGACCGCCGTACTGCTCATCGGAGCCACCACGCTCTCCGCGTGCCCGTCTGACCAGTCCCACCAACTCGATCGCGTGCGTGCGAACGCTGTGATTTATGCACGCCAGATCCCGGTTGGCCTCCCCCATGTCAGGCTGCCAGCGCCGCAGGTCGGCGGCCAGCCGCTCAACCGTGCCGGGGCGAGCGTCGGTCAAACCGGCAAAGCCGTCGGCCTCGAGCTGACCATAGGAGCGCGTGGTTACCCAGCCGCCGGCGCCCAAGATGCCATAGACATAGACCGCGCGGCCCGCCGCCATCGCCTCCAGGGCGCTGCGACCGAGGCCGATCACGATGTCGGCGGCAGCGATCGCGTGCTCTGGGAAGGCGCTGGGACGCGAAGTGGTGCCGATCCAGTCCACGCCGTAACCAGCCCGGCGGCACGCCTCGTTCAACAGCCTTCCACGTGGGCCGTCCACGTAGTTGCTCGTCACGAGCGCCCGCCTTGGGCGCGGTCGCGGCGCAGGCAGATCGCGAAAGCGCGAGATCTCGATCGGCTGGCGAAGCCTCGTGATCGGGGCGTGCCATGCCCGGGCATGCGCCCACTTGCCGATCCGGTCGTTCATCACGACCACGGCATCGCACACACCCGGCAGTTGCGGGACCTCGTTTAGCACGTGATCGCGCGAATGCACGACGAACACGCGCGCGACCTGGGGGTAGCGGGCCGCCATCTCGTGGCACGTGGCGGCGTCCTGGGCAAAGATCGCATCGACGTCTGCTGGCAGGTCCCGCTGACTAACCACGCGCATCCCGTGCTCGCGAGCGTGTCTGGCGATCCCGCCGTCCAGTTGGGTATAGATCCACACCTGATGACCGAGACGCATCAGCTCCCTGGCGACGGCCAGAGAGTAGGTCTCCATCCCGGCGAAGGCGTCGAAGTTCTCAGTGCTGAGGAGAATCCGCACGATGGCTCGCAGTTGATGTCACGCAGCTATCCCCTCACGCCTGCTCCTACCCGTTTGCCTGACCACCGGGCCGCCTAACGAGCTCCTTGAAGGCGCGAAGCGGTCTTGTTAGCCGCCAGCTCGGCGACTCCCACACGCTCTGCATCGTCGCGCGCAAACGCGACAGCTCGTCCTCGCGCGCATCTGCGCTAATCAGTCTCTCTCGAGCCTGCTCGAGTTCAGTCGATACGCGCTGCGCCCATGCGATCGATTCGTCTCGGATCGCCTCGAGCTCTCCTATACGCCCGAGCAACTCGGAACGATCGAACAGAGCGTCAGCTAGCTCGCGTTCATCAAAGTTCCCCAGCCCGGTGGTTGCCGATCGCGGGCCTTCCTGAGATTCGAGCAGACCGGCACTCTCGGCGGCCGTCTCACGAAGCCACTGAAAGAACGGCTGCGCGCCATCGGTAAACGGATTCGGAGGCCGCGCGCATTCGCCCAGTTCCGAGCGCATCAGCTCACCACGGTAGGCAGAGCGCATCCACGGCTCGAGACGGGAGCCGTCAGGCGCGAACTCGTAATAGGAGCGCCTGCCGCGAAGTTCGCGATAACCGTGAGAGATCAAGCTCTGCGCATAGTCCCGCGCCAGTCGCTGCGCGCCCGGACGCTCCCGCAACGACGCCCACCACATTCTGTTACCGACCATCGACGTCAACTCCGACGGGCACTGCGGGTCAAACCCGCCAGCGAAATGAAAATGACGCAACGGGCCTCCGTCAATCATTGGCTCCTCGTCGACCCACTCGACATCGCGTCCGTGCAGGTTCCAGCCCGCGACGTTGCAGCCGCGATCGCGCAACACGTGATGCTCGAACAGAGAAACGGCCATCGTTAGCCAGGTCTGGCCGAGCGCCAGGGCCGATTGCTCGTCAAAGACACATCGCCGCCTGGTGCGCTGCGACCACCAGGCGAGGAACGGCTCAGCACCCGCGCCAACCGCCACAAGGCCGGCGTTCATGACACCGGCTCGCATGATGATCTGTTCTGGACTGTCGTTGACCCAAAGCGGATGGGGATCGAGGATGTGCGGAGAGAGCACTACCAAATGCGTCTTGGCGAGCTCCCCCAAATTATCCAGCTCAGAGTAGACCCGGCCGTCGGCATCCAACAAGAGCACCGCGTCGGCGCCGCGCGCAAGCAGCGCAAGCAGCAGGTCGGGCTTCATCGACCCGGCCAGGCCCTGCGTGCTGTACATCGCTCCGCGTGCATGTAGCTCCTCGCGATCGATGCCGATGTCAGACGGCGCGAGCAGCTCGAACGGCGCTTGCGGATGCTCCGGCGCTCCAGGCGGATCGTCCACGACCAAGGCGGAGAAGGCCGCGCCAGGATTGTGCCGCAAGAACGACTCGCCCAGCACGCGTGCGTGGGCGAGAAAGTTCTGGGCCGTAACTGTGCAGCCGTGAATCACCGCGCAGCAGTCTGTCATGACATAGGATCCGCCCTGTGTTCAGAGCAGCGACCGTCTCGCTCGCGGCCATAGCGGTGTCCCTGGCCATCGCGAGCCCCGGCCACTCGGCGGTCACCTTTGGAGACGGGCTTGGCGTTCCCAACGCCGCCATCGTGCCCTATTCCTGTGGCCGTCACTGCACGCTGGCCACGACGACCTCTCCTGAACACCTGCCGCAGTTCAGGGCTCCGATCGCGGGTACGATCTTGCGCTGGCGGATCGAGGCCGGTAGCGACTCAACTACGCAGAAACTTTCGCTGCGGGTACTCGCACCAAAGGACAACGGGCGCTTCGCCGGAGCGGGCACGAGCGCATCCACACCGCTACCCGCGGGTGCAGGCACCTTTTCCTTTGCGACTCGCTTGCCGGTTCGTGCCGGCGACTTCATAGGAGTGAATTCCCAAGGCGGCGCCTTGGACGCAATGGCCGTCGAGGAAGAGAGCATCAGCGTCTTCGCGCCGCCCCCGATCGACTTCGGAGCCGCGGTGCTCGGCGTGCATCAGAACTTTGCACTGCTGGTCAACGCCGACATCGCCAAGCCACCGACCTCGAGCGCTCTCCCGGGCTGTCGCACCAGCGGGGATCTTCTCGTACGAGTGACCGTGGATTCCGATCCGAGCGTTGCGCCGAGCGCGCTTCACGTCCGAATCGATGGGGGAACTTGGAAGGTCGTGCGGCTGCATGGCAGGTCGGGTACCGCGAGGATCGCGCTGCGCAGCGGCCGCCACACCCTGAGCTACTGGGGCCAGGACTCGCTTGGACAGCGGGAGTCTCATCATCACCGGATCAGAGCGACTGTCGCAGGGCATCGTGTCTGCGTCTGAGCAAGACGCGGGGCACACCTACGTCAGTTAGGCCAGCAAGGCGCGCTCCCTGACACGCCTGAGATCCCCTACCGGTTCTGAACGTTACGCCGCCGAGGCCGCTGTTGCTGCTCCAAGGAGCGAGCGCGGCGGCTTTCTGCTGACACTGTGGACCGACGATCCCGATTTGGCCGCGCGCGCCGACGCGGCCGGCATCGACCGGATCGGGGTCGACCTCGAGCGCGCGGGCAAGCGACAGCGCCAAGCCGGATTGGACACCTGGATATCGCCGCACAGCGCCGAGCGGCTTGTAGATCTGCGCGCTGCGATCGTCCACGCCCGGCTGTTCGCGCGCGTCAATCCACTCTCGGCACAGAGCGGGGAGGAACTCGAGCGGCTGCTGGAGCTCGGCGTGCAGGTGGTGATGCTGCCGATGTTCGAGAACGCCGAGCAGGTTGCCCGCTTCATCGCGCTTGTGGACCGGCGGGCCGAGGTGGTGCTGTTGTTGGAGACCTCTGCCGCGGTCGATGACATCGAGCGGATCGTGTGCGTGCCGGGGGTTCGCGAGATCCACGTCGGCATCAACGATCTGGCCTTGAGTCTGGGGATGGGCAATCGCTTCTCCGTGCTCGACTGCGAGCCGATCGAGCGGGTGTCCAATTGCGTGCGCGCCGCGGGGCTGCGATTCGGGATCGGCGGGATCGGGCGTGCCGGCGATCACGAGCTGCCAATTCCCTCCGAGCTGATCTATGCCCAATATCCGCGACTGGGAGCGACCGCCGCGCTGGTCTCCCGCGCCTACCTGACCTGCGAGGAGGGCGAGAACATCGACCTCATCAACGAGGTGGCACGTAGCCGTGAGCTGCTCGCTCACTGGAGCGCCGCGAGCCCGCCAGAATTGCGGCATGCCCAGCGTGTCTTTCGCGCGGCGCTCGCTCAGTGCAAAGGTTGGTAGTCCCGCTCAACGCGTGCGGGTGATCAGAGCCTTGGCGCTGCGTAGCGGCTGCGTAAGGCGCCAGCTTGGCGACCGCCAGATCTCATCGAGCTGATCGAGACGCTCCTGCAGGGCGCTCTTGAGCTCGGCGATGAGCGTGTCACGCTGCGCGATCGCGGCCTTTGCCTGCTCGAGATCCTCGCTTACGCGTTCGGCCCACACGACCGACTCGTCGCGGATTCCCTCCAGCTCGCGGATGCGGACGAGCAGCTTCGAGGTATCCATCATCGCCTTGGCCATTTCCTGTGCGTTGAATGGATCGTCGGCGAGCACCGTGGTGTCTGTCCGATCGATTTCCACGCCTCCGGTGGGCGCAGGCTCGCCACCGGCCCGGTGAGCCGCCATCCGCTGCGCCGCGTGGGACTGCACCCAGTCGACGAAACGCTGCTGTCCGTGCGCAAAGGGGTTGGGCGGTTCGGGCTCGCCGGCTTGCTCGGCGTCGATCAGCGCTTCTCGGTAGGCGGCACGCATCCATGGTTCGATCGGGGCTCCGTCGGGCATCGCGTCAAACGGCGGCGAGGACTCGCGCAACCCTCGATAGCCGTAGTCGATCAAGCGTTCGGCGTACTCGCGAGAGAGCCGTGCCGCGCCGGGACGTTCCTGCAGCGACGGCCACCAGCGAGCGTGCTCTGAGGCCGTCAGCCGCTCCGGATGCTCTGGGTCGTAGCTCATCGCGAAATGGAAATGACGCAAAGGAACGCCGTCGATCGTCGGCGTGTCGCTCTGCCACTGGACGTCGCGTGTGTGCAGGTTCCAACCGGCGACGTTGCAACCGCGCTCGCTCAGAATGTGATGCTCGAACAGGGACGGTGCCAGCATCAGCCACGTCTGCTCGAGGAACAGTCCGCGGGCCGGGTCGAACACGCAACGGCGTGCGGTGCGCTGTGCCCACCAGCTCAAGAACGGTTGCGCCTGGGCGCTCACCGCCATCAATCCGGCGTTGATCGTTCCGGCACGGATGAAGATCTGCTCGGGGCTGTCGAGCTGCCACAACGGGTATGGGTCGTTGGAGTGCGGTGAGAGCACCAGCGAGTGCTCGCGAGCCAGGTCGGCTAGATGGGAGAGATCGTTGTAGACGTAGCCGTCGGCGTCGATGAACAGCAGTGGATCCTCTCCGCGACCGAGCAGCGTGCGCAGCAGGTCGGGCTTCATCGAGGTGGCAAGGCCCTGGGCGATGTACATCGTCGCTCGCCGCTGGAACTCGTCACGATCGATACCGATATCGGCCGGCATGAGCGACTCGAACGGCTCATCCCCTGAGAGCGCAGCGGGACCATCGACCAGCAGCACTGAGAAGCGCGCCCCGGGATGGTGCTGCAGGAAGGACTCCGCCAGCACTCGGGTATGTGCGAGGTAGTAGGAGCTCGTGATCGTGCAACCGTGCATCGCCAAGTCCTCAGCTGGTGGGCCGCCGCCTCGTCCGCTCACCCGTACGCGCCGTAGATCCGGGCAGAGCCAAGCTCATGATTCGGCGAGATGCTCGCACACCGCCGAGCGGAGTGCTCCAGCCACGGCCACGGATACCCTTAGCGCCATGAGCGAGTCAGGGCCCCCGCCGGTCGTCGTCGACGGCGTCCACAAGCGCTTCGAGATCCCGCGCGAGCAGGTCAGCACGCTCAAGGAGAAGGCGCTGCACCCGTTTCGCCGCTCACCCACCGACCTGCTGCAAGCGCTGCGCGGCGTGTCTTTCTCGGTGCCGCCGGGCGAGTTCTTCGGAATCGTAGGGCGCAACGGCTCGGGCAAGTCGACGCTGCTGAAGTGCCTGGCTGGGATCTACCGAGTCGATGCCGGAGAGATCTACGTCAACGGCCGTATGTCCACGTTCATCGAGTTGGGGGTCGGCTTCAACCCCGACCTACCGGCGCGCGATAACGCCATGTTGAACGCGACGATGCTCGGACTCTCACCGCGCGAGGCGCGACGGCGCTTTGACAGCGTTATCGAGTTCGCCGAGCTCGGCGACTTCGTCGACCTGAAGATCAAGAACTACTCCTCGGGGATGCTGGTGCGGCTGGCCTTCTCGGTGATGATCCACGTCGACGCTGAGATCCTGCTGATCGACGAGGTGCTGGCGGTCGGCGACGCCGCTTTCCAGCAGAAGTGCTTCGAGGAGTTCGAGCGCATTCGACGCAGCGGGTCGACCGTGCTGTTCGTTACGCACGATATGTCGGCCGTGCAGCGTTTTTGCGACCGGGCACTGCTGCTCGAGCACGGTCGAGTAGTGGAGCTCGGCGACCCAGAGCACGTCGGCAACCGCTATTTGGAGCTGAACTTCTCCCAAGAGGCGCGGGAGGCCGAGCAGTTGGCGGCCGAGACCGAGCGCGAGGGCTCCGACGACGAAGGGAAGACGACGTCCATGCGCCGGCTGGGCTCCACCGGCGCGCCGATCGAGGCCCTCGCCGGATCGGAGACAGACGACTCGGTGCGTGAGGGCACAGGCGAGGCCGAGATTCTCGAGCTTTGGTTCGAGAATGAGAACGGCGCCCGCGCGGAGCTGTTGGCGACCGGGCGGCGCTGCGCGGTAGCGGTGCGCGTGCGCTTTGACCGCGATGTGCAAGACCCGCTGTTTAGCGTCAACCTGCACAACAGCCACCGTGACCACCTACTCTCGGCTTCGAGCCTGTGGAGCGATTCTCACAGCGGGCTCTTCGCCGCCGGCGAGGAGATCGTCTTTCGCGTCTTCTTCGAGAATGTGCTGGCGCCTGACCGCTACCACGCAACTCCGGCTGTAGACACCCAGGGCGGCGCTTGGATCGACCGCCGGGAGCGAATGGATTCGATCGTTGTCACAGGGACCCACGGCGCTGAGGCCCTACTCGAGCTGCCGTTTGATGTGACGATCGAGCGGCGTGCTCGCAGCGGCACCGCGGCGGAGTTCACGCTGTGAGCGCGCCGCTGGCGCCACCCCGTGAGAGCGTTGTGGCGCAAGACAGGGTCAGCACACAATCGCTTGGGCGCCCGATCAAGGGACCCTCGGCGCTGGGATCCGACCCGAAGCGGCTGTGGCATCTGACCTGGGCGCTTGCCAAGACCGAGTTCAAGTTGACGTTCTTTGGCTCGGCACTCGGCTACCTGTGGCAGTTGATGCGTCCACTGCTGCTGTTCGGGGTGATCTACCTGGTGTTGAGTAAGTCCAAACTGGCCGCCGAAAACCACCGTCCCTACTATGGCGCGGCGCTCCTGCTGGGGATCGTGCTGTTCACGTTCTTCAGCGAGGCAAGCGGCGGAGCGGTCAGCTCGCTGGTCAACCGCGAGAACCTCGTGCGCAAGATCGAGTTTCCACGGATCGCCGTGCCGCTCTCGATCGTGATCACCGCTCTGATGAACCTGACGTTGAACCTGATCCCGGTACTGATCTTCCTCTCGGCCGCCGGCGGCTCGCCGCACTGGAGCTGGCTGGAGATGCCATTGCTGGCATTGATGCTTGCTCTGTTCACGGCCGGGCTGGCGATGATCCTGTCCGTGTCCTACGTCAGCTATCGCGACGTGCGGCCGATTTGGGATGTGGTGTTGCAGATGACCTTCTACGCATCGGGCATCTTCATCGCGATCGCTGGCCTTGCCCCACTGAACGTGTTCGGTGTCGAGGTCAGCCTCTCTCACGTGCTGATGGCCAATCCGTTCGCAGCCATCCTCGAGCAGGCGCGCCACGTTTTCATCGACCACAGCTATCCGACGGCCGCCAGCGCAATCGGCGGCGGCTGGCTGGTCCTGATACCTGTTGGGATCGGCATCGCAACGCTGGTCGGCGGCTTCGTTCTGTTCGACCGTCGCGCGCCCAAGGTCGCCGAGCAGCTCTAACCGCCGTGCGCGTCGCTTTCGTTGGCCAGAGCGTCTTCTTCGCTCAATGCTCGCTCCAGGCGGCCGCCGACGGCGTCGAGCCCGCGTTCATCGACTTCCGCTCCGCCGCGCCGCCCCAGCCGCTGATCGCTCAGTTGCATGAGCTCGACCCTGATGTTGTGCTGGTCTTCCGCCCGGAGATCGTTCCCGCGGGCGCATTTGATTCGCTGCGCGCGCATACGATCGGCTACCTGACTGAGCCATTGCCTCGCAGCGGTAAAGACAACCACCCAGATCTTCAAGCGCGCCTGCGTTGGCTGGAGGAAGTTGACGCCGGCAACTTCGATCGGATCGTCTCCTTTGACCCGCTGATCGCCGAGACTGCCGCGAGCGTGCTGCCGGTGTGGCGCTCTCTGCCGATACCGGTGTCCGACTCGCTGTTTGCGGACGTACATAAGCGCGAGCACCCGGCGCGTCTGCTGTTCGTTGGGCGGCCCACCAAGCACCGTGAAGAGCTACTCGCCCCGGTGAAGGAGAAGCATCCGATTGTGCATATCGGTCATGGCCTGTTCGGCGAGCGGCTCATGCGGTTCATGGGACGCGCCGACGTGCAGCTGAACTTGCACAACAACCCATACCCGTCCTTTGAGAACCGCGTCTGTATCGCGCTCGCCGCGGGCAATCTGGTCATCTCAGAGCAGCTCAGCCCGCGACACGACCTGGAGCCTGGGCGCGACTACCTGGAGTTCGAGACCGCCGCACAGCTGACAAACCTGGTCGAGCACCTTGCCAAGGACCCTGACGCATTCCTCGACGTGCAGCACGCCGGGCGCGAGCAGGCCGAGAACTTCCGCGCCTCGCGCGTGTACCCGACACTGCTCCGCGATGCGGTGGCCGACATCGCCGCCGCCGGCAGCCCGCGTCGGCGAAACCTAAGCGGGCTCCCGTAGGCCTAAACCTAAGGTCAGCCGGCCGCGGAGCGCGGGCTGCCGAACGCCTGCACGTCGGCGAGCAGATCGTGCGCGAGGCGGGCGAACACGCGCGAGGCACGGAAGTTCTCGGCCTTTAGCCGGCCGCGCACGCGGATACGGTGGTACATCTCCGGGAAGCGCTGCAGACGATCAAGCGTCCACACCAAGCCGTCGGCAGAGTCGAAGTGTAGATAGTCGATGTTGCGCTCCAGCCCGTGCGCCGGTGTCGGTGCATGGGTCAGCAACAGTTGGCCGGCGGCCAGGTGCAGGCCGATCTGGGCGCCAAACGCGCCTCCCGGCCAGGGCGCGACATAGACGCCGATGTCGTATTCGCACAGCAATTCGATCAGCGGCTCGCCACTGAGACCGTGCACGACTTGCAGCAGGTCGTGGTGATGCTTGGCCTTCAATAGCACCCGCTCACGCAGGTCGGTCGAGCGTCCGATCGTCATCGCGTGCATGGCGGTGCGTGGGCGGCGCACGTCGGCGTAGATGGCGTCGCTGACCGGCGGCGGGATCGCGCGCCAGATCGTAGCCTCGCCGGCACGCTCTCCAGTCAGCGAGGGAAAGAAAGAGGCGACCCGATCCAATGATCCCGCGACCGTGCGGAGATTCGCGTCGACAGCGGCGCGTGGGTGCAGGCCGAGTGTTGTGCCAGGCAGTTCGCGCAGTACCTCTGCCGGCACACACGCTGGATCGAAGACGACCGTCACATCCGGGCGCGCAGAGCGCACGTCCGCCACTACGCACGCCAAATCCATCCCCATCTCAAGCTCGATCCGACAGGGGGTCAGGCCGCTCTCCTGGAGCGTCGGCGTACAGCCGTCAAGGCGGGCCGCGTCACCGACGAAGGCCACGCGCAGCTGCCGCGAGCCGGGTCGCGTCGCACTCGGCGCGACGCTGGGGGCAGCGGGGATGCTCATCGGCACCGGTACGATAGCGGCGCCCCCGATGAAGATCGCCTTCCTGGTCAACGACCTGCAGCTCTCCGGCGGCGTCGGCGTTGTGCTACAGCACGCCCGCAGGCTCAGCGAGCTCGACGGGTGGGACGTGACGCTCGTGCTCGTGCGCGAAGACGAGGGGCCGAGCTGGCACGGCTACGAGCATCTACCCCACCTGCACATCCGCTCGCGCGAGCAGGCGCTCGAGGAGCGCTACGACGTTGCGATCGCCACTTGGTGGGAGACGACGTTCACGCTGTTCGAGCTGCAGGCCGAGCGTTACGCGTACTTCCTACAGAGCCTTGAGGATCGCTTCTACCTGGAGGACCAAGCCGAGCGTCTGGGCGCAGGCTTGACGCTCGACCTGCCGGTGGCGTTCATCACCGAGGCAGGCTGGATCGAGCAGACGCTGGCGGGTCTGCGACCGGATGCGCCCTGTTATCTGGTGCGCAACGGGATCGACAAGGAAGTGTTCGTGCCGGTGACGCAGATCGAACCTGCCACAGAGGGGCCTTTGCGCATCCTGATCGAGGGATCGCCCGGATCCTGGTTCAAGCACGTGCACGACGCCGTCGCCGCGGCTGCGGCGATGAGCGAACCGCGCCACGTGACGGTGGTATGCGGCGATCGCAAGACGCTCGGCGAAGTGCCGGCGGATGAGATCGTCGGCCCGCTCAGCCACCGCGAGATGGCCGAGCTGTACGGACGCACCGACGTCGTACTGAAGCTGTCGAGCGTCGAGGGCATGTTCGGCCCGCCGCTAGAGGGCTTTCACGGCGGCGCGACCTGTGTGGTCACGCCGGTCACCGGGCACGAGGAGTACGTCGAACACGGCTACAACGGCCTGCTGTGCGACTGGGAGGATCTGCGTGGCACGGCGCGCCAGCTCGACCTGCTCGCCCGCGATCGCCAGCTACTGCACCAATTGCGTGTAGGTGCGCTGCAGACAGCTCGCGCCTGGCCAGACTGGGAGCACTCGAGCCAACTGATGGCCGAGGCGCTGCAAACGATCGGCCGCGAACCCCAGCCGACCGCGGCCGCATCGAATGCGCGGATGCTGGCCGACTTGCGCGGAGGCCTCGAGATCTACCACGGGCATTTGCGCGAGCGCGTCGAGTTCGCCCGTCGCGCCGACCGTTTCGAGCGCCGACTGGCCCGGATCCGCCGCAGCGCACCGGTGCGAGCCCTGCTGCGCCTGCGCCGCTACCGCGCCGTGCGTCTCGCCGCGCGCCCGCTGCGCCCGCTGACCCGCAGGGTGCGACGGGTGCTGTCGTGATGGCTACGAGTCCGATGCGGCGCGCGCCGGGTCGTCTGCGTGAGCTGCTCGGCCGCGGGTCGCCGGCACCGGTGGGCACAGCGCTTCCAGCCGCGCTGGCAGAACTGGCTCGCACGGGCCCTGCGCCACTGTCCGGTGATAAGCCGGCCGCCGATGCGCCGCTGCGGATCGCCACGATCGTGCCCTCCTTCCGCCGCGGCAGCGGCGGGCACATGACGATCGTCAACTTGATGCGCGAGCTGGGAGAGCTCGGCCACGACGTAACGCTTTGGCTGGAGGATTGCGAGGGCCGTCACGCTCGCGAGGACGCTTTGCTTACACGCGAGAGCTTCGCTGAGTTCTTCGCCTGGGAAGGCCGCCCGTTGCACACCGATCTCGGCGAATGGGCCGGCACGGATGTGGTCCTGGCCACGGGCTGGCAAACGGTCGCTCGTGCCTTGCTGCTCCCCGACGTAGCCGCACGCGCGTACCTGGTGCAGGATCACGAGCCGGACTTCTACCCAGCCTCCGCCGAGCGGCTGTTCTCCGAACAGACCTACCGGCAGGGCTTGCACTGTATAGCTGCAAGCGAATGGCTGGCCGAGCTGCTGCGCACGCGCTACGGAGCAAGCGCGTCGCATTTCGACCTCGCGGTCGATCACGCGATCTACCGCTCTTGCGAGGAGCCGCGGCGGGAGAACCTGGTCGCCTTTTACGCACGCGCAGTTACGCCCCGACGCGCGGTACCGCTGGGCCTGATGGCCCTAACAGAGCTGGCGCGACGGCGGCCGAATGTAGAGATCGCGTTGTTCGGGGAAGACCGGCCGATCGACGCGCCGTTCGCCCACACGAACTTGGGTGTGCTGGCGGCCGAGGATCTGGCCGCGCTCTACCGGCGGGCGACCGTGGGGATGGTGCACTCGCTGACGAACCCATCGTTGATCGGGCTTGAGATGATGGCTTGCGGGCTTGCTTGTGTGGATCTGGCCAGTGAGTCGATGGTGAGGAGCTTTGGGCACAACGGCCCGCTGTGGCTGAGCGAGCCAGGGGCGCTGGAGCCCTGTTTGGCGCTCGAGGGGCTACTCGAGGACACCACGCGCCGGGAAGCGATGGCCACGGCTGGGCGTGCGTTCATGAGCACGCGAACCTGGCGGGGGGCAGCGTCCCAGCTCGAGCACGCCGTGAGCTCCCTCGTGTGGCGAACGTGAGCACACACTCACAGTAACGTGGCGCCCTTGCGACCCTCCGTCATGCCGCCGCAGCCCACGCCCATATCAACGAGTACTCACGGCGCCAATGCCGCGCCGGGCTCGGCCACATGGTCGCGACCCTCCTGGCGACTGGATGCCATCTTGCTCGGGACGATCGTCGCGGTCGCGACGATCGTCTACTCCCATTTCGCTCTGCGAGTGGCGACCTTCCAGCTCGACGAGAGCCTGTACATACATCAGGCGCGACTGCTGATCGAGCAACCCAACGTCCTGTTTGAGAGTGCGATCTTTTCACGCGGGCTGCAACGGCTGGACCAGATCCTGCTCGCCATCCCATTCCTCGCGCTACGCGGGCCCGGCGCCTTTGAGGTCGACCGCGTCCTCCAGTGCCTGCTGTTTGCCAGCGCCTCGATCCCAACGTTCCTGCTGGCCCGAGGCGCAGGGCTCGGTCGCTTGCCGAGCCTGTTCGCATCGCTGCTCGTGGCGATCGTCCCGTGGGCCGTCGTCAGCACTTCCTTTCTGACCGAGAGCGCCGCCTATCCCACCTACGCGTGGTCGCTCTTTGCCGTATGGGCGGCGATCGTGCGACCGTCGCTACGGCGAGAAGCCCTGGCTATGCTGGCGATCGTCCTAGCCATGTTCTCGCGAAGCGCGATGATCGCGCTGGCGCCGATGTTCCCCTTGGCTGTGCTCTGGCAGGAGCTGCGCTGGGAGATGGCCGGTAGCCCCGTCAGGGCACGAGCGCGAATGCTGCCATCGCGGCTGTGGCGCGGGCATCGGTTGGTGAGCGTCGTTACCGGCGCCGGAATCGCCGTGTACCTGGCAGCCCGCCTGGATCTGTTTCCCAGCGCACTGAGCACACTGACAGGCGAATACGGAGTCCCCCATATAGGGGCGATAGTTCCACTCCTCGAACGTTACGAGTATTTCCTTTCGCGCAGCGTCGCCGGAACCGGACTGGTCGCGCTCGCGATCGGGCTGCCGTGGCTGATGATCACACTGATACGCCCGCGCGACGGCGCCCGCCACGCGCTTGCCGTGGTCTGCCTACTGGGCCTGCTTTGCCTGTTGTTGTCCTTGATCCCGGCAGGACCGGACGAGCGCTACACGGCCTATGCAGCCGTTCCGATCGCGCTTGTGTTCGCGGCGGCCCTAACGTCACGACCGGGGCTGAGCGTACTGGCAGGTGCGCTCGCGATCGACCTACTGATTGAAAACGTCAGCTGGCCGCCGGTCGCCAACCTGTACGACTTCTTCACCTATCCGGCGGCGATCTTCTATCAACGTGTGCTACTCGGCCACGCCAGCACGATCTCACTGCCGCTGGTTCATCTGTCCCCGCTGCGGCTCGTGCAGGTAGCAGTGTTCGCGGTAGCGCTCGCCTGGATGCTCGCCGGACGCCGCGCGCGCACAGCACGGCCGGCCGCGATTGTACTCGGGATAGGCGTGCTCGCGCTCTGCTCGATGCAGACCTATTACGCACTGCACAAGTACGTAACGGGCGCCGGCGCAGGCACCGATGCCGCTGGGAGATCGTGGATCGACCGCCACGTGCCGGCGGGTGCGCATGTCTCGGCGTTTGCGAATTCACTCGGCCTTTCGAGCAATTTCACTCCGATCTGGGAGACGGCGGAGTTCTGGAACACCTCGATCGACTCAACCTCATTCATAGGCTCGACTCTGGGCCTATCGCCATTGCCGCTCGGAGGCGTTTTGGTCAAGCTGACCCCCGAAGCGCCCAGCGGTAACCTCAGGGCAGTGGAGACCGATGACAGTCACGCTGTGGCACTGCAATATTTGTTGGCTCCCGCCGTCTCCGTCGAATCCGTTGGCTTCGACGCCGAACGCTCCGAAACAGATCCGGCGCTGCTGCTCAAGCTCGAGCGGTTGCGCCAGCCAGCCCACCTCGAATGGTTGCTAGAAGGCACCTCCGAAGAAGGGTTCATGGCTCCCGGCGGTTCGGCCAAGGCACTCGTCTACAGCGACGCGCTCGAACACGGCGCACGCTGCGCGACGTTTACGCTGACAGCGCCGCCCGCCTTCCCTGGGCATTGGCGATACGCAGTCCTAGCGTCCCGGGGGGCACTCACACACGGCACATTGGTCGCGAGCCAGTCACGCACAGTCACTGTTTCACTACCGATAGAGCACCGTGCCGGTGGACCGATGGCCCAATTCCTGATCCGTGTCAACGGCAGCACGACGTATCCTGGAGGCGTCCTGCATCCTGCAGGTATTCGAGTTAGCGCTCGCGTTGAAGACTTCAGTGTCGGGCGATGCAGGCGCCCCACGAAAGGTCTACCCGCTCTAGCCTCACACTGATCGGCAAGGCGGTTGGCAGGCCGATCGTCTTGATTTCACCGCGGGCGTGCGTTCTTCCGGCGGCAAGGCACGCCCTCAAAGTGAGGTTTGTTGCATGGCTGCCAACAACCAACGCTCCGCGGCGGGTGGCCCCAGCGAGATTTATGGCTACCTGTGCGTTCTGGATGCCCGTGGATCCTGGTTGCGGAGGCGCCGGTTCGAAGGTGAACGTAACCCTGAGTGCGCTTGCTTGAGCTGGCCGGGGGGATCGTGGCACAAAGGCCGTGACCAGGACAGGAGTGTTCACCGGTAGCCCGCCGTCGGGCTGGAGCCCTTGCGCTATCCAAGTGGCACGCAGCGGAGACTTCACACGTGTGAGCGCGAGGACTCCGTCGGGCGAATGCGCGAATTGCGTTCCTTCGAGTTGCAAGAACGGCGAATCGTTTGCGCCTACCGCGTTCGTGCGCAGCGCGGCCGGTCGAGTAGAGCTCAGTAGTCCTGTCGAGGCATCTACCGTCGATACCGATCCTGGCAGTGCCGCCATTGGCACCTCGACTGGCGGTAGCCCGGTAGCGGAAACTTGTATCCAGCTGCGTATGCTCGAATTCCAGAACAAGGCCGTGCGTAGTTGATCGGCCACCGAGGAAGCGAAATTGGTCGGTGGAGCGGCAGTGGAGACGTTGTTCAACCACATGACATTCGCGGCGCCCGCGTGCGCGTCGATCCAGCCGAGTGCCGGGACCGAACCGGTGGTCCTTCCGGGGATGCCTAAGACCTTGCCGTCGATGACTGCGAAGGCGTATCCGGTGAGCAGTAGTTGTGCCACAACAGCCACGATTACCGTCCACCAAGCACGCATCGGGTGCCGTCGGGCCCATAGCCACGCAGTTAGGGCACCTGCCGCCAGGGCGAGGAGTCCAAGAGCGTCTTGCATAGTCAGCCCCGTAAGACCAATATCGGAGAACTTAGGGGTGAACACATGCGGAACGACCGACTCAACCGGATCGAGAAAAGCAGTTTCCTGACTCAGCGGGGATAGAAACGGGATCGTGGCGTAAATGAGCGCCAACCCGGCAGCCACGAACAGCAGATCCTTCGATCGCACGCTTCTATCCTCCAAAGCAGCGAAGGTGCCCAACCAGAACACCGGGATCGCGTAGAAGAAGTAACGCTCCTCAGTCATGCTCCCCAGGTATCCGCCTTGCGCGTAGACGGTCAAGACCAAGAACACGGCGATCACAACGCTCGGCGCTGCGACATATACCCAGCGCCGGTCCAACTGCGGATTCGCCATACGCCTGACAAACCAGGCTATAGACACGATCGCCGGCAACAGTCCGACACCGAGCGCAAGCGCTATGAGCTCAACCAACAGTCCCTGACCCATGTTTGCCGGCAGGCCGTTGCGGATGACGACGTTGCTGTAGCCGCCCAATAGCGCTTCCACGTGCGCGTGCCAACGCCCCGACAGCTTCTCGTGCAGTAGGAGCGCGAGCGTGCCCACCAGCAGCAGCATCGAGAGTGGGTAGCAGCGCGCAATTTCAAAAATCGCCGCGCGCACGCGTGAGAGCGGTCGCAAACGATGCGCGCTCGCAAAATGGTAACAGCTCAGGAGTATCGTCAGCAGATAGCCGATGAAGACAGCGGCGAATTGCACTCGCGTAGCTATCAGCAGCCCGATCGTCACGAGAGCCAGCAGATCTCTCCCTGGGGCCGGTTGCCAGATCGCGGCGGCTGTCGCCAAGATCATCCACCAGAACAGGGGGTAAGATAGGTTCTCCGTAAACAGAGCCGAGGTCAAAGTCAACCACGGCACCGCCACGCTCAACAGCGCCACCGCCACAGCGAGCCAACTCGAACGAAGCAGAACGCGCGCCATCAGAAAGATGGGCACAGCGGCGCTGAGGAATAGCAGCACGCTGAGGACATGGTCGACGCGCAACGCCTGCACGCCGTCAAACAGGCGCAATGGAATCGATAGCAGCAGCGGGTACAGGCGGTTAGTCGCCCGCGCGTCGAGGTCGTGGACGAGCGTGTGCGGCAGCCCGCTTGTGTAGTGGACCGCAGACTGCTCGATCAGTGTCTCATCAAGCGCAAAGACAGTGACATGCGCCGCGATCAGGCCAACGCCGACTGCAAGTATCGACAGACCGCCGAGGAGCGCAAGCAGTGGTCCCCGCCCAGGAAGAACCGCAGCCCGCCCTGCGAATACGTCTCGCCCGGACTGCGTCGCTGTGGCCGACCCCACGCTCAGCTTCGTCGCAGCCCGAGAATGCTCAACAGAAAAGAGGAGAAGAAGATCTGAATGCCGACGATCAGCAAAGTGGCAGCGATTACTGCCATATGTTCATCGGCCAAAGAGCCGAAGCCGTGGGAAATCCAGGTGGCCACAATCACCCCTCCGAGCACGAGTCCCACAAGCACAAACGCCCCTCCCAGCAACAGCCCATGCTCAAGCCGAAAGCGGGCTCGCATACGGTCAAACCAAGGGTCGCGCTCACCCATGAAGTAGGTGCCGTAGGCATGCGCACACAGCCCGAGCGCAAGCACCTGAGTGCCCACCACCATCAGCAGCGCTCCACCTATCAGCGCATGGATCCCCCACGCACGTCCAAATAGGTCAAGCCCCCCTCCCACCAGTAGGACAATCACCGTACCAACACCGGCGAGAATCGCGCCCGGCGCGATGAACAGATGCGTAGGCGAATGCACGAGCAGAAAGCGAAGATGCCGCCAGCCGTCGCGGAAGCTCGAGAGCTTGGACTCCCCCCCACGCGGGTGGTATTCAATCGGGAACTCGGCGATCCTCAGTTTCTGCTTGGAGGCTCGGATCACCATCTCCGAGGCGAACTCCATGCCCGTGGTGCGCAGATCGAGACGCGGGAGCACCTCTGTGCGCAGGGCGCGCATGCCGCAGTGGGCGTCCTTGACGCCGGTGCTGAAGAACAGATTGAGCAGCCCCGTCAGGATCGGATTGCCGATGTAGCGATGAAGCCAAGGCATCGCCCCAGGTTGGATGTTGTCCATGCGGTCGCCCATGACCAACTCCGCACCCGCTTCCAGCTCGCTGATGAAACGGGGTATCTCGTTGAAGTCGTAGGTCAGGTCGGCGTCGGCCATCACGATGTAGCGCCCACGCGCGGCCGCGAAGCCGGCCAGATAGGCACTGCCGTAGCCGCGCCGAGGCTCTGATATGACGCGCGCGCCGGCGGCTGAGGCCAGCGCGGCCGAGTCGTCTTCGGAGGCATTATCGACGACCAGCACCTCCCCGTCGAGCCCGTTGGCATCGAGCACTTGGCGCGCCGTGGCGACGCACAGCTCGATGTTCTCGGCCTCGTTTAGGCAAGGGATCACAACCGACACGAGTGTCGAGGTCTGCCGCTCAGCGACATCCGGGGCGATTGGCCTTGTCTTCTGTACGGTGCTCATCGCGTGATCGGTCCCATCTGCGAACTGCGTCGGGTCCCGCGCTGATCTAAACGCGCGAAAGGCCTAAAAGTGGCGCAGCCACGACCCGAGAGACTGGGAGCGCTTCGGCTCGCATCCTACCGGACCCGTCGGAAGTTCCATCTGGTTGGGATTTCATTCGCCTATGCATGTCGTCAACCCAGCAATGCTTCTCCTCGGCCACAGGCAGCCCGCAAGGCACTCGCGACGATCGCCCCGACCTGGCAGTCTCCCCGAGGATGCGCATCTGCCTGATCTATGACTGTCTCTACCCCTATACCGTCGGCGGCGCCGAGCGGTGGTATCGCAACCTGGCCGAGCGGCTTGTCGCCGAGGGGCACGAGGTGACCTATCTGACGTTGCGGCAGTGGGATCGCGGCGAGCGCCTGGACCTCGACCCGCGCATACGCGTGGTCTGCGCCGGGCCACGGATGGCGCTCTACACGGGCGGTCGGCGACGGATCCTGCCGCCGCTGGTGTTCGGGGCCGGCGTGCTCTGGCACCTGCTGCGCCACGGACGCCGCTACGACGCCGTGCACACGTGCGCCTTCCCCTACTTCTCGCTGCTGGCGGCCGCGGCGGCACGCCCGCTCGGGCGCTACCGGCTCATCACCGACTGGTTTGAGGTCTGGAGCCGCGAATACTGGCGTGGCTACCTCGGCGGCCTGGGCGGACGCATGGGGGCACTGGTGCAGCGCTTGTGCGCACACGTCCCCCAGCACGCGTTCTGCTTCTCCGAGCTTCACGCGGAGCGCCTGCGCGAGGAGGGCCTGCGTGGCGAGGTCACGCTATTGCGCGGCCTGTACGCCGGGTCCTCCACGCCGGCGATCCCACGCAGGGCAGACCCACTGGTGGTGTTCGCGGGGCGTCTGATCCCTGAGAAGCGCGTTACGGTCGGGGTTGCGGCGGTTGTGGCGGCAACTCGCCAGATCCCTGACCTGCAGGCGATCTTCTACGGCGACGGCCCAGAGCGAGCGGCGCTGGCCGCCGCGATCTCCGAGCACGGCGGCGGCGGTTTCATCTCTGCTCCCGGCTTTGCCGACGCAGAGCTAGTCGACGAGGACATGCGCCGGGCCCTGTGCGTGCTGCTGCCCTCCGAGCGCGAGGGCTATGGCATGGTCGTGATCGAGGCCTGCGCACATGCAACGCCAGCTGTCGTGGTCGCGGCCCCAGACAACGCAGCGATCGAGCTGGTGCAGCCGGGCGTCAACGGCGTGATCGCCGCAAGCGCCGACCCCGAGGCGATCGCGCAGGCGATCGCGCAGGTGTACGAGGCGGGCATGGCCATGCGCCGGAGCACCGCGGACTGGTTTGCCGAGCAGGCGCACAACCTCTCGCTTGAGTCATCGCTCGAGACGGTCCTTGCCGGCTACGACGCCCGCGCTCGCTAGCCTCCCGGCGAGATGAGCGAAGCGATCGTGCGAGTAGGCGTCGTCGGCCTGGGCTACTGGGGCCCCAACCTCGCGCGCAACATGGCGGCGCTGCCTGGCGTCGAGTTGAGCTGGTGCTGCGACGCCAGCGAGGAGCGGCGTGAGCGCTTGGGAGCTGTCCATCGCTCGACTCGCTTCACCGCCGATCTCGACGACCTGCTGGCAGACCAGGAGCTCGACGCTGTCATCTTGGCCACGCCGGTGCGCACCCACGCTGAGCTGGCACAGCGCGTACTGGCAGCCGGCAAGCACTGCTTCGTGGAGAAGCCACTAGCCCAGTCCACGGCCGACGCGCAGGCTGTCGTCGAGGCTGCCCGCGCGACAGATCGCATCCTGATGGTCGGGCATCTGCTCGAGTACCACCCCGGCGTGCGCCTGCTCAAGCAGACGCTCGACTCAGGCGAGCTGGGCCGGCCTTTGTACATCTACGGCAATCGCCTGAACCTCGGCCAGCTGCGCTCTGACGAGAACGCTCTGTGGAGCCTTGGCGCGCATGACGTCTCGGTCGTGCTTGCCCTGGCCGGCGAGGAGCCAAGCGAGCTCTCAGCGCGCGGCGAGTGCTACATGCGCGAGGGCGTGGAGGACGTCGTGTTCGGCTTCCTGCGCTTCCCCTCGGGCCTGGCGGCTCACCTGCACCTGAGCTGGCTTGACCCGCACAAGGAACGGCGCTTTACGGTTGTCGGCTCCAAGCGGATGGCGACTTTCGATGACATGGAGCTCGAGCGCAAGCTCACGATCTACGACAAGGGCTTTGACGAGAAGGCCGACAGCTACGGCGAGTACATCACCCGCGCAGGCGAGATCCGTTCGCCGCGCGTGCCCAACTCCGAGCCGCTGCGCTTGGAGTGCGAGCACTTCGTGCGGTGCATCCGCGAGGGCACTCCTCCGCTCTCAGACGGCGAGAGCGGGTTGCGTGTCGTGCGCGTGCTCGAGGGGCTGCAGAGAGAACTGGACGCCTCGCGGCGTTAGCTGCCTTGCAGCAGTTCGAGGTCGGCGCGCGTCATCAGCCGGATCAGCTCCTCGAAAGTCGTCTCAGGCTTCCAGCCCAGATCGCGCTCGGCCTTGGCGGGCGAGCCGATCAGGTGATCGACCTCGGCCGGGCGCACGAACGCGGGATCGATCGTCACGTAGGACTCAAACTCACCGAGCCCGGCCTCGTCGAAGGCGATCTGGCAGCACTCGCGCACCGAGTGCGCCTCGCCGGTGGCGATCACGTAGTCCTCCGGCTCGTCGCGCTGGAGCATCAGCCACATCGCCTCGACGTAGTCCTTGGCGTAGCCCCAGTCGCGTTCGGCGTCGAGGTTGCCCAGGCGCAGCTCCTTCTCGCGGCCGAGCTTGATAGCCGCCGCGTGCCAGGTGATCTTGCGGGTGACGAACTCGAGCCCGCGGCGCTCTGACTCGTGGTTGAAAAGTATCCCCGAGGTCGCGTGAAGGTCGTAGCTCTCGCGGTAGTTGACAGTGATGAAGTGCCCGTAGGCCTTGGCGACGCCGTAGGGAGAGCGGGGGTAGAAAGGGGTCTTCTCCGTCTGTGGGACCTCCAGCACCTTGCCGAACATCTCGCTAGATGAGGCCTGGTAGAAGCGGGCCTCGGGGCACACTTCGCGCATCGCCTCGAGCATCCGGGTTACGCCGGTCCCGGTGAACTCGGCGGTGAGCGTCGGCTGAATCCAGGACACCGCCACGAACGACATCGCGGCGAGGTTGTAGATCTCCTGCGGTTTGGCAGCGCGCATCGCGTCGACCAACGAGCGTTGGTCGAGCAGATCGCCCTGGTGCAGCGTGACGCGATCGCGGAGATGCTCGATGCGGTCGAACTTCTCAGTCGAGGCGCGCCGCACCATGCCGTGCACGTCGTAGCCGTGCTCGAGCAACAGCTCGGCGAGGTAGGAGCCGTCCTGGCCGGTGATGCCGGTAATCAGTGCTTTGCGGGTGCCGCTCATTTGCGCGCGCGAGCCTATCGAGAACCGACAGCGGTTCGGATCGTGTCCGTCACCGCGACTGCCTGCTCGACGCTCAGAACAGGGCTGAGGGGGATTGCGAGATGAGTACGCGCGAGCTCGGCTGTAACCGGCAGCGAAACTCCGTGCGCATAACTGACCATCGCCGCCTGGCGATGGATCGGTGTGCGGTAGTAGGCCTTGTAGCCATGACCGGCCGCGGCGAGCGCAGCTTCGACCGCCTCGATCCGTTCGTGGCGAATCACATACAGGTGCCAGGCCGGATTTGCTCCAGGGGCGGGGGCAGGCAATGTGACCATCTCACCCAAGCCGGCCTGCCGATAGTGCTCGCCCGCGGCCCTACGACCGTCTGCCCAACTCTCCAGATGCGGTAGCTGCACGCGCAGGATCGCGGCCTGTAGCTCGTCCAGGCGCGAGTTGTAGCCGACCTGCTCGTAGCTGACCTTGTCGTGGGAACCATGGAAGCGCAAGACGCGCACGCGTTCGGCAACCTGCTCATCGCCGGTCGTGATCGCCCCACCGTCGCCAAAGCAGCCGAGGTTCTTGGACGGGAAGAAGCTGAAGGTCGCGGCGGTCCCCAGCGCGCCAGGACGGCGACCGTCTCCATCCAGCGAGCCGGCCGCCTGTGCGGCGTCCTCAAGCACGGGCACGCCCAGCGCCTCGATCTCCGCCACTGGCGCGACGTTGCCGAACAGGTGCACGGCTATCACCGCCTTCGTGCGCGGTGTGAGCGCGGCCTTTACCGTCTCCGGGGTGACACAGAAGGTGTCGGGATCCACATCGCAGAAGACTGGTGTGGCCCCGGTCGGCGGTATCGCCTCAGCCGAGGCGTAAAAGCTGAAGGAGGGCACAACAACCTCATCGCCCGGACCGACGCCCATCGCGCGCAGCGCGATCGTGATCGCCTCGGTGCCGTTGGCGACACCCACGGCGTGAGATGCGCCGCAGTAGTCCGCGAACTCGCGCTCGAAGGCCTCGACGTTGGGCCCGAGGATGTAGCGCGAGCTGTCTACGACCTCGGCGATCCGCTCCAGGATCTGCTCGCGTAGCGGCGCGAGCGGGGTCGTGGTGTCAAACAAAGGGACGGGCATCGGCGGATAAGGCTATGGGGCGACGCGGTCGAGCGCGCGCCGGTAGACCTCGAGCGTCGCTCGGGCGGTGCGCTCCCAGCTAAACAGCCGTGCCTGGGCAAGGCCCCGCTCTCGCAGTCGCTGCGCTTCGGCCGGATCATCGAGCAGTCTCTGGAGCGCCGCGGCGATCGCGCTCACATCGTTTGGATCGAACAGCAGCGCCGCCTCGCCGGCAACCTCGGGCAGCGAGGAGGCGTTCGAGCACGCCACCGGCACGCCGCGCGCCATCGCCTCGAGCACCGGCAGGCCGAAACCCTCGTAGAGCGAGGGGTAGACGAACACATCGGCGATGCTCCACAGCCCCTCGATCAGCTCGCTCTGTACCCAGCCGAGAAAGCGCAGGTCATCGGCCAAGCCCGCCGCCGCCGCGCGCTGACGCAGCTCGGCCTCATGTGCGGTCGGGTAACCGGGCAGCACCAACAGCGGGCGCCGCTCAGCCGGAGTCAACGCGAGCGCATCGATCAGCGCCGCCAAGTTCTTGTGCGGGCGCTTGGCCGAGAGGCTCAGCGCGATCCGGCGCTCACCGAGCGAGAAGCGCTCGCGCACCGTCCGCTCAGGCGCCGGCTCGCCGCGGCGCACTGAGCCAAGCCCCAGCGGGACGACGTCGATCCGCTCGCGGGGCGTGCCCAACAGCTCGACCAGATCGTCACCGGTGCTCTGGGAGTCCACGATCACTCGATCCGATCGCCGTGTCGCCAGCGGCACCAGCAGACGCATCCCGAGGTCGCGGATGCCAGCGTGAGCCTCCGGGAAGCGGGCGTAGATCAGGTCGTGGACCGTCACGACCCGGCGAAAGCGCCCACGAGCTGGCGCCGTGCTGGCGAGGCTATGCAGGAGGTCGACTCCTTGGCGAGCCGCCAACCGCGGCAGCAGCAGCTGCTCACCGCGAACCCATTGGACACGGTTGCGGGCGTTCACGGGCACGGTCACGGCCGGCAGCAGCTCTCCCCACGGGCCATCTTTTGCGAGCGCCGCCTCTCGATTGACGAACGCCGTGAAGCTCGTGCCCTCGGGCGCAGCGGCGATGAGCGCCGGGATCAGCTCACGCGCCGCAACCTCCATGCCGCCGGTCTCGCCGGGCACGAGGAATACCAGGTTCAGACCAACGTGCATCGGGCCCTCTGTACCGGGTGAGCGGTACGACTTAGTATCTTCGAGGCGGTACATATTTGGTCGGGCAGCGGGGGTCTGTTGACCAGTTCGCAGACCCGCATATGAAAGGCTGCCACCGAGGTGAACGATAGACCAGTGGTCACTATCGGGATCGACGCACGCGCCGCCGTCGAGGTCCAGGCAGGGCGCGGGCGTCTCGTGCGTGAGCTCCTGCGAGCGCTGGCCGAGCGCGACGACCCCCATCACTATCTGCTCTATGCACGCCAGCCTTGGTTGGAGCTACAAACAGATGAGCGCTTCGCCTGGCACCTGATCAACGCACGCGACCCGTGGTGGCATATGCGGACCGCGCGCGCGGCCAACCGCGAATGCGACGTCTTCCTTTCAAGCAATTCCTACCTGACGGGCTTGTTCATGCGAACCCCAGCCGTCCCGATCGTGCACGACATGATCGCCTTCGAGCCCACCATGCACCCAAACCGCCGCTCGACCATCATCGAGCGGCTCACGCTGGGACCGGCCGTGCGAAAGGCGCCGCTGCTGCTCTGCACCACCCAAGCGACAGCCGACGCCTTGATCGCGCGCTTCCCACGGGCGGCCGGCCGCATCGCAATCGCGCCACTGGCTGCGACCCCGCCCGACGCGAGTGAGCTGGGCGGGGACGAGCGCACCGCGCTCCCGCCGGCCGGCTTCGTGCTGGCGGTGGGCACACTCGAGCCCCGCAAGAACCTCCCACGTCTGATCGAGGCATACAGCTCGCTGGACAACCAGCTCCAGCAAGAGCACCCGCTCGTGGTCGTCGGCGCGCTGGGCTGGAAGACCGGCGAGACCCTGCGCTCGCTGCAGTCCCTAGGGAGCCGTTGCCTGATGCTCGGCCACGTCTCAGACGCTGCGCTTGCCGAGCTGTATCGCCGCTGTGCCGTCTTTTGCTATCCATCGCTCGGAGAGGGCTTTGGTTTGCCGGTGCTAGAGGCGATGTCGGCCGGTGCACCGGTGCTCACGTCCGACATCTCATCCATGCCCGAGGTCGGCGGCGACGCCGCTGCCTACGCCGACCCGCGAGACATAGCCGCCATCGCCCGCGAGCTCGGTGCGTTGCTGCGCGATGAGACCCGCCGGGCGGAACTCTCACTACGCGGCCCTGCGCGGGCAAGCGAGTTCTCCTGGGCGCGGTTTGCTCGGGATACGCTGCAGGCAGTACTATCGGCCTGCCCCTAACATCGCCGCCGCTCAGCCTTGACTTGCGCCAAGAACCCGTCGATCACAATGCAGACGCGGACGACCGCCGAAGTGCGTTCGCTGCACCCTCGGGTAGGTAGGCTACAAAGTTCGAATAGACGAACAGCTCACCTGTTTGCGACGGATCATAGTCATAAAGTCCGTCTGGCAGTAGGACGTTAACCTCGTAGCCACAGTTGCGCAACAGGTCGAACGCGGCCGTCAGAGTGCTGCCGGCCTTAGCCCATGCTCCCCCATACTCGAACTGAACGGTCGCGATCCTGTGGCTCCGCAGAGCACCCTCTGCGCCGCGCAACACATGCAAATCCATCCCCTCCGCGTCGATCTTCAAGAAGTCGACTTGTGCCAAGGCAAGCCGTTCCAGCTCCTCGTCGATCGTGACGAGTCGCACTGCGCGTGCAAGAGCAAAAGCGTTTGCGCACGAGTCGACCAACGACGAAGTCTCACCTCCTCCGGGCTCTTCAAAGAACTCTCGTTCACCTGTGGTATCGGCGACAGCGGCCTCAACAATGTCAACTCGATCATCGGATGTGAACCTGTCATGCAGCAGGCCAAGGGCCGACAAAGCCGGCTCGTAACAAATAACCCTCTCGATGGCGGGCGCATAGTCGAGCAGGCCCGCTGTCCACTCACCCCGATTCGCGCCGACATCGACGACCACCCGCAGCTTAAAGGCCAGTTCTCGCTGCAGAAGCGACTCGCCGTTACGATCTGGATCGATCGAGGGAGCAAGCCAATGCCCAAGCATCTGCGTGGTCACGTTACGCAACCAGAGTGCACCGCGACGCGCGCGCGCACTACGAGAAAGACTGTCGTAGAGACGATTCTGTAGTTGGGCGTAGTTATCCACGACGTCGTCAGTCCAAAGTTGTTCTTGCGGCAGTCGTTATCGGCTGCCGTCTCCTGATGCGTCCAATGGCAAGTGTCGTGAGCATGCGCCCACCGCGTAGCGGATGCGCCCGCAGGTCCCGCCAGGCCCAGCCAGTCCGCTCGCGCCTAACCGCCCACTTCGCCTCGTGCCACTCGCGCGCAGACAGAGACCGGAACTGGGCGCTTGCGCGGTTGGGATAGCCGAGCTCGAACGCCTCCTGCTCGGCCAAGCCGGGGGTCCAGTTACGCGGCGGCTCGCCGTCTGCGAGCACAGCTTCAAACAAGCGCTCGAGCTCCCGCGTTAGTCGCGCCGGATACCACTTTGCATCCACCTTCTCAGCCGCGGCCGCTCCGAACGCATCGCGGCGGACGCGATCGCCGAGCAAATCCGCCACAGCCTCGGCAAACACCCGCGGATGGTTGGCCACCCAGCCGTTCACACCATTATCAACGACCTCCACCTGGGCATTGTCTGTCCACGGCGTGGAGCTGGTCACGACAGGGACACCAAGCGCCATCGCCTCAGCGATGGCCAGGCCGAAAGACTCGCCGATCGAGGACGCGCTCGCGAACACGTCGGCGGCGCTGTAGAAGGCGGCCAGCCGGCGTTCATCGCTGGTAGCGGGCAAACAGTACACGCGGTCGAGCACACCCAGACGCCGTAGCTGCGAACACCGATACGCCGTCGTGCCGACGAAGACGACTTGCGCATCGGGAACCAGTCGCAGCAGATGGGGCGTCATCGCAACCAGGATGTCGCCCCACTTGCGATCGTCTTCGCGCCCCACGCGCACGACCGTCGGCCGGCTCGAATCGAGCCCGAGCAGCGAGTGCGCCTCATCACGTGAGAGAGCGCCAGCACGCAATCTCTCGGCATCCACGGGGTAGTAGAGCGTGCGGCAGCGACGGTTAAACTCATTCAGGGAAAGCCCGGCGCGCTCGCGGTAGCGCATCGCGCACATCTGGCTGATCAGCAGGCGCGCCGAGAATTGCTGCTCGTCGCGACTGGTATCGACCCAGCCGAAGACGTTGGTCTCGACTAGCGCCTTCACGCCGGCCATGCGGCACGCTAGCGGGACTGTCGGCTCAGGCAAACCAGCACGGTGAACGTGCACGACATCCACTCCCTCCAGCTGTTCGGCAAGAATATCCAGGTTCTCTTTCGCGCAGAACACCTCGACCCCCCCAGCCTCCAGCTCACGCGCACGCACACCGGGTTCACTCAAAGCAATCGCACGCGGGCGCACACGATCGCGGTCGTGGTGAAGCGCATAGGTGACAGCAGCCTTCTCGGTACCGCCGAGGCCGAACGAGTTACACACTACGGCCAGCTCGATCGCCATCGTCTTCAGCTCTCGCCGCGTGCGAGTAGTCCCTCGATATCGGGCGAGCACAGCAAATCTACGCTCGCTCGCAGCTTCTCCTCAGGCCACTCCCACCAGCGCAGCTCGAGCAGAGCCTCGATCTGCTCGTCGCCGAAGCGGCGTCGTAGCTCGCGCGCCGGCACGCCGCCGACGATCGCATAGGGGCGCACCTCGCCCGTGACGACGGCGCGGGCGGCGACTACTGCTCCATCGCCGATCTTCGCGCCTGGGAGGATCAGCGCCTGCGCGCCGATCCAGACGTCGTTGCCAACCTCTATATCGAGCTCTGGGCGGGGATGTCCATCCGTGAACGCTCCGGGCAAATCCCACATCACCCGGAATGGATAGGTCGAGATCCAATCGGGGCGGTGGTTGCCGCCAGCGACGAATTCGACACCACGGGCAATTGAGCAGAAGGAACCGATACGAACGCGGGCCCGATCGCCGCGACCGGCGTTGACCTGGAAGGAGCCGTAGCTATAGCGGCCGACCGTGGCACGCCCAGCGGCGATCGCCTCCTCGGCGGTAAGCGCGCCGAAAAGCTCACCCGTAGTCGGGTCTGTCGCACCCGCGTTGCCGATCTCCACACGCGTACGCTCCAGCGCACGGCGTAGGATGCGTAGCGCCTGTCCTCGCTGCACAGCGCGACAGGCTAGCGATCCTCGCACAAGCGGCGCTTGCGCCCACCAGATCAGAAGACCTCGCGCGCGTGCCACGAATCCTGTTCCTGAACCCCAACCACGAGGACTATCTCGCCGACGGCCTGTTCCACGGCCTGCGCACGCTGCTGGGCGCCGAAGTCGTCGACTTTCCAAAGCGCGAGTTCGCCTATGACACATACCCAGTCGAGCGTCGCGGCGAGCTCTACGGGCACGGCTTCTCGATGTACGCCCTGCTGGAGGATCTGCCGGTGGACCGTGTGCGTGTGCTGCACCGCGCTGTGGAGGGCGAGTTCGATCTGGTCGTCTTCGCTGACATCTGGGGCAGCTTCGGAACGTTCGCGCAGCTGGCGCCCGAACTGGCCGGCCGCACTCCGATCGCGGTGCTCGACGGCGCCGACAGGGTCGAGCCCTACCCGTACGCCGGACTGTGGTGGCGCAAGCGCGTGTGGTGGACGCTGCCGCGCGCACACAAGCGCGGCCTTTACTTCAAGCGGGAGCTATCGCCGTGGACTGGAACGTTTCGATCGTTCCTGACATTGCCGCCACCGCTGGCCTCCCGACTACCCTCGATCCGGCGGATGCGCGAGATCGCCTTCTCTTTCCCCGAGGAGAAGATCGTGCGCGAGCAAACAGAGAAGGACCGTCTAATCGCCAGTCACGTCGTCGATCCCGAAGTAGCCGAGCGCCTTGGCTCGCCAACGAGCTACGCCTTCGCCGACGAGCGCGACTACTACGCCGACCTTCAACGCTCGAAGTTCGGCATCACGACCAAGCGCGCCGGTTGGGATTGTCTACGCCATTACGAGCAGGCCGCAAACGGCTGTGTGCCCTGCTTCCGCGACCTGGAACGCAAGCCGGCGCGCTGTGCACCGCACGGCCTTGACAGGAGCAACTGCGTGATCTACCGCGATGTCGGAGAACTGCTGGGCACGCTAGAGGGAATGGATGACTCCGCCTACAAGGAGTTGCAGGCGGGTGCACTCGCCTGGGCTCGCGCCAATACAACACGGGTGCGAGCACAACAGTTCCTGCGCGCGTGCGGTCACGGTCTGGATGACGCCGGG
>DASTPN010000102.1:0-4308 GCA_035719985.1 Solirubrobacteraceae bacterium | reverse complement strand
CGTCGAATATCTCTACTCGGATGTGGTCTCCCGCCACGCTGTACGAGCGGTGCACCACCGCGTTTACCAAGCCCTCCAGCCAGGCGTCCTGGGGGACGAGCGGCACATCGCCGAAGCGTCCCGTCTCCGTCACGAGGGCGCGACGGATCGGCTGCAGACGCTCGATCGCTTCTTGCGCGTTGCGCAGCAGAGGCGGGATCGGACCCTCTACACGGACGTCCTCGAGCAACTGCTGGCGCGCACCCGTACCACGCTCGGATCCCCGATACCGGAGAACCCGAACGAACGTCTCAGGTAGGAATCCTTGGGGATAGCGAGCGAACAGGAGGCAGCCGGCGATCGTGAGGGCGCTGGGCGTCGCCAGTTCCCTCGCCTGCAGCAGGCGCATGGGGTCAGGCGCACCCACGGTGGCCGTGTATTCCTCGACCAGTGGCATGTCGAGATCGCCCGCAGCGGTGGCGGTCAGGGGTTGAGCCTCGTAGCTCGCGTACCCCTTGTCGTACAGGAGCTCTTGGCGCTGGCGGAACGTCAATCGGTGGTTGGCGTCGCCCACGCGCAGGTAGACAATGTCGCGCCCATTGGCGTGGACCGTTTCCGAAGGCTGCACCTCGATCACGAGTAGGTGGTCGTCCAGTTCGCGATCGTCGGTGCACGCGATCAGTCGTTGATGGACGCGCACGGGAGGCAGGCAACGATCGATGCTCGCCTGCATGAGAACATTCAGCTTGGCCGGGTATCGATCGACCCCCTCTACCTTGCCGTCCCACAGCCCGACAACGACGATCCCGCCGTCGGCGTTAGCCATGCCGATCAGCGAGTCGGCGAGATCGCGCGCCTCGATCCGGATCGACTTACGCTCGAACCATTGATCCTCGGGGAGCTGCGCCAGAAGCCGACCCGCTTGGTCGGGTGGCGAGGTCAACGCCGATTCAACGAGTGTTATCGTCACTCGCACATTCTACTTGAAATTATTTCAAGTAGATTCAGGGGCTGCAAAGGCCCCCTTCAAGCCGGATTGGACCTACTTGCAACTACATGCAAGCAAGACTTGAAACACTCCCTTGCGCGACTTGAATCAGGCGCAGCGTGCGCGTGCGTACTCGACCAGCAGCCGCACGCCATAGCCCGAGGCCCCCTTGCCGACGTAGGCGCGGCCAAGGTCCCAGGCCGAGCCAGCGATGTCCAGGTGCGCCCAGGGGGTCTCACCGACGAAGTTGGAGAGGAACGTCGCGCCCGTGATCGTGCCGGCCTTGCGGCCTTCGGGGGCGTTGTCCAGGTCGGCGTATTTGCCTTTGACCAGGTCGTGGTACTCCTCGTGCAATGGCAGCCGCCAGACGATCTCGCCGCTTCGCTCGCCGGCCTCGGTGACCTCGGCGGCCAGCTCGTCGTCGTTTGCGATCAGGCCGGCATAGGTCGATCCGAGCGCGATGATGACCGCGCCGGTGAGCGTCGCCAGGTCCACGACTCGCTCTGCCCCGAGCGAGATCGCGTGGCAGAGGCAGTCGGCCAGCACCAGCCGTCCCTCGGCGTCGGTGTTGTTGACCTCGATCGTCTTGCCGTTGGAGGCGGTGACGATGTCGCCGGGCTTGACCGAGTTGCCGCTGGGCAGATTCTCGGTGGCGCCGACAACGCCGACGATCCGCAGCGGCAGTCCGAGCCGGGCAATCGCAGCGATTGCCGAGACAGCCGCGGCGCCGCCGGACATATCGAACTTCATCTCGGCCATTTTCGCTCCGGGCTTCAGCGAGATGCCGCCGCTGTCGAAGGTGACAGCCTTGCCGACGATGCCGAGCACAGGTCCGCTCGCGTTCGGCGGCTCGTAGCGCAGCGTGATCAGCGCGGGCTCCTCTTGCGTGCCCTGAGCGACGGCAGCAAATGCACCCATCGAGCGCCTGAGGATCCCGTCGCGCCCCTCGACCTCGACGCTCAGATTCTCGATTTCGCTCCCGAGCGCCTTGGCGTGCTCGCCGAGCGCGGTCGGTGTCAGGTCGTTGGCCGGTCGGTTCTGCAGGTCGCGCGCTTCGTTGACGGCATCGGTGACGATCTTGGCTTGCTCGACGGCTGTGGATTGCTCGCCCTCGCCACAGACGATCAAAGCAGCGAGCCCCTTCGCTGCTTTGTCGTCGTCCTTGCCTGACTTATAGGTCTCGAAGCTGTAGTCGGCCAGCAGCGTTCCCTCCACGATCGCCGCAGCGATCGCGCTCTCGCCGGTGGGGGTCTGCCAGCACAGTCGCTTGGCCGAGAGCTCCTTGGCCCGGTCGCGTGCGATCGCCGCCGCAATGCGCGCGGTCTCAGCGCTCAACGCATCGCGCTTGCCCAGGCCGACGAGTAGCCAGCGCTTGCCCTCAGCATGCGCGAGCGCCAGCGACTTCGGCGCAGTTTTGGCCTCGCCGCTTGCCAGCAGCGCAGCGACCTCTCCTGGAGCGGCGCTCGGCGCCGGCTCACCCTCGAACACTCCGAGCACGATCGTGTCCGCGTCGCTTGCGCCGGGCCGATCGCTGCTGAATAGGACGTCCACGATCCGAGCACAATATCTACCCCGCTAGGATTTGGACCCCCACACCGCCGTCCCCACCACGACCTCAGGAGACTCGCCTCGATGTCAAAGACCGTGATCCTCGGTTCAGCGCGCACGCCCATCGGCAAGATGGGAGGCAGCCTGTCCACGCTTGACGCCACCGAGCTGGGAGCTACGGCAATCGCGGCAGCGCTCGAGCGCTCCAAGGTTGAGCCCGAGCAGGTCGAGCACGTGATCATGGGCCAGGTGATTCAGGCCGGCCAGGGCCAGATCCCATCGCGCCAGGCGCAGATCAAGGCGGGCATCCCCAAGGAGGTCTCCTCGGAGACGATCAACAAGGTATGCGCCTCGGGCGTGCGCGCGACTGTCTTGCTCGATCAGGCGATCCGCTCCGGCGATGTGAACGTCGGAGTCGCCGGCGGCATGGAGTCGATGTCCCAAGCTCCATACTTGCTGCCGAACGCCCGCTTCGGTTTTCGTATGGGTGACGTCAAGGCGCTGGACTCGATGGTCCATGACGGCCTCACCAACCCGTTCTCGGGCAAGCAGATGTTCGTCGAGGCGACCGAAGTCGGAGACGAGCTCGAGCTCACCCGCGCCGACCTCGATCGCTGGGCGCTGCGCTCGCACGAACTGGCGATCAAGGCGACCGACGAGGGCCGTCTGCCCGATGAGATCGTCTCGGTCACGATCAAAGGCCGTAAGGGCGACACGACCGTCGAGGTGGACGAGGCTCCGCGCCGGGACACCTCGCTGGAGGTGTTGGCCAAGCTGCCGGGTCTGGTTAGTAAGGAGGGGAGCCACACGGCCGGCAACTCGCCCGGCGTCAACGATGCCGGTGGCGCGCTGGTCGTCGCCTCCGAGGACTGGGCGCAGGCCAACGGCAAGGAGGCGCTGGCCGAGATCGTCGCGCACGCTCAGAGCGCCGACGAATTCGCATACCTCGCTCGCACCCCCGCTTCGGCAGCCAAGAAGGCGCTCGAGAAGGCAGGGCTCAAAGCCGATGACATCGACCTGTGGGAGATCAACGAGGCGTTCGCCTCGGTCACCCTGAACTCGATCCGCGCCCTTGGCATCGACGAGGACAAGGTAAACGTCAACGGCGGCGCAGTGGCCCTGGGTCACCCGATCGGCGCATCCGGCGCGCGCATCATCGGCACACTCGTGTACGAGCTGCGCCGCCGCGGCGGCGGCCTCGGCTGCGCCGCGATCTGCTCCGGCGGCGGGCAGGGCGACGCAATCATTTTGAAGGTGTGACGTGAGCGAGGTCGCCGGCGCCGCCCCGAGGGGGCGCGAAGTTGGTGACCTCGTAGGTGAAGGTCTGCGCGCGCCCGGTAGCGCTGCGGCGTTCTTCGATCTCGACCGGACCCTGATGGCGGGGTCCTCGGGGATCTATTTCGCGCGGGCTGCATTCGAGAGCGGCATGATCAGCCGTCGCCGGCTTGCGCGCGATGCGGCCGAAAACATCCGCTTCCGGCTGCGCGGCTCCACCGACGAGCGCGCCGACGCCGTGCGCACGCGGGTGGGGGAAATGATCGCCGGCGTGCCGGTGCGTGAGCTGGAGCGGCTGATGCCGCGCGTGCTCGTCGGCGTGTTGCCGCGCGTCTACCCGCAGATGCTGCAGCGTGCCTACGACCACCAGGAGCAGGGCGTCCCCGTATACATCGTTACGGCCGCCCTGCAGGAGATGGCCGATCTGCTCGCGCGCGTGCTCGTGCTCGACGGCGGCATCGGCTCGCGCCTGGAGGCGCGCGACGGTCTCTACACAGGCCGCGCCGGTGGGCCGTTCA
>DASTPN010000101.1:0-4453 GCA_035719985.1 Solirubrobacteraceae bacterium | reverse complement strand
TTGCCCTCGGCGCTGCCACATTCAGTGGCTTCGTCCTCCTCGCCGAACCGAACGCCTCGAGTGCTGCCGGCTCGGAGCTGTTCGCACTCGTCGTGGTGTTTGCTGCTCCGTGGTTCGTCGGGCGGGTGGCCCGCGAGCGCGGTCGCCGTGCGGCCGCTTTTCGTGAGCTGGCGGCGCAGGCCGCCCTGGAGCACGAGCGCCACGAGCTCGCCGCGATCGCTCAGGAGCGCGAGCGCATCGGCAGCGAGCTGCAGGACATCATCGCCCACAGTGTCAGCGCGATGGTGATCCAGGCGGGCGGGGCGCGACGCTTGCTGCGCAGCGACCCCGCCCGGGCCCGCGACTCGATCCTGATCGTCGAGCGGACCGGTCGCGAGGCGCTTGCCGACATGCGCCGCCTGCTTGGAATGCTGCGCAAGGACGATGACCAGCGCGCGCTTGCCCCTCAACCCGGGCTCGACCAGATCGCCAGCCTGCTCGACTCGCTTCGCCAAGCTGGCCTTGCTTGCGAGCTGTGCATCGAGGGTGAGCGGATCGACCTCACGCCTGGCCTTGACTTGGTCGGCTATCGGGTGGTCGAGGCGGCGCTGCTCAATGCCGCCCACCATCGCAGCAGCCACCTGACGGTCACCGTGCGCTATGGCACAGGGCGGCTCGAGCTAGACGTCCGCGGCGATGGCCCGATGCCCGACTTCGAGCAGGAGTTGCACGGCATATCCGAGCGGCTCGCCCTGTACGACGGCAGCCTGCGCTCCGTGCCCACGGAGGGTTATGGGTTCGCTTTGCAAGCCAGACTGCCGCTTGCCGCGGCCCAAGCGACGGTCCCGGCGTGAGCATCGGCATCCTGATCGCCGATGACCAGGCGCTTGTGCGGGCGGGCTTTCGCATGATCCTCGAAGCAGAGCAGGACCTGCGTGTGCTCGCCGAGGCCAAGGATGGGGAGGAGGCGGTCCAGGCCGCGCGCCACTCCCAGCCCGAGATCGTGCTGATGGACATCCGCATGCCGAAGATGGATGGCCTCGAGGCCACACGGCGGATCATCGCCGCCAGCCGCCAGCCGCCGCGCGTGCTGATGCTGACGACTTTCGACCTCGACGAGTATGTCTTTGACGCGCTCCATGCCGGCGCCAGTGGGTTCCTGCTCAAGGATGTCCCGCCGGAGCAGCTCGTGGCCGGGATCCGTGTCGTCGCCGAGGGCGACTCATTGCTCTCCCCATCGGTCACCCGCCGGCTGATCGAGTCCTTCGTGCGTGCGCGTCCGCTGACGCCCGAGTCACCGCCAGGGCTCGAGGAGCTCACTGCGCGCGAGCTTGAGATTCTCGGACTCATCGCCCGCGGCCTCTCCAATGCTGAGATCGCCGAGCAATTGGTTGTCTCCTCTACGACGGTCAAGACGCACGTGGCTCGGGTGCTTTCCAAGCTCGACCTGCGCGACCGCGTCCAAGCTGTCGTGCTTGCCTACGAGGCTGGAATCGTGGTCCCCAGTCATCATCGCGGGGAATAAGTGGAGGTCCAAATTCGCACCGAAATCGCTAATGTCGCGGCGAGGTCGAGCGCGCGGAACTCGGGGTCAAGGGCGACTATTGCAGTTGTTGGCTTGACATGGCTGCGGACGACGGCACGTGGCTGGTCGCCTGAGTGACAATCTGGACCCAGTCCTCTGGCTGGTCGACGTGAAGCATGTGCTCGGCACCGGCGTTCCGCCCCGAGCAGCCGGCGCAGCTCGACCGTCCGGTGGACGAGGGGATCGCTTACATAGTCGTGACGATCCACGACGGCACATCGTTGAGATGAAGCGTGCACGGATCGCGCGATGGAGCTCTCCTACGTTCAGGGCCACGAGCAGCCTTAGCGTTGTGTCAGTGCGAGTGGTGGCTGCGCACTGTTCCCCGCCGTTCAGGCTGCAACCCAGCTCTTGGCTTCCTCTAGCTGATCCAGCCCGTAGACCTTGACTTCGCCGGGGGTTATCCAGGCAAACATCTGGTACGCCTTTCCGACCCAGTCCACATCGGTGACGATCGCTGAGCGCTTCCATGCGGAGTGGTGTCCGATGCCGAGCCCGAGCCCGGTCTTGATGTCATCGAACCAGGCCGCGGGCTCGAGTCCCTCGAATGCAGTGAGCGAAAAGAGCATCCGGATCTCCCCGGACTCCGCAGCTTCACGCAGGACGGGCTCAAGGACGTTGCGGTAATCATCGCGGGTGAGCTTGCCTTTCGCGCGGAAGCCGATCGTGCATGGCGGCATGCCGTCGATTCGTTCGATCATCGTGGTTCCTTTCTAGTCGATCTGTGGTTCCGCTTGACAGGTCCCGCTCGGTGCGTCGCAATCAGTTGGGAAACGACGATTTGTACTCGCTGAGTGGAACCTGGCCAGTGGGACTCGCCGCGATTGCCTGCGCCGCGTTAGTGGGGATCGCTGAGCGCGTACGCGAGCGAATAGTCACGTTAGGAGCAGGATTGGCGCTGGCGACCCCAGCTAGCTCGGTCCTCTCGCTAGCCTGCGAGCGCGTTCTGCTTGATCTGGTCGAACTCGGTCTGGGTGATCGCGCCCTGGTCGAGGAGCGCCTTACCAGGAAGATTCTAACAAGTTAACACGGCCGTAAACCTGTTGTGTTGGCCGCTGGATGTAGTCGATCTAGCGGGTCGGCGATGCGCAGAGATCGGATCGACCAGCGTAAGCTTGGTGCATGGGGTTGGACTGAGGATGGTCGACAAGCGTCAAAGACGGGTTGCAGAGTTCATCAAGCCGCTTCGAGTGAAGCCCGGGTCGAAGGTGATCCTTGCCAAGGACTTCGACCCTGCATTCAAGGGAGGCGTGAAGAAGAAGAAGGAGGGAGTCGCCCTGCTCGCCGAGGGAGTGCGGCTGCTCGCCGAGTACCAGGCACGGCTGGCCGCTCAGGACACGTGGGGGGTGTTGGTGGTCTTGCAAGCGTTGGACACCGCAGGAAAGGACGGGACGATCCGCCATGTGATGAGCGGTGTCAACCCGCAGGGTGTTGCCGTGCACAGCTTCAAGGTGCCGTCGGCAGAGGAGCTGGATCACGATTTTCTCTGGCGCTACGCGCAGTGTCTTCCAGAGCGCGGTGACATCGGCATCTTCAACCGCTCCCACTACGAGGAGGTGCTCGTGGTGCGCGTACATCCGGAGAATCTCGATCGTCAGAGGCTGCCGAAGGCGGCGAGGGCAGGAGACATCTGGCGCCGCCGCTACCGCGAGATCAACGACTGGGAGCGGTACCTGACCGAAAACGGCCTGCGGATCGTCAAGTTGTTCCTGAACATCTCAAAGGAGGAGCAGCGAGCCCGCTTGCTACGCCGGATCGACCTTCCAGACCATAACTGGAAGTTCTCCGCGGCCGACGTCAGCGAGCGTGAGCGCTGGGATGACTACCAGAGCGCGTTCTCGGAGATGCTCTCGCGCACGAGCACGGACTGGGCGCCATGGTACGTGATCCCCGCCGACCGCAAGTGGTTCGCCCGGTTCGGAGCAGCCGCCGTACTGGTTCATACTCTGATGGAGATCGACCCGCGCTTCCCGCCGGTCTCAAGGCAACAGCGCAGGAAGCTGCTCGAGGTCAAGGCGCGGCTCGAAGAGCAAGCGCCCAAGGGCGCTCTGGGAGACCCATTTGAGCAGGAGCAGGACTCCTGACAATCGCGGCCGCGAAACGCTCGGTCAGCATTAACCGGCGAATGTCTCACACTTGCTGGCCTGGCAAGGACTCGCGCGCAATCTCCTCGAGCGCGGCCTCGAGCGTCGGATAGAAGTGTTCACGGTCGAGGGTCTCGAGGAGACCGTAGCGCAATGTGAGATCTTGGAGGCGGGTGCGCATCTCGACAAATGCCATGTGCGTTCCGGCGGCGTTGAGCTCGTTGTCGAGCTGCTCGAGCATCTCGGCGGCAGTGACGTCGACGTCTGTGACAGCCTCGCACTGCAGGACCACCCACTTGGGCCCGCGGTCACGCACGAGCTTGCGGATCTGTAGCCGGAAGGCGCCGGCGTTGGCGAAGAACAACGGTGCCTCCCAGCGATAGACCACGACACCTGGTATTTGCTTCGCGTCTGGATGAGTGTCGACGTCGTGCCACCCCTCATCACCTTCGACCTTGCCCAGAACGGCGCCGTGGGGCCACCAGTTGCGCCTGAAGAAGAGCAGAATCGCGAGTGTGACCGCGACGACGATGCCTTGCAGCACTCCGAGCAGGATCACACCGGCGGTTGCGACGAGGGACACCGAGAACGCGCTCTTGCGAACGCGCAGGTAGAGGCGCAGGATGTCCACGTCCATCAACGACAGCGCGGCGACGATCACGACGGCAGCCAATGCCGTTTGCGGCAGGTCAGCAAGCAGCGAGTGGAGGAACAGCAGGAGCGCCGCGACCAGGGCTGCGCCGACAATACTGGAGACCTGGCTCTTGGCTTTTGACTGTTCGGCTACCGCTGTTCGTGAGCCGCT
>DASTPN010000100.1:0-12307 GCA_035719985.1 Solirubrobacteraceae bacterium | reverse complement strand
GATGGGCAGCGCCGGCGAGCAGACGCTGGGTTGGTCGATGCTCGCAATGGCCGTGGTGACCTGCGGGTTCATGCTCGCGGGTGTCCGCCGCTCCGGGGGCTTGGAAGGAACGGTCTCGCCCGGTGGGAGCCCGAAGCTCGGCGCGAGGCTCGCCACGCTCTCACGCGACGCGGTGCTGGTGCTCGGACGGACAGCCGTCTACCTGGCCTTCAACGTCCTGTTCGTGATCACGCTGGCGTTCGCAAGCCACGCCACCGCGGGGGGAACCACTGTTCTGTCCTACTCCTATCTGTTTGCCAGCTACCTGGTGGCCGGCACCGGGATGGCGCTCGGCATGTCGAGCATCTCCGACTTGACTCGACAGGCCAGGGCCCGCGAAGCCGTCTTCACCGACGCCCTTCCCCAAGGCTTCCGCTTTTCGATGATGATCGTCGCCCCGGCATTGGCCGCTCTGATCGTCGCCGGCGCACCACTCGTTCATGCCGTGCTCCCGGGGAGCTTGTCCTCCGGCCAGGTCCACACCCTGCGGACCTTCGTCGCCTTGCTGGTGCCATGGACGATTTTCGCGCTGCTAGTCAACTTCCTGCTGCCGGTCATGTTCGCGCTCGGCCGCACCCGACTGTTGAACATGCTCGCGCTGCCTCTGGTCCTCGCCCACGTAGCCGCCACCGCGCTTGGCAGCGTTCTGTTTGGGGTGGATGGGGCCGTCGGAGCCTTCTTCGTGGCTCCCGCCTGCTTTGCCGCCGTGTTGCTGGCTACTGGCGCCGGGCGCGACATCCGCGTCCAGCTCGCGCTCCAACTCGCCGCTGTGACCGCTCGCTTCCTGCTTGTCGCGATCGTCGCCTTCGGAACCGGCTGGGCATTGGGAGCCACTCTGTCTGCGCCGTTCGCCCAGGCCGTCGTCGGGGGAGCCGTCGGGGTCGGCCTTTACCTGGCCGGCCTACGCCTGTTCGCACGCCCGCAGCTCGAGGTCTTGTTGGGCGCGCTCAGCTCGCGCCCAAGCACCGCGTAAGCGAGCCTCGAGCATGAGCGAGATCGCTCCCGCAAGCGAGACCGGCTCGAACTCGGCAGCGCACGAGATCTCACGAGGCGATCTGCACGAGGCAACCCTCGACGCCGTTCGCTGGATCTCGATCGCCCGAATCTTCGCCGAAGTCGTCGCCTTCTCATCGGGCATCGTTCTCGCCCACCTGGTTAGCCCAGCCGAATTCGGACGCCTCGCGGTCGCGGTGATCGTCAACGAGATGGCAGAAGCGATCACCGGTCAAGGTCTCGGCAACGCTCTGGTGCAGCGGCGAGTCCTGCGGCGATCACATCTGCAGGGCGGGATGGCGATCGGCGTGGGCACCGGCCTGAGCTTGATGGCGCTCACACTCCTGCTCGGACCCTTGCTCATCACTCCTGTGTTCGGCGCTCAGACGGCCACTCTGTTCGAGCTGTTCTCGGTCGTGTTCCTGCTCTCGGGGATCAAGATCGTGCCGCTTGCGATCTTGCAGCGCAAGCTCGACTTCCGCACCAGCAGCTTGGTCGAACTGAGCGGCTCGCTCCTCTCGGCCGTCGTCGCGGTCACGCTGGCAGCCTCGCTCGGACTGCAAGCGAAGTCCTATGTCTTCGGACAGATCGCGGCTGGAGTCCTGACGCTCGCCTTGCTGCTGCTCGCCACCAAACCTCCGCTACCACGCCTGCGCCTAGCCGAGATTCGCGAGCTCCTGTCCTTTGGCCTGCCGGCAGCTTTCGCCGGTTTGACCTGGGTCATTCAGCGCAATATCGACTACATGATCCTCGGCGCCCGCCTGAGTGCCGCCCAGGTCGGCTACTACTACCGCGCCTATACGGTCTCTTTCGAAGGGGAGAGCAAGATCAGCGGAATCATCACGCGGCTCGCGTTGCCCGTCTACGCGCGCACCGAAGATCTCGCCCACATGCGCTCCTTGCGTGCTCGCATCGTGCGCGCCAACGTGACCACCGTCTTCCCGGTTCTCGGCCTGTTCATCGTGCTTGCGCCCGAAGTGATGCCGTGGTTGTTCGGTGCCCACTGGCAGCCCGCCGTGCTGCCGGCCCAGATCCTCGCCGTGGCCGGGATGGCGGCTACGATCAACAACGCCAACTCGCCGCTGCTGCTGGCCGCCGGGCGACCGCGCGAGCTCTCCATCTTCAACGTCTTCCAGCTGGTCGGCTACGCGGCCACGATCCTCATCTGCTCGACCCACGGACTGGTCGCGGTCTGCATTGGCGTCGTCGCCTTCCAGCTCGCAGTCACCGTCGCTTATGCCGTGATCCTCAACCGGCTCGTGCAGATGCCGGCCGGGCAGCTCTTCTCAGATCTCGGGGGAGCCGTGCTCTGCACCGGCGCGATGGCCGCCGTCGCGGTTGCTCTCTCACAAGCGCTGTCCGGCGCCGATTTGCCGATGCCGGTGAGCCCGATCTTGGTCGGCCTCGGAGCCACCTTGACATACCTGACGGCCTTGCGCCTGGCATTTCCGGCCGCATGGTCAGACGTTCTGATGATTGCGATTCGAATCGTGCCCGCCCGCATCCGCCACCTCGTCCCGACCTTCATACGGCGAAAGCTCGTTGGTCCTTCCAGCTCACGCGCAAGCGCTGAGCGGCCTGAATCGTTGGATAGAGCAGAGTCCTCGCAAATCGAGGGCGACCAAGAAGGCACACATCCCAATTGCCCGACAACAGGTACGTCGGTCGAGAACACACAATGGCCGATCCATCAATCAGCGTAGCCATCCCCGCCTACAACGCCGCACCGTGGATCGGTGCGACGCTCGACTCGGTCCTGGCTCAAACCCAACCGGCCTTCGAGGTGATCGTGGTCGACGATGGATCGACCGACGGGACCGTTGCCGAGCTGGAGCGCTTTGGCGATCGGATTCGCCTGATCCGCCAAGAGAACCGCGGGCCCTCTGCCGCCTACAACCGCGCTTTCGCGGCTGCCAGCGGCGATTACATCGCGATGTGTCCCGCCGATGACATCTGGGAGCCGCACAAGCTGCAGTGGCAAAAAGAAGTCCTCGCTGCGGACTCCCGGATCGACATTGCCTTCGGACACGCGCGCGAGTTCGGCCTCTCAGACGCCGACTACGAGCGTCCGCCCGGTGAGGGAATCCTCGATAACAAGAGCTTTCGCCGGGCGATGTATGAGGTCTGCTTGATCCCCGCTCCGACTGCACTGATCCGTCGCGGGCTGTACGAGCGGCTTGGACCGTTCCGCGAGGACCTTGCCTGCGAGGACTACGAGTTTTGGATGCGGGCGCTTGCGGCCGAGGCCGTTTTCTACTACGACGCTCGCCTGCTGATCAACTTTCGCCGCCACGCCTCCAATGTCTCAGCCCGCCTGCTCGATATGCGTCAGATGGCCTACGAAATTCACCGCATGTACGCAGAGGATCTCGGCGACCCTGACTTCGCGCGGGCTGTCATGGCCGACGACCTGCGCCAGATCGGGCGCTACCACCTCGACGAGGGCCGGCTCGGCCGTGCTGGCAGCGCGTACCGACGCTCGCTGCGCTACGGCCTCAGCGGCCGCGCTCTGATCGGCGCGATTGCCCTGGGAGTGCCAGGGCTCGGAGGTGCTCTTCAGCGTGTAGACACCTTGGCCAGGAGCGCATGATGGCTGTAGCGCAAGCGCCCGCAACCGTCTCACCACCTCATGCTCAGCCATCGCAGGCAATCGCCCGCGAAAGTTGGGCGCCCGGCGATCGCACCGTCTTGGGCCTGCTCGGAGTACTGCTGGTTGTGCTGCTCGCCGTGACTTGGCGGCACTGGGGGATCATCGACACCGACACCGGACTGGAGCTTACGGTCGCCGATCTGCTCGCCCACGGTCATCTCGCCTACCGAGACGTGCAGTACTCCTACGGTCCCCTCGGCCTTTACAGCCTGGCGGTCGCGTTCGCGCTGTTCGGGTCGAGCATGTCCACCGCGATCGCCTTCGGCCTGCTGCAAACGGTGGCGATCCTGGTCGTCTTCTACGCCCTCGCTCGCACTTGGGTCCGGCCGCTCACGGCCGGTCTGGCGACGGCGGCGCTTATTGCTATCGGGCTCTCGGGCTGGGCAGACTTCGTGCTGCCCAATACCAACTCGGCGACGTTCGGCCTGCTGTTCCTACTGCTCGCCCTGCTTGCCTTGAGCCGCGACCGCACAGTCCTGGCCGGGGTTGCCTTGGGAGCTCTCGCGCTTACCCGGATCGAGTTCGCCGCCGCCGGCGCAGCCGCTGCGGTGGCCTACGCGATCGGAGTTGCCAATGTCTATGACCGGCGGGCCGCTTTGCGCGCATTGGTCCGCATGGCTGTGCCCGGGATCCTGTTGCCCTTGATCGTGCTCGGCCTCTTTGCCAGCCAGGTCGGGACCTCGCGCCTGATCACACAGAATCTGTTTCCAGTCAACTTCGCAAGCTCGGAGGCCAACTACCAACGCAGTCTCTCCCCGCTCAGCTTTGCCAGCCTCATCGCCACGCTCGGCCGAGGACTGGTGTACCTGACACTCCTCGCCGGTCTGCTCGCCTCCGCTGAACGTATACAGCGATCGACCCGGCGAGGCCTGGCCCGGCTCGGCGGCGCATGGCCGCTCGCGGTCGCTGTCCTTAGCCTGCTGGTCCTCGACGGGATCTTGCGGGTTCTCGGAGCCTTTCCGGACACTCGCTCCTTGATCCAGACGGAGAGTAAGCGCATGTTGCTCGCAATGAGCTGGCTTCCGGCCCTGATCCTGCTCGCCGGGGTCCTCGTCTTGGCCCGTCTATTCAAGCGCGCCGCCCCGTTGCGCTCTTGGCCTCTGGACCTTGCCCTCCTGGCTGCTGCCGCGGTGCTGGCCCTGCGCGCCTACGACAGCTTTACGACCGATACCTTCGCCGCCTACTACGCCGCGCCCGCCCTGATCTTGCTGGCGATCCTGCACGAGCAGATCGGCAAGCGCCGTCCCGATCTGAGTTGGGTCTCGCTGGCGGCCTTGGCCCTTGTGGTGTTCTCGCTGCTTTTCGCTCTCTCCAAAGGAACGACCGCTGGACAGACCGCGCTGGTGCGAAGCGCACGAGGCTCCTTTGGGAGCACCCCGGCCGCGGCTCCAGCGCTGCAACAGACGATCACCTTTCTGGACACGCACACGCGCCCAGGAGAGCCGATCCTCTCGCTCCCCTATGGCGCCCTCTACTTCTTGGTCGACCGGCCCCCCGCTCTATACAACCTCGCCTTCCTGCCAGGCGACGTCGTCTCCACCGTCGATCAACAGGAAACGATCGCCCGCCTAAAGCGCGAGCGCGTGCGCTATGTCGTCCTCGGCAACGCCCGTTTCGATGCGTGGGGGGCGCCGCAGATCGGGGTTAACTACGATCGTCTGCTGCTCTCCTACGTGCAGCGGTCCTATCGCCCGGTCGAGGAATTCGGCGACTTTGCCTCGCAAACGGGCGGGCCCCTTTCGCAGGCCTACCGCGTCTATGAACGACGCGAAATATGAGGACCGCGTTTATGCCATTGTCGACCACGCCGCCCCTGAGGGCCCGAGGAAAGTTCTTGTTACCCGCAAAAGAAGCGCGACCCCGAGCACGTTGATTGCGTGGAACGGGCGTGCGTCCGCGCCTGTCCTGTGCTGAGCGTCTCGGTTCGGCTCGAATACTCCGAATCCAGGAAGAAGAAAATCATTCCCACCTTCGTCAACTCCATCGATCGGCTCGCCTTCGTCCCCGCGCGTATCCACCGCGCGAGCAGCGCCGCGGTCCTCGCGCTCAGCCTGGTTCTTTGTGGGTTGCTTGGCCTGAGCGGATCGGTCAGCGCCTCAGCCGCGGTCAGCTGCCCCAACTCCAACCCGATCGTCAACGAGAACAACTGCAAGGGCGCTGGTTCGAGCGCCTGGCAGATCAGCAACGGACGCACCTACGACCTCGGCGGCTTTGCGACTCAGACGAGCTATAACCTCGGCCAAAGCATCCCCCTGAAGATCGGCGCGTACGCCGACACGGTCGACATCCAGCTCTTCCGCATCGGCTACTACGGAGGCAAGGGCGGACGGCTCATCTCGACCGCAAACGAAGTCCCCGTCAACAATGGTCCCTCCTGCAACGCGATGAACGCGAAAACAGGGGAAGTCAACTGCGAAAACTGGGAAACGACCTACACCATCCCAGCCGCGACCATCCCGACGAGCGGGGTCTATATCGCCAAGCTCACCGACCCCGAAGGCGACGACAACCAGATCATCTTCGTGGTCCGCGAAGACACCCCCACACCCGGCTCGGAAATCCTCGCCAAGATACCGACCTCGACGTATCAGGCCTACAACTGGTTTGGTGGGAAGTCGCTCTACAACTACAACTCCTCCGCGCCCAATCTGGCCAACGGCGCGCCACGAGCCTTCTCGGTCTCATTCCAGCGACCCTTCCAGGACATCGCCTCAAGCGCCGATGAGAACTGGTTCTTCAAGGTCGACTACCCGATGGTCTATTGGCTGGAGAAGGAGGGCTACAACGTCTCCTATACCGACGGGGTAGGAATCGACGAGAACCCCGAATCGCTGCTCAAGCACAAGGTCCTGCTGTTCTCCGGCCACGACGAGTACTGGTCAGGCAAAGAGCTGACGGCGGTAAAGAACGCCCGCGAACACGGTGTCAATATCGCCTCCTTCGGCGCCAACAGCGCCTACTGGAAGGTGCAGTACGAAAACAACCACCAGCGGATGACCGTCTACAAGACCGTCCAGGACGGCTCTGAAGGCATCAACGATCCGGGCGGCGAAACTCCGACCACCACCTTCCGCGACCCAGGCGCTCCCGCCGGATCGCCAGAAGCACCCAAAGCTGGACGGCCCGGCCCCAACACTCCGGAGAACTCGCTGTGGGGGATCATGTATGTGGGCGACACCACAACCGAAACCAGTTACGGCCTGACTGTTCCGCCCGCCGAAGGCCAGGACCAGTACTCCGGAGACTCGATCTGGCGCAACACCGGCATCAACCCGGCCACCGGGGCGACGATCGGGACCAACCTCATCGGTTGGGAGTGGGATGCGGTCCCCAGCCAGCCGGGCTATCTGGCCTTTGAGCCAGGAGGAGTCATCCAGGTCGCCAAGACCAACGTGAATCTGCCGGGGGTCGAGTGGCTACAGGACTACGGCCGCGAATACGGCTCCACACCTCCCCCGGGACAGCCGGGTTTCACCGAGGCCGTCAAGTACCGAGCCGCGAGTGGCGCGCTCGTGTTCGCTGCCGGCACGATCCAGTGGTCGTGGGGGCTGGGCCCGCACTTCCTCAACCAGCCGCAGGACACCTATAGCGAAGCGCCGGTCGAATCCAGCGACACGCGCATCCAGCAAGCCACCTACAACATCCTCTCGGAAATGGGCGTCCAACCCCAGACCCCGGTGTCCGTTGTGCTCGACGGCACAAGCCCTCCCCCTTCGGCCTCCTTCTCGACGACCCCGACGGTGATCACGGCTGGGCAGACAGTGACCCTCAACGCATCGAGCTCCTACGCTTTGGGCGGTGCAAAACTGGTTGACTACAAGTGGGACCTGAAAGGGACCGGCGAATACACGACCGACGCCGGCACATCTCCGACCTTGACCCACGAATTCCCGGTAGCCGGCTCCTACCTGGTCGGGTTGAAGGTCACCGACAGCAACGGGCAGACGGCCACCACCACCCGCGTTTTGAACGTCGGAGGGGCGGTCTCTGGACCTTATCCCCAGGCGATCCTCTCCACGCCCGGGCTAGCCCACTACTGGCGCCTTGACGAGAGCTCGGGATCGAGCTTTGCCGACCTCGCCGGCGGCGACGCCGCGCTCGTCACGGGCTCGCCCGGCGCTGTGACGCTCAATCAGACGGGCGCCCTAACCGGGAACACTGACACGGCGGCCGCTTTCGACGGACTCAGCGGCAGCGCTCAGGCCGCCGTCAACCTCTCGGGCACCAGCACGATCACCGTCGAGTTCTGGTTGAAGTGGAACAAATACGAAAACAACGATGCGCTCGCGATGGAGTTCACCCCGAACTTCAACTCCGTCCCCGGGGGCTTCCTGGTCGATCCCAACGCCCCTCAACAGGGCGGCGAGTTCGGCATAGGGATCGGGGAAGGCAGCTCGCGCAACAACGTGTACTTCGCACGTCCCAGCGCTGGCGCCTGGCACTACTACGCAATCGTGATCAACACCGGCGTGGCAGGCGCCTCGGAGATCACGCCGTACGTGGACGGCCAGCCTGTCTCCTACACCAAGACCGAAAGCGGCACAGGGGCCGGAAACTTCAGCAATTCCACCCTGAACTTCATGTCACGAGATGGGGCCGCTCTGTTCGGCGCCGGGACGCTTGACGAAGTCGCCCTCTACGAACAGGACCTGAGCAAAGAAACGATTCTCCAGCACTACGAGCTGGGCTCCGGAAATACGGGCAGCCCCGAACCGACAGCGGCCTTCACTGAGACTCCGAGTACGGTCAAGGTCAACCAGCCCGTCACCTTCGAAGGCGGCTCCTCAACAGATCCGGACGGGGCGATCGTCGACTACAAGTGGGATCTGGACGGCAGCGGGACCTATGCGACCGACAGCGGCTCCGTCTCGAGCGTCACCCACACCTTCACCTCCAGCGGCCCGGTCGCCGTGTCACTGAAGATCACCGACAGCAACGGCCATAGCGCGACTGTGACGCACACAATCCAGGTGCAAGGCCCCTCGACCTACGCCCAAGAAGTGGAGGAATCCCCGGGGCTCTCGCACTACTGGCGCATGGACGAGACCTCCGGTTCGAGCTTTGCCGACCTGGTTGGCGGCTCGCCGGCCACAATCGACGGCTCTCCGGGGGCAGTCACGCTCGGCGTACCCGGAGCTCTGGCGGGAGTGTCCGATACGGCGGCCAGCTTTGACGGAGTCAGCGGCGCAGCCCAAGCTCAGGTCAACCTGTCAGCGACGAACAAGCTGACGATCGAGTTCTGGCTGAAGTGGAACAAATACGAAAACAACGATGCGCTTGCGATGGAGCTGACCCCGAACTTCAACAACAACGCGGGTGGCTTCCTGGTCGATCCCAACGCCCCCGAAGAAGGCGGCGAGTTCGGCGTAGCGATCGGTACCGGCGGGACACGCAACAACGTGTACTTCCCCCGCCCGAGCGCCGGCGCGTGGCACTACTACGCATTCGTGATCGACACCAATTCTCCGGGGGCTACCGAGATCACGCCGTTCGTCGACGGCCAGCCTGTCACCTACACCAAGACCGAAAGCCGAACTGGCGCAGGCCCATTTGCCAACTCCACGCTCAACTTCATGTCGCGCAACGCAAGCGCCCTGTTCGGGGCAGGCAGCCTGGACGACGTTGCCCTATACAGCGAAACTCTAACGGCGGCTGCGATCCTGGGCCACTACCGGACGGGCACCGGCCTGGGCGTTGGCTCGCCTCCGACCGCCGTCTTCAAAACGAGCTCTCCCATCTCCGCCGGGCAGGAAACGACGCTCGACGCCAGCTCATCCTTCGCGGCCGGCAGCGCGACCATCACCGACTACAAGTGGGACCTGAACGGGAGCGGTGAATACGCGACCGACACGGGCAGCTCCCCCACCCTCAAACATGCCTTCGCCACCCCCGGCTCGGTGGCCGTGTCACTCAAGGTGACAGACAGCAACGGGCAGACCGCGACGGTGACCCACACCATCGCCGTCGGCGGCTCGATCTCCAGCCCCTACGCCAGGGACGTTCTGGAAACCCCAGGCATCTCCCATTATTGGCGCATGGGCGAGGGCAGCGGCACCACGCTGGTCGACTCTGCCGGAAGCGCGCCCGCAAGCATCGTCAGCGAACCGACATCGGTCGCTTTGGGCCAACCCGGGGCGCTAATCGGTGACCCCGACACCGCGACCGGTTTCGACGGGATCCGTGGAGCCGCCCAAGCCCAGGTCAACCTTTCGGCCACCAGCAAGCTGACCGTTGAGTTCTGGTTGAAGTGGAACAAATACGAAAACAACGACTCGCTGGCGATGGAGTTCACCCCGAACTTCAACAACAACGCGGGTGGCTTCCTGGTCGATCCCAACGCCCCCGAAGAAGGGGGCGAGTTCGGCGTAGCGATCGGTACCGGCGGGACGCGCAACAATGTGTTCTTCACACGCCCGAGCGCCGGGGCCTGGCACTACTACGCATTCGTAATCGACACCAGCGCGGCCGGGGAATCGGAGATCACGCCCTATGTCGACGGCGAACCCGTCTCCTATACCAAGACCGAAAGCCAAACAGGAGCCGGCAACTTCGCCAACTCCACGCTCAACTTCATGTCGCGCGACGCAAGCGCCCTGTTCGGGGCGGGCAGCCTGGACGAGGTCGCTCTCTATAGCGAAACGCTCAGCCCCGCGACTGTCTCCAACCACTACGAGACGGGCATTGGCAAGGACACCACCCCGCCAACCGGTGGCGCGCTGAGCGTCGGCGGGACCGCCGCGAGCGCCGCGGGCAGCACAGGCGTCAACGCCACCGGCAGCCTGGCAATCGCTCGTACCGACTACAGCGAGGAACAGGCCGGCAACCAGTCAGGTCTTGCCTCCAGCACGCTGACGGTCGTAAACGCTCCCTACGAAAACGGCACGTGTGGAGTGTTCGCAGCCACGCCGACCACGATCGTGGGCAACCCAACACAGACGGTTCCCAGCGGCTGCTACAGGTACACGTTGACGGGTACCGACAACGCCAGCAATTCGGCCCACGTGTCAACGACGATCAAGGTCGACACGACCGCACCGACGAAGCCGGCATTGGCCTTCGGCGCTCTCTCGCCGGCCACTTTCTATAACCAGACGAGCAACACGCTGTACTTCAACCCGACCCAATCGGGGCAATTCACCGTGACCGCCAGCTCGAGCGACGCCGCCAGCGGGATTGCCGGCTACACCTTCAGCCCCTTGGCAGCCAACGGCTTTGCCGAAACGCAGAGCGGCGGGCAGAACGTGTACGCGTTCGGTGTCTCGGCGAAAGCTCCATCGAGCGCCCCGACTGCGTTTGCGACCAACGGCGTGGGCAGCACCTCTGCAAGCGCCAGCTACAACCTGGTGGCCGACTCGAGCGCTCCGACGGGCGCAGCGTTGACGGTCAACGGCGTAGCCGCCAGCGCCGCGGGCACTTCCAGCTTCGCCAAGACGGGTAGCTTCACGATCGGCGCACGCACCGACTACAGCGCGGACACAGGTTCGGGCCTGGCCTCCTCGGTGCTTACCCGCGCGGCGGCCACACTCAGCAAAAACACCTGCGGCAGCTACGGCACCCCGGTGACGATCACGGGCAATCCGGCGCAGAGCGGGCTTACCGAAGGCTGCTACCTGTTTACGCTCACCGGGACCGACAAGGTCGGTAACAGCGCGAGCCTGTCGAGCACAGTCAAGGTCGACTCCACGCCGCCGGCGGCCACCGTCAGCGTTCCCGCCAACACCAACGGCGCTGTGGCCGTCACCTTCAGCGCCACCGATGCGGGCTCGGGTGTCAATACCGCCATCGGTCAACTCAAGCGAGCCACCGCCACCTATACGGCATCGAGCGATACGTGCGGCGCCTACAGCGCCTTCGCCAATGTTGGTGCCGCCGGAGCCAGCTCGCCCTTCAGCGATACGACCGTAAGCACCGGCCATTGCTACGAGTACGAGTACGTGGTCTCCGACCTGGCCGGCAATGCAACAACTTCGGCGATCGCGACGACCAAGGTGAACACGACCAAGCCGGCCCTCACCGCGATCACGGACACCACGCCTGGCACCACTGCCGGACTGCCTCAGGTAGGCGACGCGATCACGCTGCAATTCAGCGACACGCTCGCCGCCACCAGCATCCCAAGCAGCGTAAACCTGACCTACACGCGGTCGGCGCTCAGCTCGACCGCGGTTGCGCTCAGCGGCTTGAGCTTGGGCAACTGGAACGCCGGTGATTCGCTGCTCTCGCCCTACACCAAATCGGGAGGCACGAACGCCGTCCTCACAGCGACGACGCTGGTGAGCGCCACCACCGTCAAGCTGACCATCAGCGCAATCAGCGACCCAAGCAAAAACCTAACCGCCGGCGGACCGGGCAGTGTCAGCGGGACGCTGAACGCGTCCGTCAAGGACGTGTTCGGCAACACCGCCAACACCAGCAGCTTTACGACGAGCAGTATCAAGCTGTTCTGAGCCGAGCGGCCCAAAATAGAGCCGATATATAGGTGGGCGCACACGAGCGGCGCGCGAGCAACGGGATGCTCGAACCGTTGCTTGGATGATGCGTTCTCGCGTCCCTGCCCATCCCTGCGACCGAGGGCTTCGCTACATGGCGGCGCTCGCCGTCGCGGCGTGGCTGCTGGGGGCGTGC
>DASTPN010000099.1:0-2207 GCA_035719985.1 Solirubrobacteraceae bacterium | reverse complement strand
CTGGCGCCAAATACGTTCGCATGACGCTCAACTGGTCAGACGCCGAGCCCAAGCGCGGCGAATTCAGTCCTTGGTGGATCGCCCAGTACGACAACGCCGTCGACCTCGCCCAGCAGGCCGGCGCCAAGGTCATCTTCGTAGTTGGCAGCTCGCCCAGCTGGGCCTCGGGCTCCTCAAATACCGAAACTCCGCCGCTGAATCCCGCGGACTACGCCGAATTCATCCACACCATGGCCGCTCGCTTCGCCGGACGAGTCACAGCGTGGGAGATCTGGAACGAGGAGAACACTCCCCGCTTTTGGAGCACAGGCCCGAGCGCGGCCGCCTACACGCAGCTACTGAAGGCCGCCTACCCGGCCGTCAAGTCGGCCGACTCGAAAGCGCTCGTGCTGTTCGGGGGCACGTCGCTCAACGACTACAAATTTATCTCCGAAGCCTACGCCGATGGCGCCAAGGGCAGCTTCGACGTGATGGCGGTGCACCCCTACTCCTGCCGCGCGCCGGGCACGATCGTGCGCGAAGGCAACGGCAACATCACTGCAGACTCGTTCCTGGGCTACCGCACCGTTCACAACGTGATGCTCGCAAACGGCGACGAAAAGCCGATCTGGTTCACCGAGTTCGGCTGGAGCTCCAGCACCGGCGGCGGCGCGTGTGAAGTCGGCGCGACAAACCAAGCCAACTACGTGACCGAAGCGTATAAGCTCACCGATCAGGACCCCTATGTCCAGGTCGCCTGCTGGTACAACCTGCGCAACGACTACTGGTCCCATGACGAAAACAGCGTCGAGGCGCAGTATGGCCTGCTGAGCACGAACTTCGCGCCCAAGCCTTCCTTTGCGGCCTTCAAGGCCTACACGCCGGGCTCTGGCGCTGGCCCTGAACCGGCTAAAACCGAAGAATCGACCAGTACCGGATCAAGCGGGTCGAAATCCAGCAGGCATCACCGTCGCAGCACTACGACGCTAGTGTCGGCCACGACTGCCAAGCACGGCGCGCGCACCGCTCGCGCCAGCGCGGCGGCTCGCGCTCGCAGGCGCGCGCACGTTGTCAAGGGCGAGGTGCTTGGCGCCCGCAAAGGTCGAGTGGTGGTGCGCTTCCAGCGCTTCGTGCGCGCTACGCACAGCTGGCAGATGGTCTCGGTCCTAAGCCAGAGCGTCTCGCACGGACGCTTCTCGGTCCGTATCGCCGGCCACGCGGTCCCGCAGCTCATGCGTGTGCGCGTGACTTTTGATGGCACAGCCACCGCGGCGCCGTCCTCGTCGCATTTCGTGACGTTTACGGCTTAGAGTCGCTCATCTCGCGGCCGGCAATGCCAGTGATGGCGCGGCGGTGCCCTCTGGGGAGGACGGCGCTCTGGCGGTTTCGCGCTCCGTGCCGGTCAGAGTCGTGGCTACTGCGATCATGCTGAACAATGGGAAGGCGACCTCGCCGTAGAGACCGACATCGAGAAGGCTGTGCACGGCCAGCGCGGTCATGCCCGCTCCAATGCCAAGGCAGATGTTGCGTGTCAGCGGATCATCGGAGCGCGAGCCGACGAACGCTCGTCGGATTGCGGCCCCGGCGAACAGGAAGAAGGCGAGGATCCCGATCAAACCCTCCTCCGCGAGGATGTTCAAATACAGGTTCTGCGCGTGCGGAGGTATCAGGAGTTCTTCGCCCTGTAGCAATCGTCGTTGCGTGGCGCCGGAGGGAACTGTCGGCAGGCGCGCGTAGGCGGTCGAAAAGTTGTTCACGCCGGCTCCAAGGATCGGGTGTTCGGAATAGATGTCAAGCGCCGCCGCCCAGATGTCGCTGCGGATTTCGACTTCGCCGCCTGAGGTCGACTTGAATCGCTGGCTAACGACTCCCGGAGCGAATAGGTAGGCGAGCATGGCCAGCATGATTGCGGCGACTAGCGCGAAGCGAGGCCGCACGAATATCAGCCACACGATCGGTCCGACGACGATGGCCGCAAGCGCACCTCGCGAGTAGGACCAGACCAGAGCTGGGACGCCGACTGCCAATCCAAGCCCACCCATCCAACGCAGCGTTCGCGGCGCGCTTCGAGTAAACACCATTGCGACTGCCAGCGGGATCAGCGCGGCGAGAAAGCCCGCGTACTGATTTGGATGTCCAAACGAACCCTGGATGCGCCCGACCACCACTCCGTTCTGGACTACTCCGAACTGACCGTGTTCGCCGCCCAGGTACTCGTATACGCCCTG
>DASTPN010000098.1:0-15660 GCA_035719985.1 Solirubrobacteraceae bacterium | reverse complement strand
AACCTCGCGCGGTGGAACTTCGCGAGCCCGAGCGTGTGGTGTGTCCCGTACGAGCCCACCTTCAGCGTTTGCAGCGGCAGACGCAGGTAGTCGATCGGCGACGCCGGCGACGCGAGGTGATAGACGAAGTCGACCGGCTCGTCGATGAAGTACGGATCGACGATGTTGAGGTTGCGATGGACGAACATGCTGTCGCGGATATGCGCGATGTTGTTCAGCGACCCGGTCTCGAGATTGTCGACGCAGATCACGCGGTGGCCGCGCGAGAGCAGCTCGTCGCACAGGTGCGAGCCGAGAAACCCGGCGCCGCCAGTGACTAGGCAGGTTGACACGCGGCGCAGCATATCTACCGAGACGGCGGGTCCCGGAGGCCCGCACGGGAGTTTTGTCCCCGGTCAGTTCATATGATGCCCGCGATGAGCGCTCACAGCAGAGATACCGCCGGCGATTCCGGCGAGCGCCTGACCGTCGCCCCGATCGTCGGGCCCGACGACCCCCGGCGCTTTACCGACTCGGGTATCGAGATCGCCGAGCTCTATAGCGACGAGGATCTGCCCGAGCAGCTCGACCTCGGCACACCCGGCGACTTTCCGTACACGCGCGGGGTGCACCGCGAGATGTACCGCAAACAGACCTGGACGATGCGCCAGTACGCCGGCTACGCCTCGGCCAAGGAGTCAAACGAGCGCTACCGCTACCTGCTCTCCAAGGGCTCGACTGGGCTGTCGATGGCTTTCGACCTGCCCACGCAGCTCGGTCTCGACTCCGACAATCCCCGCTGCCTGGGCGAGGTCGGGCGCACCGGAGTGGCGATCGACACGATCGACGACATGCGCACCGCCTTCGATGGCATTCCGCTTGATCAGGTCTCCACCTCGATGACGATCAACGCGCCCGCCGCCTGCCTGCTGCTGCTCTACGAGCTGGTCGGCGAGGAGCAGGGGGTGCCGAGCGAGAAGCTGCGCGGCACCACCCAGAACGACGTGCTCAAGGAGTACATCGCGCGCGGCAACTACATCTATCCGCCACAGCCGACGATGCGACTGACGACCGACCTGTTCCAGTACTGCCAGGAAAACGTGCCGAAGTGGAACACGGTGTCGATCTCTGGCTACCACTTCCGCGAGAAGGGCTGCTCGGCCGTGCAGGAGGTCGCCTTCACGCTGTCGTCCGGAATCGCCTACGTGACGGCGGCGATCGAGAAGGGCATGGACGTGGACGACTTCGCCCCGCGCCTAGCCTTCTTCTTCAACGGGCACAACAACGTTTTCCAAGAGGTCGCCAAGTTCCGGGCGGCCCGGCGGATGTGGGCGCACATCATGCGCGAGCGCTTCGGGGCCAAGAGCGAGAAGTCCACGATGCTGCGCTTCCACACGCAGACCGGCGGGGTGACGCTGACGGCGCAGCAGCCCGAGAACAACATCGTGCGCGTGGCGCTACAGGGGTTTGCGGCGGTCTGCGGGGGAACCCAGTCGCTTCACACCAACGGCTTTGACGAGGCGCTGGCGCTGCCCACCGAGCACGCAGCCAAGATCGCGCTTCGCACCCAGCAGATCCTCGCGCACGAGTCGGGGGCGGCGGACACTGTGGACCCATTCGCGGGGTCCTACTTCGTGGAGTCGCTCACCGACGAGATCGAAGCGCGCGCGAACGAGCTGATCGCCAAGGTGGACGCGCTCGGGGGCTCGGTGAACGCGATCCAGTTCATCACCGGCGAGATCGACGAGTCCGCGTGGGGCTACCAGGAGCGCTACCGCATCGGGCAGGACATCGTGGTGGGAGTCAACACGTACGTGGAGGAGGACCTCGAGGTCCCCGACCTGCTGCGCGTCGATCCGCAATCGGAGCGCGAACAAGTCGATCGCCTGAAGGCGTTCAAGGCCGACCGCGACCAGCAGCTCGTGCAGAAGCGACTGGAGGAGCTACGCGATACCGCGCGCGGCGAGGGCAACCTGCTGCCGGCGATCCGCCAGGCGCTGAAGGACCGCTGTTCGCTGGGCGAGGTGTGCGGCGCGATGCAGGACGTGTTCGGTAAGTACGCGCCGACGTTCTAATCGCTCATCCTTTCCTCAACGACAGGGCCGCATGCGGCCCTGTCCCGAACCGTGCATGCACGGTTCGGCCGGACGGCGCATGCGCCGTCCGGATCAATAGGATCAGGCGCGATGATCGTCGCTGTGAGCTTCTATGACGTCGTCCTGGCCGTGCACATCGCGGCCGTCGTCTTTGCCTTCGGCGCGACGTTCGCCTATCCGGTCCTGCTGGCGACGATCACGAAAGCCGACTCGCGCGCGCTTCCCGCCCTGTACAGGGCGATGCACGCGATTTCCACGCGCGTGATCATGCCCGGGCTGACGCTGGTGCTGATCTGCGGCATCTACATGGCCTCCGACGCCAAATTGTGGAGCGCGTTCTTCGTGCAGTGGGGCCTTGGTGTCGTCGTCGTGATTGGTGCTATCGAGGGGATGTACCTGAGCCCCAACGAGAAGCGCCTGTGCGAGATAGCCGACCGCGACCTGGCCGCCTCCGGCGACGGAGCGTTCCAGCCGAGCACCGAGCACGACGCGCTGGTCAAGCGCATCGGCGGCGTCGGCGCGCTGATGGACACGCTCGTGCTGCTAACGATCCTGTTCATGGCGATCAAGCCGTAAACCACTGCCCGGCGGTACGCTGGGAGCCGTGAGCGAGCAGGGCTACAGAGTCGCCGTTGTCGGCGCCACCGGGCAGGTGGGTACGCTGATGCTGCGGCTGCTGCGTGAGCGGAGATTTCCGGCGCGCGAGATTGTCCCTTTTGCGTCCGAGCGCTCCGCAGGCAAGGAGATCGAGGGCGTCGGGGTCGTGCAGCCGCTGACTGACGAGACAATCCAAGGCTTCGATCTCGCTTTGTTCTCCGCCGGCGGATCGACCTCAGGCGAGTGGGCGCCACGCTTCGTGGCCACCGGCGCGGTGGTTGTGGACAACAGCTCGAAGTGGCGCATGAACGACGACGTGCCATTGGTTGTCTCCGAGGTCAATCCCGATGCGTTGGCCGCCCATCAGGGAATCGTCGCCAACCCCAACTGCTCGACGATGCAGATGGTCGTCGCGCTGAAGCCGATCTACGACGCCGCCGGCATCGAGCGCCTTGTGATCTCGACCTACCAGGCGGTCTCGGGCACCGGCAAGAAGGCCGTGGACGAGCTGCTCGACCAGTCGCACGCCCTGCTGCACAAAATGGAGCCGCCGGCGCCGCAGGCCTACGCGCACCAGATCGCCTTCAACGCGCTGCCCCACGCCGGCTCGTTCGCACCCGGTGACGATCACACCGACGAGGAGCGCAAGTTGATAGGCGAGACGCGCAAGATCCTCGGCGACAAGTCGATCCGGGTCAGCGCGACCTGCGTGCGCGTCCCGGTCATCAACGGGCACTCTGAGGCCGTCAACGTGCAGACGCGCGAGGAGCTCTCGCCCGAGCAGGCGCGCGAGTTGCTGCGCGCCGCCCCTGGCGTGAGCGTCGCCGACGATCCCCACGCCTCGCTGTACCCGCTGGCGACGCTCGCCAGCGGCCATGACGAGGTGTTCGTCGGGCGAATCCGCCGCGACCCGGGCCATGAGCGTGCCCTTGACATCTGGGTCGTCGCCGACAATTTGCGCAAGGGCGCGGCGACCAACGCCGTGCAGCTCGCCGAGTTGCTGCACGAGCGGGGCCTGATCGCGCCGCGCGGCGCACAAGCCGCGGCTTAGGAAGGACTCCCGCCGCCACGCTCGAAATGGGGAGCGATGAGCGTCTCTGCCGAGGTGCAACGCACCCTTGTCAAGTCTCCCCCTGAGCTATGGGCTGAGCTCAGCACCCCCGAGTCCCTGGCCAAGCACCTCGGCGAGCTGGGCGATATCCGCATCACGGCGGTCGAGCCGGAGAGCAAGATCGAATGGGAGGCCGAGAGCGCATCGGGCATAGTCGAGCTCAAGCAGTCGGGCTGGGGCACAAAGGTGACGCTCTCGCTCATGCGACAGACGCCCGAGGCAGAGGCCGAGCCCGAGCCCGAGATCGAGCCTGAGACGGCTCCCAGTGCTGCCGTCGAGCCAGAGCCCGAGGACGTCGTTGAGTCGATGGCTACAGTCGCGGAGCCCGCGCCGGCCCTAGAGCCCGATGCTGCCGTCGTCGAGCCCGAGGGCACGGCCATCGAGGCCGAACCTGCCAGCGAGCCCGAGCCTGCTCCCGAGCCGCTTTCAGAGCCTGAGCCACAACTGGGGTTCTTTGCGCGCCTCTTCCGCAAACGCAAGACGAAGCTCACTATGGCTGTCGAGCCCCTATCCGAGCACGCACCCGAGCCCGAGCCTGTCGAGATCGAGGTCGTTGCAATGGCGGCCCCCGAGCCGATCTACCCCGAGCCGCCGCCGGAGCCGACGGTTGACCTTGCAGCGGAACTGGCCTCCGTTGAAGCGCAGATGGCCGAGGAAACCACCGAGCTTCTCACCGGCGTGCTCGACCGCCTCGGCGCTGCACATCACCGGCCGTTTTCTCGGGCTTGAGCGCCCCCTTATCCGCCAAGCGCGGATAACATGCCGCTCCCGATGCGCTCCAAGGCCCCCGAAACCTACGACGAGAAGCTTGCTCAGCTGACCGAGCTGCGCGAGGCGGCGCTGCACTCGGCTCCCGAGGCCGAGGAGAAGCAGCACGCGCGCGGCAAGTACACGGCGCGCGAGCGGGTCGAGAAGCTGCTCGACCCCGGCTCCTTCCAGGAGCTCGACACGTTCGTGCGCCACCGCACCTACGACTTCGACATGCAGAAGAACCGGCCTTGGGGCGATGCGGTGGTCACCGGCCACGGCACGATCGAGGGACGACGAGTGTGCGTGTTCAGCCAGGACTTCACCGTCTTCGGCGGCTCGCTGGGCGAGGTGATGGGCGAGAAGATGTGCAAGATCATGGACCTGGCGGCGAAGATCGGCTGCCCGGTGATCGGCATCAACGACTCCGGCGGCGCTCGCATCCAGGAGGGCGTCGTCTCGCTCGGCTCCTACGGCGACGTGTTCCTGCGCAACGTGCGCAGCTCGGGTGTGATCCCTCAGATCAGCTTGATCATGGGCCCCTGTGCCGGCGGCGCCGTCTATTCGCCGGCGATCACCGACTTCATCTTCATGGTCAAGGAGACCAGCCACATGTTCATCACCGGCCCCGACGTGATCAAGACCGTCACCGGCGAGGAAGTCGAGTTCGAGGAGCTCGGCGGCGCGATGAGCCACAACACCAAGTCGGGCGTCGCCCAGTTCGCCTCCGAGGACGAGGACGCCTGCCTGGAGGACTGCCGCTATTTGGTCAGCTTCCTGCCTCAGAACAATCTGCAAACGACGCCGCGAGTGCAGCCCAGCGACGACCCGATGCGGATGGACCCCGAGCTCGACCATGTCGTCCCGGACAACCCCAACAAGCCTTATGACATGCGCGACGTGGTGCGGCTGATCGTCGACGACGGCGAGTTCTTCGAGGTGCACGAGCACCACGCCAAGAACATCATCTGCGGCTTCTCGCGCCTGGACGGTCACTCCGTCGGCATCGTCGGCAACCAGCCGGCTCAGCTGGCCGGCGTGCTCGACATCGACGCCTCCGCCAAGGCCGCCCGCTTCGTGCGCACGTGCGATGCCTTCAACATCCCGCTGATCACTTTCTGCGACGTCCCTGGCTTCCTCCCCGGCACCGCTCAGGAGTGGGGCGGGATCATCCGCCACGGGGCCAAGCTCCTATACGCCTTCGCCGAGGCGACGGTGCCGAAGATCACGATCATCACCCGCAAGGCCTACGGCGGCGCCTATGACGTGATGTCCTCCAAGCACCTCGGCGCCGACTTCAACTTCGCCTGGCCGACCAGCGAGGTCGCGGTGATGGGCCCTGAGGGGGCCGTCAACATCATCTATCGCCGCGACATCGCCGGCAGCCCGACGCCCGACGAACGCCGCCAGAAGCTGATGGACGATTACAAGGCGCGCTTTGCCAACCCCTACACCGCGGCCGAGCGCGGCTACATCGACGACGTGATCGTCCCGCACGAGACCCGTCCGAAGCTGATCGCCGCTTTGGACACACTGCACACCAAGCGCGAGCCGGGGCCCAAGCGCAAGCACGGCAACATCCCGCTGTAGTCAGAGACGCCGGCATGGTCAACCGCCGCCCCCAACTCGAGCTAATCGCCCCGTCTGCGTCACCCGTGGAAGCCGCGGCAATCGTGGCAGCACTCGAGCGCTTCATGCGCGATACCGCGCCCCCTCTGGCGGCTCAACCGCAGGGCATCGATCCCTGGCTGCGCGCGGCTATGCTCGAAGGCACTTCGCGCCAGATCTATGGGTCTAGCCCATCCGAGCCGGAGCCTTGGCTAAATACCTGAAAGCCGCTAGGCTTTAGCACCAATCGTCGCTCTGACCCGCCGCAAAACGATCATCCGGACCTGACCGCGCCCGGACCAGGAGGTTTCGCTAGATGGAGCCAGTTTCGATACCCGCAGAGCAGGCCCCGAAAAAGGGCTCGCTAGAGGATCCCGAGGTCCTGCAGAACGTCCCCGGCCACGTGATCCCGATCCTGCAGCGGGAGTACGACGACTTCAAGACCGAGGCCACCAAGTTCCTCGCGGGCGACATGGAGGAAGACGAATTCATCAAGTTCCGCCTGCGCCAGGGCGTCTACGGCCAGCGCCAGCCCGACGTGCAGATGATCCGCGTGAAGCTCCCGTTCGGCGGCATCACTCCCGAGCAGATGGACAAGTTCGCCGACGTAGTCGAAAAATACGCCCCGCTCGGCAAGGGCCACGTCACGACGCGCCAGAACGTCCAGATGCATCACATCCCGCTGCCGGAAATCGAGAAAGCGATCAGCGAGCTCGGCGAAGCCGGGCTGTCCAGCCGAGAGGGCTGCGGCAACACGGTGCGCAACGTCACCGGCGACCCCTGGGCTGGAGTGGCGGCCGACGAGCTGTTCGACCTCACTCCCTACGCGGGCGCGTACGTGCGCTACTTCGTGCGCCACCCAACCACGCAGGGGATGCCGCGCAAGATCAAGACCTCGTTTGACGGCTCCCCCCGCGACCGCGCGATCAGCGGTATCCACGACATCGCCTTCCGCGCCCGCGTCAAGCAGATCGACGGCAAAGAAGTCCGGGGCGTGGAGATGCTCGTGGGCGGCGGCACGTCGATCATGCCCCGCGTGGCGCCCGCGCTGTATGACTTTGTGGAGCTCGACAACGGCGACTACCTGAAGATCTCCGAGGCCGTCTTCCGCATCTTCGACCGCCAGGAGTGGCTGCGCGTCAACCGCGCCCGCGCCCGCATCAAGGTGTTCGTCGACAAGTACGGCATCGACGAGCTTCGCAACCAGGTCGAGGAGGAGCTGAAGGGCGACTGGGTCGCAGAACGCGACTTCTCGATCGAGCACCGCCTGTTCCTCGATGACGAGCGCGAGGCGGCGCCTGCACCGCCAAGCACTTATGGCAGCCCCAACGGCGACATCTCCGAGTTCGAGCGCTTCAAGCAGTCCAATGTGGCGGCCCAGAAGCAAGAAGGCTTTGTCACCGTCGAGGTAAAGATCGTGCGTGGCGACCTGACCCCAGAGCAGTTCAGGGGCCTCGGCCAGATCATGCGCGAATACTCCGGCGGTTACGCGCGCACGACCGTGCAGCAGAACTTCGTGCTGCGCTGGGTGCGCGAGGAGAGCGTGTACGACGTGTGGAGGGCGCTCTCAGAGCTCGGGCTTGGCGACCCCGGCTCGCGCGAGATCGCGGATGTCGTCTCATGCCCCGGCACCGACTCCTGCAAGCTCGGCATCACGAGCTCGATGGGCCTCAACGCCGCGGTACAGGAGCGGGTGGAAGCGATGAACATCACAGACCCCCTCACACGCCAGATCCACATCAAGATGAGCGGTTGCCCCAACGGCTGCTCCCAGCACCACGTAGCCGACATCGGCTTCTACGGCGCTTCGATCAAGGTGGGCGAGCACACTATCCCCGCCTATATCCCCCACGTCGGCGGTGTCTATGAAGGCGGCGAGGTCAAGTTTGGCGCCCGCTTGAAGCAGCGCCTGCCCGCCAAGCGCGTGCCGGAGGCGATCGAGCGCTGGATCCGCCACTACGAGGCAAACCGCAACGAGGGCGAGGAGTGGGGCGCGTTCGTAGAGCGCGTCGGTACCCCCGAGCTCGAAGCTCTCGTCAAGGAGCTTTCGCTGCCGGTCGACTTCAGCCTGGAGACGATGAACACCTTCATAGACTGGAACCGCGACGTGCCCTTCCAAGTGATCCGCGGTGAGGGCGAGTGCGCGGTCTGACTGAAAATATCGAGGGGCCCGACCGAAGCCGGGAGACACGCGCCTCCGGCGCGAGTCCCCGTTTCGGCCAGCCGGCCTCTGGCGGCCTGCGCCACCCTCTGGGCGACAGCCCAACCGAGACTCTGACCGACACGCTGCGCGAGGCGGTTGAGCGCCACGGCGAGAAGGTCGTGCTGCTGTGCTCCTTCCAGAAGGAGGAGTCGGTGCTGATCGATGAGCTGCTGCGCATTGGCGATGGACATACGCCCGTGCGAATCGCGACGATCGACACGGGCGTGCTGTTTGAAGAGACGTTGCAGACCTGGAAGCAGTTCGAGCAGCGCTTCGGGATCGACATCGAGGTCCACGACGCCAGCAATCCGTCCGCTCCCTGGAGTGGGCCGGAGCACTGCTGCTCGGTCGCCAAGGTCGCAGCGCTGGAGCAAGCGCTAGCGGGCGCGGAGGGCTGGATCACCGGTATCAGGCGCGAGCAGGGACCCACGCGCACCGAGACCGCACTAGTCGAACAGGACGCCAAGCGCGGCATCTACAAGTACAGCCCACTTGCTCTCTGGAGCGAAAAGGACCTATGGCAGCGGATCTTCGAGCGCGAGCTGCCGTACAACCCATTGCACGACCAGGGCTACTCCTCGATCGGCTGCGCGCCATGTACGCTGCCCGGCTCAGGCCGCGAGGGAAGATGGGCGGGCACCGACAAGACCGAGTGCGGACTGCACGTCTGATGCTTGGCATCAGCCCTGAGATCATCCTGTTCGGCCTTGGGGTCGGAATCCTCATAGGTCTGACCGGGATAGGCGGCGGCTCGCTGATGACGCCGCTGCTGATCATCGTCCTCGGCATCCATCCAGTCGTCGCCGTCGGAACCGACTTGACCTATGGCGCGATCACCAAGACGCTTGGCGGCTACAAGCACCTGCGCAAGGGCACCGTCGACCTTGCGGTGTCGAAGTGGCTTGCCTACGGCGGGATCCCGGGCGCTTTGGTCGGTGTATTGCTCGTCGACCGTCTGCACAAAGCCTATGGAAAGAGCTTTGACGACATCCTGATCGGCTGCATCGCGGGCGCGCTGATCATCGTCGCAACAGTCGTACTCGTACGCACCCTGCTGCTCAGCCACCTCGCCTCCCAGGAGCGCGAGACCTACACGTTCTCAAGACGCGCCGCCATCGCCGCGATCGCGCTGGGCTTCGTGCTCGGCATGATGCTCGGCATGACCTCTGTCGGCAGCGGCGCCCTGATCGGCGTGGCGATGATCGTCATCTTCAAGCTCACCCCCCAGCGCGTGGCCGGATCGAGTGTGTTCCTTGCCGCGATGTTGCTGTGGGTGGCAGGCCTGGCCCAAGTTGTGAGTGGCAACGTCGATTACGGCCTCGTCGGCAACATCCTGATCGGCTCGATGCCGGGTGTGTGGATCGGCGCGCACTTCGTCGATCGCGTCCCCGCTCAGGCTCTGCGCGTGACGCTCGGCGCGGTGCTGCTCGGCTCGGCGCTGGCGATGGTGAACAACGCCGGTGGCACGATGCCGATCGGCGTCATCTTCGGCGCCCCGATCGCCGTAGGTGTGCTCGGCTACCTGCTCCACCTGCGTAGCCAGCGCGGCGCCACAAAGACGGCGAGCGGACGGCCCGAGGTAGCGGCGCCCGCACTCGCCGGCGGGCCTTCCTCCGCACCGGCCATCGTCACCGGCAAGCCTGGCCTGGCGCTGCGAAAGCAACCATGAGCGTCGCTGAGCGTCCACAACTCAGCCACCTGCGCGCCCTGGAGTCCGAGGCGATCCACGTGATGCGTGAGGTCGCCGCCGAATTCGAGCGCCCGGTGCTGCTGTTCAGCGGCGGCAAGGATTCGATCGTGCTCCTGCGTCTGGCCGAGAAGGCCTTCCGCCCGGCGCCGTTCCCGTTCCCCCTCATGCACGTGGACACGGGCCACAACTTCCCCGAGGTGATCGAGTACCGCGACCGCCGCGTGGCTGAACTGGGCGAGCGGCTGATCGTCGGCAGCGTGCAGGAGTCGATCGACAAGGGCCGCGCCGTGGAGGAGAAGGGCCCACGCGCGTCACGAAACCAGTTGCAGACGGTAACGCTGCTCGACGCGATCGCCGAGCACAAATTCGACGCGGCCTTCGGCGGCGCTCGTCGCGACGAGGAGCGCGCACGCGCCAAGGAGCGCGTGTTCTCCTTCCGCGACGACTTCGGAGGCTGGGACCCCAAGAGCCAGCGCCCGGAGCTGTGGAACCTCTACAACGGCCGCATCCGCAAGGGCGAGAACGTGCGCGTATTCCCGATCTCCAACTGGACCGAGCTTGACGTGTGGGAGTACATCGACCAGGAGCAACTGGAGGTCCCCTCGATCTACTTCGCCCACGAGCGCGAGGTCTTCAGTCGCGACGGGATGCTCTATGCCTGGCGCGAGGGAACCGAACTGATCGATGGCGAGAGCGTCTTCACCGAGACCGTCCGTTACCGCACCGTCGGCGACATGAGCTGCACCGGCGGAGTGCGCTCGAGCGCCGCGACCCTGCGCGAAGTCGTCACCGAGATCGCCGCCACCCGCATCACCGAGCGCGGCGAGACCCGCGCTGACGATCGCGTCTCGGAGGCCGCGATGGAGGATCGCAAGAAGGCGGGGTACTTTTGATGCCGCCGCGTTTTGCGTTTCGCCTGAAGGCCCCCCTTTGCGCCGATTGGTTCGTGCGATGACCCTCGACCTTCTCCGCTTCACCACCGCCGGCTCGGTGGACGATGGCAAGAGCACCCTGATCGGGCGGCTCCTGTACGACACCAAGCAGGTATTCGAGGATCAGCTCGACCACGTCGCCCAGGCAAGCGAGCGCCGCGGCGGCGAGGGCACGCTCGACCTGGCGCTGCTGACCGACGGCCTGCGTGCCGAGCGCGAGCAGGGCATCACGATCGACGTCGCCTACCGCTACTTCGCCACCCTCAAGCGCCGTTTCATCATCGCCGACTGCCCCGGCCATCAGCAGTACACGCGCAACATGGTCACCGGCGCCTCCACGGCTGACCTGTCGGTGATCCTGCTCGATGCGCGCAAGGGAGTCTTGGAGCAATCCAAGCGCCACGCCTTCATCAGCGCCCTGCTCGGCATCCCGCATCTGGTCGTCGCCGTCAACAAGATGGACCTGGTCGAGCACTCGCGGGCCCGCTTCGAGGAGCTGGTGACCGAGTTCGGCGGCTTTGCCGAGAAGCTGAGCGGGATCGGCTCGGGCACGGGCATGGGTCGCGACATCACCTACATTCCAATCTCCGCTCTAAATGGCGACAACGTCGTGGAGCGCTCAGAGCAGATGAGCTGGTACGACGGCCCAACGCTGCTCGAGCTGCTCGAGGACGTAGAGGTCGCCTACGACCACCCGTACGACCGCCCCGCCCGCTTCCCCGTGCAGTGGGTGATACGCCCCGCTCAGGGCAGCGACTACCGCGGCTACGCGGGCCAGGTGGCAAGCGGCGCGTTCCGCGTGGGCGACGAGGTCGTGGTCCTCCCCGCCGGCCAGCGCACGAGCATCGCCACGATCGACACCTACGACGGTGAGCTGGCAGAGGCCCTGGCGCCGATGTCTGTCACTTTGCGCCTGACCGATGAGATCGACATCTCCCGCGGCGAGACGATCTGCCGCCCCGAGCAGGCGCCGACGGTCGCCCGGGAGCTGGAGGCCGACATCTGCTGGATGACCGACGCCCCGCTTCGCCCGGGTGGCCGCTACCTGATCAAGCAGACCACCAACAGCGTCACCGCGATCGTGGACGAGCTACTCGACCACGTCGACGTGCACAGTCTGGAGCGAGCCGGGGTGGGCGGGACATCATCTGAGCTTGCGCTCAACGACATCGGCCGCGTGCGCCTGCGCACAAGCGCCCCATTGGTGTTCGACCCCTACGCCGAGAACCGCCGCACCGGCAGCTTCATCCTGATCGACGAGGCGTCGAACAACACAGTTGGCGCGGGACTGGTCGTCGCGGCGAACTAAGACGCCCCTTCCACCGCCGGCCGCGTGCGCGAAGAACCTTGCGGCAGGCGCAGCACACGGGCTACCGGGCGCGGCAGCCACCAGTTCCAGCTGCCCAGCAGCGACACCAGGGCCGGCAGCAACAATGCTCGGATTAGCGTCGCGTCAAGCAGGATTCCGAAGCCCAGGCCCGTGGCCAGCACCTTGATTTCCGTGTTGGGCGCGGATGCCAGCGAGGCAAACGCCAGAAACAGGATCAAAGCCGCGCTTGTCACCAGACGACCGGTCCTGCCCAGGCCTTCGATCACAGCGGCGTCGGTGGAACCTGTGCGGTCGTACTCCTCGCGTACTCGGGCGAGAATGAAGACCTCGTAATCCATGGACAGGCCAAATAGGAACGCGAAGACCATCAGCGGTATCCAGAAAGCGATCGCTCCCGTGGCTGGGATCCCGAAGACGAAGTTCGAGCCGTGGCCTTCTTGCCAGAACCAGGTCATCAAGCCGAAGGCGGCGGCCATCGAGATCAGGTTGAGCAGCACCGCCTTGACGGCCAGCACAACCGAGCGGAACGCTCGCGTCAGCAGGGCGATCGTCAAGAGCGCCACGATCGCGAACATCAATGGGAAGCTGCCGAACACGGCGTGCTGGTAGTCGAGCTCGATCGCGCCCTCGCCCGCCAGGCCGATTGCCCCAGGCTCGTTCTTCAGCGCCGTGCGAGCAGCGCGCACCGGCGCCAGCGTGGTCGAGTTGACGGTCTGGGCAGCTGGGATCGCCAGGAGCACGATGGTGCCGTTGCGTGTGGAGTCGGAGGCGTTGGAGACCATCACGGCGACCACGCCGGGGACAGATTCCAAACGCTTGCGCACCGATTGGACTTCGTCGGAATGGGCGAGCACTTCCATCGGCGTCAACACGCCGCTTGACACCCCACCCGCGGCCAGCCGGTCATACGCTTCGCGCGCGGTGCCTGTCTTGGCGAGCGCGCTGGCGCTCGTCTGGCCTGTGGTGAGGTTGAACACGGGCACGATCAGCAGCGCCAGCGCCACAACTGCGATCCCGGCGGCCGCGCCGCGGTGTTTGACAACCGTTCGCGTCCAGGCAGTCCAGCCGCGGCTGGCCTGCGCCTCGTGGCGTAGCTTTGGCCAGTCCACGCGCGGCCCGATGCCGCCGAGCATCGCCGGCAACAACGTCAGCGCCACCGAGGTGGAGATGATCGGGATCAGCATGCCGGCGTAGCCGACACTGCGCAACCCCGGCACGGGTATGACAAGCAATGCAAGCAGGCCGATCGCGACCGTCAGGCCGGAGAGCAGCACGGCGCGCCCGGCGGTTGCCATCGCCGCCACCACCGCCTCGGAGTTCTCACGGCCGTGGTCGCGCTCCTCGCGCCAGCGCGTGACGAGCAGCAGCGAATAGTCGATTGCGACGCCGAGACCGACGAGCGAGACCAGAAACTGGACGACGAAGGAGACTTCGGCGACATAGGTCAGCGCCAGCACGACCAGCAGCGTCGTCAGGATCGATACCGCGGCGATCAGCAGTGGCACGAGCGCGAGCAGCGAGGCGAACACGAACGCGAGCACGACCAGCGCGCCGGCGCCCCCGATCAAAGTCTCGACGAACACGCCGGGCCCTTTTTCCGAACCGCCGTTGGCGAGCTGACCGAGGCCGGTCAGCTGCGCCTGCGTGCCCGCCGGCAGGGCCGCGGCGACGGCATGGTTCACCTGCTCGGGCACCTTCGGCGCTCCGAATGTCTTCTCGACCGGCGTGAAGAGAATCGCGTAGGTGGAGCGACCGTCACTGGTCAAGAGGTGTGGGTTGTGCGTGGCGCCGTAATCGACGATGCGCACGTTCGGGACGGAGATACGAGCCCGCGCGAACGCTTGGTCGACCTGCCCCTGCTCGGACGCGATTGTGCGCCCTGCGGGTGCCGTCACCACAATTACCGAGGACGGGCTTTCGCCGCCGTTGCCGTATTCGTGGGCAATCCGCTTGGCCGTCTCGTAGCCGGGTTGACCGGGCAGCGCGAAGTTGAACGAGAGCCGTTTGGAGACGCTGCCTGCCCCCATGCCGCCGGCGAGGAACGCGACGATCCAAAACGCGATCACGATGCGTCTGTGCGCCAGCACCCAGCCGGCGAGGCGAGCGATTGTGCCATCGGGTATCGGCGCGAGCCGATCGGGCGTGGGTTGGCCGGTTCTCTCAGTCATCGGGGCCTCCTTTGGCGCACCTGCGCTGCCCGCGCACCTGTCGCTACGGCGAGCATTGATTCCGAACGGAACGGTTTATATCAGAAATCATTTACAGCTGTATAGTTGTTTACAATGGAGAACGCAGACTCCATCGCTCCTGCAGAGGACGACAGACGGCCAAACTCAGCGGCCGCCCCCTCGGCCGTGAGCGCCGCCGCTGCGGGCTCTCCGGCGCAATCGGTCGGCTTCACGCTATCCAGCCTCGGCCACGGCGTCGCGCGCGAGTTCCGCGCCACGCTCGCGCCACTGCACTTGGAGCCGCGCGAGTTCGCCCTACTGCGCTCGATCGCCCCCGCCGAAGGGGCATCCCAACAGGCGATCGGGGAGCGTCTGCAGATCCCCCCCAGCCGGATGGTCGCCTTCGTCGACGCGCTGGAGCAGCGCGGCCTGCTCGAGCGGCGCGCCAACCCCGACGACCGGCGCGCGCGCGCTCTCTATCTGACCGACGAAGGCCGCGAACTGCTCGCGGCGGCCTTCACGCTCGCCGCCGAGCTGGAGGACCGGTTGTGCGCCCAACTCGACAGGCCCGAACGGCAGCGTTTGCTCGACGCGCTGCAGCGCGTTGGCGCGCAGCTTGGCCTGGCCCCTGGAACCCACGCCGCGCACACCGACTAGCACGCCTTAAAGGCGCCGCGACAGCAGCGGGTGGGGGGGGATCTTCATCAAATCAATTAAGCTGCCGACCCGATGTTCAGCAAGGTACTCGTAGCCAACCGCGGTGAGATCGCCGTGCGCATCTTCCGCGCGCTCGATGAGATGGGTATCGCCTCCGTGGCGGTCTACTCCGAGCTCGACCGCGAGGCACTGCATCCGCGCTGCGCGCAGGAGGCCTACAACCTCGGCGACGGCCCCGCCGCCGAGAACTACCTGAGCATCGAGAAGATCATCGACGCCGCCAAGCGCTCGGGCGCCGAGGCGATCCATCCGGGCTACGGCTTCCTGGCCGAGAACGCCCCCTTCGCCCAGGCTTGCGAGGACGCGGGCATCGTGTTCATCGGCCCGCCGCCGAGCGCGATCGAGGCGATGGGATCGAAGACGCGTGCCCGCGAGCTGATGAAGGCAGCCGGCGTGCCGATCGTCCCCGGAACGACCGAGGCCGTCGCGACGGTCGCCGACGCGATGAAGATAGCCAAGAAGGAGATCGGCTTCCCCGTAGC
>DASTPN010000097.1:0-10520 GCA_035719985.1 Solirubrobacteraceae bacterium | reverse complement strand
CCCCAGGCCGCTCGGTACAGGCGGTCGATGTGCCTTGTCAGCGACTGGGGATCCAGGGTTGGCATGAGCTGGCCGGGGGCCTTTTGCGACTGTAGCGCCCGCGAGCGCCCATGTGTGATCGGGAGCCTCGCGGTGAGGTGATGACCTCTTGGCTTCGTCGTCAACAAAAAAGTCAGTGCCTGGGAAGGATTGCCCAGACACGGCGTCCTTGGGGTCGTGGGGAAAGGCTGGAGCTATCTGCCGTTGGTGGCGCTGCTAGGCGCCGCGGTTGCCGTGCTGCCCGGCGTGGCCGCCTCGGAATCCCTACCGATCGAAGCCGTCGACGAAGGCATCTACTACCACCACTGGTCAAACGCGACCCAGACGATCATTGCCGGTCAGAGCGTCAAGTTCGCCAATCCCTACAGCGAAGTTCCGCATGGCTTGAAGTTCACCGGCGGTCCGGCAACCCCCTCCTGCAGTGGTATCCCCGTTGCTGCCGGCGAAGCGGGCGGAGCCACCAGTTGGCACGGGGAATGCAACTTTGCCGAGCCCGGAACCTACGCGTTCATTTGCACCGTGCATCCCGGCGAAATGAAAGGCACGGTAACGGTCAACGCCAACGGTACGACCACCGTCACGACTACGACCACACCGACGCCGACGACCCCCACGCCGAGCGAACCGTCGGGATCGAGCTCGCCGCTGAGTGGGCCGCCCTCGCTGCGTGTCAGCCAGCGTGGCGGCACGGTCAAAGGGGCGCTCGCGATTGCCAAAGCTGGGACAGGTGACGAACTAGAGATCGACGTGCTGGCGAGCACCTCGGCGCTGGGGCACCGCCATCGGCCATCCCATACGCGCGTGGGCCAGTTCACACGGGCCTCGGTGGGGGCGGGCCGGCTGACGTTCTCGATCCGGCTTGACGCAAGCGCGCGCCGGGCGCTCGCGCATAGGCGCCGGCTAGCGCTGACGGTGCGGATCGTGCTCACACCTGTCTATGGCCAGGCGACAACGGTCAATCGCTCGATCGTCGAGCACGGATGAGGGGAAGCCGATGAAGACATTCACGCGACGCCTATGGGTGCTCGTGCCGGTTCTCGCTGCGTTGCTTGCGCTGCCTGCCGTCGCCGGAGCCGCGAATCTCGTCGAAGCACTAAACGAACCGGGAGGCGGACTGTACAACGAAGAACGTCACTACTGGTCACCTGAACGGGTGCGCTTGAGCGAAAGCGGCAGCGTGACGTTCTCGAATAAATCAGCGAGCATCCCGCACGGCGTTTACTGGACGAGCGCCACCCATCCGGTATGCGAAGAAGGCGCGGGCAAGGTGCCCGTAGGTTTGACCAAATCAGGCGTCAGCTGGAGTGGCGTCTGCAGCTTCGCCAAACCCGGCGCCTACACCTATTACTGCACAGTCCACGGCCCGGCGATGTCCGGGACGGTCGACGTGCTCGGCACGCCGGAAGTCGCCACCGAAGCACCCGGGGAAGCCACACAGACAAGCGCGACTCTGCACGGCTCGGTCAAGCCGGAAGGAAACGCCACCGAATACCGCTTTGAATACGGCACCGCCTCGGCCTCCGAACATTCGACGCCGACGCTGGCCCTCGGCGCCGAAGACTTCGCCGGTCATGCCGTTTCGAGCACGGTGAGCGGGCTGGCCGCGGGAAGTACCTACAAGGTTCGGTTGGTGCTCCTCTACGGAGCAGCCCACACGTCGGTGGACGGCCCCGAACGTGAACTGAAAACGCTGGCGCCGATTGCTCCAGTTCTCAAAGCGAGCGCGCCGAGTCCTGTGGGCGAAACCGCGGCGACGCTCAAAGGCACCGTCGATCCCGAGGGAGAAGCCACGGAATACTTCTTTGAATATGGACTAAGCGAAGCGGAACTGGTCCCGCTCGCGCCGATCACACTGCCTGCCGACAGCTCGAGTCATTCCGTGTCCGCGTCAGTGAGCGGGCTGCTGCCGGGACACGAATACAGCTACCGGCTGTTTGCCGAAAATGGCAGCGGCCAATCCGAAGTCACTGGGACGTTCACAACCTCATCGCCTCCGCCTCCACCACCTCCGCCACCGCCCCCATCACCCACTCCGCCACCGCTCCCACCAAGTCCGGAGCCGATAATCCCTCTGCTCACCCAACCGGCGCCGACCGAAATAGCCGCGCCCTCCGGCCCAGCTTTGATAGCCGGCTCGCTCAAGTTGAAAGGGCACGGTCCAAGCTTGCGAGGTTCTATCGGCGTCGGGCGCAGCGGAGCTGGCGGCCGCCTTGAGATCGACTTGCTGGCCAAGCCAGGTTTGCTCGGTGCGCACGGCTCCAAACCGATCGTGGTGGCTCATTTCGTGCGGTCTTCGACACCAAGCGGGACGTTGTCCTTCTCGTTTGTCCTCTCAGCGCGAGCGAAGTCCGCGCTGAGGCGTCACGGTCGGTTGGCCCTTAGCGCAAAGGTCACTCTGGTGCCGGTCAAAGGCAGCCTCGCGCGGCTGACGCGCACCTTCACGCTGCAGGTTTGAGCGCTCAGGCTGCCGCGGTTTGAGCGCTCAGCCACTCGGCCGGAAGCGTCCTAGCCGGCGCTTCTCCGGCCTGCGGCTGTGGCCACCAGCGCGTGAGCGCCTCGCAGGCGTGTCCTTCGACCAGCGGCCGGATGTCGCCTAGCGTCATCAGCAGGCGAATTGAGCTGCCGATTTGAAGGTCCGCGGCATTGGGCTGATCGCCGCCGAGCACACCGTCTGAGATCCAAGCGTCGATGTGGTCGAGCTGGGCGGGCAACGCTGCGATGTCCGCCCGCGCTTTCTCATCGTCGGCCTTGTTGAGCTTGGCCATCAGCTTCGCCGTCAGCGGCAGCGCGGGCCGCAACATCGGTCGTGGCAGCGGCATCTTTGTGTCGCCCGCGTAGCTCTCCATGCAGCCGGGGTCGCGCAGGAAGGCCGCGTCGAGCAGACGCCGCGGCACGCTCTGCAGCACCTCGTCCCCCCAGCGCTCGGCCTCCAGTACCCGCGCGCGCGCGACCGCGTCCGACGGCGGTGGCAGCAGCGGCGGGTCGGGCACGAGCACATCGAGCTTGCGCATGATCGTGCGCGATCCGGCCAGCCGTTCGCCGTCGATGCGCACGCCAGGAACGGTGTTGCCGCCATAGAGCAGCGGCCCGAGCGCAAGTTGGGTGAGCGGGAGCAGGTCGATGCGCTGGTAGTCGATTGACTTCAGCCGCATCGCGACCTCGACCGCGGCGCAGGGATGAGACCCGGGAAGCGCGTAGAGCTTGATCTTCACGCCATGCAGCATAAGCCGATCTCGCGCTGCGTGCGTCCTGACTGGCTCGCCAGCCAGTCGCTCGGTCAGGCGCTCGGCAATAATCCCCGCCGATGCTGCTCGTAGTCGACGTTGGTAACACACAGACGCACTTCGGAACCTTCCGCGGCGAGGAGCTGGTCGAGCATTGGCGCTTTGCGACGGTGCGCGACTCGACATCCGATCAGCTGGGCGCCGCGCTCGGCAACCTGCTCGAGTTGCGTGGCCTTTCCTTCGCCGATCTGTCGGGCTCGATTGTCTCCTCGACCGTGCCGCACCTGGAGCCGGAATGGGCGGCGATGGCCAAGCGCTATCTCGGCCACGAGATGCTCGTGGTCGGTCCCGGCCTGAAGATGGGCATGGCGATCCGCTACGACAATCCACGCGAGATCGGCGCGGATCGCCTCGTCAACGCCGTTGCCGTTCGCGAGCGCTTCGGTGGCGGCCCGGCCGTGTGTGTGGACTTCGGTACCGCCACGACGTTTGACATCGTCTCGGCCGACGGTGAGTACATCGGTGGATCGCTGATGACGGGCATCGAGGTCTCACTCGATGCCCTGACCGAGCGCGGCGCTCGTCTGCCCAAGGTGGAGTTGGCGGCACCGAAGACCGTAATCGCCAAGAACACGATCGACGCGATCCGCTCGGGTGTGGTGTTCGGCTACGCGGGCGCCATCGACGCAATTCTGCGGCGCCTATACGACGAGTTGGGCGCGCGCGCGAGCGTGGTGGCGACCGGTGGCTTGTCGAGCCTGGTGGTGCCGTTCACCGAGGAGCTCGAGGAGGTCGACGACCTGCTCACGCTCACCGGTTTGCGGTTGATCCACGAGCTGAACAGCGAGTAGCGCCACAATGGGCGTATGGCCGACCTCACCGACAGCTGGCAGCTCGGAGGACTGACGGTTCCCAACCGCGTCCTGCTCGCTCCGTTGGCGGGCATCGGCAACTGGTTTGTGCGGCTGCAAGCCAAACGCTACGGGGCGGGGATGGCGGTCTCGGAGATGATCTCCTCGCACGCCATCTTCCACGGCAACGAGCGTACCTGCGTCGAGATGCTGCGGATCGACCCGCGCGAGCGCGAGCGGGGCGGGATCGTCTCTATCCAGCTGTTTGGCCAGGATCCCGAGATCATGCGAGTCGCCGCTCGCGAGGTGGCGCGGGCGGGCGCCGATGCGATCGACCTGAACATGGGGTGTCCGGTGCCGAAGGTATGCAAGACCGGCTCGGGCGCCGCGTTGCTCGATAACCCTGACACGGCGGTGGCGGTCGCGCGCGCGGCGCGCGAAGGCAGTGGCCTGCCCGTCACCGTCAAGCTGCGCTCCGGACGTCGCCCCGGCGAGGAGAGCGGCTTCGCGCTCGCGCATAGGCTTGTAGATGAGGGCGGTGTCGCTGCGATCGCTTTTCATCCACGCTCGGCGGCGGTGCATCACAAAGGCATCCCTGACTACGAGCTGGCCGCGCGGCTGGCGCGAACACTCGACGCACCCGTGATCCTCACCGGCGGCTTGCACGACGCTGAGGCCACGCTCGTTGCCTTCAGGTACACCGGCGCCGCCGCCGTGATGCTCGCGCGCGGCTCGCTCGGTAACCCGTGGCTCTTCTCAGCGCTACTCGGTTTGCGCGAGCGCGACCGTCAACCCTCGCGAGCAGAAGTGCTGGCTGAGCTCGACTGGATCGTCGATCGCGCCGTCGAGCATCTGGGGCCGATCCGGGCGGGGCGCTATCTGCGCAAGTTCTACCCCTGGTACGTCGCTCAGCTGGGTCTCGAGCGCCCGCTCGCCAAGGAGCTGGGAGAGTCGCTGCAGAAAGCTCCGACGCTGAATGACGCTCGCTATACTGCTGCGCTCGCCGCCGCCTGAACGTCCGGCAAACTCCCGCTTTCAGGCGGGTTTTTACTGTCCGAGCCCCCTTCAATCAGGACCCCCACTCGTCAAATGCCGAAGGAAGTCATCCTCACCCCAGAAGGCTTGGAGAAGCTCAAGGACGAGCTCGAGCTGCTCTCGACGGCCAAGCGCCGCGAGGTAGCTGAACGGATCAAGGAGGCGCGCGAGTTCGGAGACATCTCCGAGAACTCCGAGTACGACGACGCCAAGAACGAGCAGGCGATGCTGGAGGCGAGGATCGCCACGCTGCAGGAGAAGCTGCGAATGGCGAGCGTAATCGACTCCAAGGAGATCTCCACCGATGTCGTAGGCGTCGGTTCGGTCGTGCACGTCAAGGATGAGAAGACGGGCAAGTCGGTCAAGTACACGATCGTTGGCTCCTCAGAGGCCAACCCCGAAGAGGCAAAGCTCTCCAACGAGTCGCCTGTGGGCCGCGCGCTGATTGGCCACAAAAAAGGCGATGTGGTGGCCGTCCAAGTCCCCCGTGGACCGGCGCGCAAGCTGAAGATCACAAAGATCGACGTCGGCCTCAAATAGGCTCTCGCTTGTGAGCGAGGGCGAGCGGGCTGACCCCGCCGAGGCAGCAAACGGCTCTGAGGTGGCAGCCAACGCCAGGGGAGGCGAGGAGCGTCACGCGGCCCATGGCTTGGCCGAGCTGATCGCCGAGCGTCGCGCCAAGGCCGTGCGTCTGCGCGCCGAGGGCGCTGAGATCGCCCCCTACTCGTTCGCGGGCGTCGAGCCGATCGCTACGGTGCGTGCGGCCTACGAGCACCTGCAGACGGGTGAGGAGACCGACACCCCGCACCGCGTCGCCGGGCGCATCGCCTCCCGTCGCGGCGCCGGCAAGGCCGCGTTCCTCGACCTGGTCGATCGCAGCGGCAAGATCCAGCTGCACGCGCGTGCCGACGTGCTCGACCCAGACACGTTCAAGCGCCTGCTCTCGCTCGACCTGGGCGACCTGATCGGCGTCGACGGCGCGCCGCTGCGCTCGCGCCACGGCGAGCTGACGCTGCGCGTCGACTCTTTCGAGATCCTCGGCAAGGCTCTGCGCCCGCCGCCGGACAAGCACGCGGGCCTGACCGACGTGGAGACACGTCAGCGCCGTCGCGAGCTCGATCTGATCGCAAGCGAGGACGCCCGCAGCTTGTTCGCCGCTCGTGCCCGGATCGTCTCGGCCGTGCGTGCGTACCTAGACGGCGAGGGTTTCCTCGAGGTCGAGACGCCGGTCCTGCAGCCGATCTACGGCGGCGCGCTGGCGCGCCCGTTCACGACGCATCACAACGCCCTCGATCGCCAGCTCTACCTGCGGATCGCCACCGAGCTCTACCTCAAGCGCCTGATCGTCGGTGGCCTGGAGCGCGTCTACGAGTTGGGCAAGGACTTTCGCAACGAGGGCCTCTCCACCAAGCACAACCCCGAGTTCACGATGGTCGAGTGGTATGAGGCCTATGCGGACTACGCCGACGAGGCAGCACGTCTGGAGCAGATGGTCGCAAGCGTGGCAGTCGCTGCCGGATATGAGGGCGAGTTGGACTTCAAGCCCCCATGGCGGCGCATCCGCTACGTCGATGCGGTCGCAGAGGCGACCGGGATCGACTTGCTCGCCCATCGCGACGCGCAATCGCTTGCGAGCGCGATCGAGGACAAGGGCCTACAAGTGCCAACCGAGGGCCTCAGCTGGCCGGCACTGGCCGACGACCTGCTCTCAAAGCACGTCGAGCCGACGCTGATCCAGCCGACGTTCGTGCTCGACTACCCGATCGAGCTGTCCCCGTTCGCCCGCATCCACCGCCAGGATGAGCGCCTAGCCGAGCGCTGGGAGGCGTTTGCGGGCGGTATGGAGATCGCCAACGCCTTCAGTGAGCTGACCGACGCTGACGAGCAGCGCGCCCGCTTCGAGGCCCAGCAGCGCCTGGCGCTAGCCGGCGAGGAGGAGACCCAGCCTCATGACGAGCTCTTCCTGGAAGCTTTGGAGCAGGGCATGCCGCCGACGGGCGGCGTCGGCGTCGGCATCGACCGCTTGGTGATGCTGCTGACGGGCCGCTCTTCGATCCGTGAGGTCATCCTGTTCCCAGCGATGCGCAACTGAGCCGTCTTCGGCCGCGGTGGGACCGGTTGGTAGACTGATCCAAAGGCGCCATGGGATCGCGCAGAGGCACGCGACCCCCGCGGAGAGGCTCCGTCTCAGGAAGGACGTACCCCATGTTCGAGCGATTCACAGAACGGGCCCGACAGGTGGTCGTTCTCGCGCAGGAGGAGGCGCGGACGCTCAAGCACAACTACATCGGCACGGAGCACATCCTGCTCGGCTTGCTGCGCGAGGAGGAGGGCTTGGCCGCGCGCGTGCTGGAGAGCCTGGACATCACCGTCGAGCGGGTGCGCGCGCAGGTCGTGCGCATCGTCGGCTCCGGCGAGGAGGTCACCTCCGGGCAGATCCCTTTCACCCCGCGCGCCAAGAAGGTGCTGGAGCTGGCGCTGCGCGAGGCACTGAGCCTTGGCCACAACTACATCGGCACCGAGCACATCCTGCTCGGCCTCGTGCGCGAGAACGAGGGAGTGGCCGCCCGCATCCTGCTCGACTTCGACGCCGACTCCGAGAAGATCCGCAACGAGGTCATCCGCATGCTCTCTGGCCCCGGCGGCCGCCGCCAGGGTGGCGGCTCGGGTGGCGGCTCAGGATCAGGTCCGGGTGAGGGCAAGAAGTCCTCAAAGCTGCTTGACCAGTTCGGTCGCAACCTGACCAAGCTGGCAGCCGACGGCAAGCTTGACCCTGTCGTGGGCCGCGAGACCGAGATCGAGCGGATCATGCAGATTCTCTCCCGTCGCACCAAGAACAACCCGGTCTTGATCGGTGAGCCCGGGGTTGGCAAGACCGCTGTGGTCGAGGGCTTGGCCCAGCGGATCACCAACTCCGACGTGCCCGAGCTGCTCAAGAACAAGCAGATCTACACGCTCGATTTGGCGGCGCTGGTTGCCGGCTCTAAGTACCGCGGCGAGTTCGAGGAGCGGTTGAAGAAGGTGATGAAGGAGATCACCCAGCGCGGAGACATCATCCTGTTCATCGACGAGCTTCACAACCTCGTGGGCGCGGGTGCGGCCGAGGGCGCGATCGACGCGGCTTCGATATTGAAGCCGGCGCTGGCGCGCGGCGAGCTGCAGACGATCGGAGCGACCACTCTCGACGAGTACCGCAAGTACCTGGAGCGCGACTCCGCTCTGGAGCGGCGCTTCCAGCAGATCCGCGTCGAGGAGCCGACGATCGACCAGACCGTCGAGATTTTGAAGGGCCTGCGTGACCGCTACGAGCAGCACCACAAGGTGCAGATCACCGACGAGGCCTTGCAGGCCGCGGCTGATCTGGCCTACCGCTACATCTCAGACCGCTTCCTGCCCGACAAGGCGATCGACCTGATCGACGAGGCAGCCTCGCGCATGCGCATCAAGTCGATGACCTCCCCGCCGGCCAACCGCGAGTTCGAGGAGGAGCTTGAGTCGGTTCGCCGCGAGAAGGAGACCGCGATCGAGGACCAGGAATTCGAGAAGGCCGCCGCTCTGCGCGACCAAGAGCGCAAGCTGGTCGGCAAGAAGCGCGAGCTCGAGGAAGAGTGGGAGTCCGGCGACGCGATCGAGCGCCCGGCGATCGGCGAGGAGGAGATCGCCGATATCGTCTCGATGTGGACCGGCATCCCCGTCTTTAAGCTGACCGAGGCCGAGACGCAGAAGCTGATGCGCATGGAGGAGGAACTGCACAAGCGCGTAATCGGTCAGCACCCGGCGATCGAGGTCATCTCCAAGGCGATCCGTCGCTCCCGCGCGGGCCTGAAGGACCCCAAGCGGCCGACCGGTTCGTTCATTTTCCTAGGCCCCTCGGGCGTGGGCAAGACAGAGCTTGCGCGCACGCTTGCCGAATTCCTCTTCGGCGACGACGAAGCGATGATCCGGATCGATATGTCCGAGTACATGGAGAAGCACGCGGTCTCGCGCCTGGTGGGATCGCCTCCCGGCTACATCGGCTACGACGAGGGTGGCCAGCTAACCGAGGCTGTGAGGCGCAAGCCCTACTCCGTGCTGCTGCTCGATGAGATCGAGAAGGCCCATCCCGACGTCTTTAACATCCTGCTGCAGATCCTCGAGGACGGTCGCTTGACCGATGCTCAAGGCCGCACGGTCGACTTCCGTCACGCGATCGTGATCATGACCTCCAACATCGGCGCCGCCGAGATCGCTCGCAACACACCGCTGGGCTTCGCCGTCTCAGATGACGAGACGGGGATCACCTATGACGACATGAAGAACCGCATCATGGGTGAGCTCAAGAAGGTCTTCCGTCCCGAGTTCCTCAACCGCATCGACGACGTGATCGTCTTCCACAAGCTGCAAAAGGACGAGATCCGCCAGATCGTCGAGCTGCTGCTGGTGCGCATCCGTGAGTCGATGGCCGAACGCGAGCTGCAGCTGGAGCTAACCGACCCGGCCAAGGACCTGCTGGTCGAGAAGGGTTGGGACCCGGCAATGGGCGCCCGACCTTTGCGTCGTGCGATTCAGCGCTATATCGAGGACCCGCTGGCGGACTTCGTCCTGCGCGAGCAGTTGACGCCGGGTGCCACCGTCGTCGTCAACCCCGCCCCCGAGGGCGAGGAGGGCGAGGTGCGCCTGACGATCGTCAAGCCCAAGAAGCAGAAGACGCCGGTCGGCGTCGGCGCCGAAGGCGGCTCGCACGATGAGCTGCCGGCCGGCGATGATGAGCACGGCGAGAGCGACGCTGACTCGGCCGAGTAATAGGTCGGTCGCCCCGCTGAGCACGTCTGAAGCAGGTCCCAGCGAGCGTCGATTGATGGGCGTGTCGGTCACGGCGATGAGCGCCGATGACTGGCCGGCGGTCTCGCGCATCTATCGAGCGGGCATCGCGACCGGCAACGCTACGTTCGAGTCGGACGTCCCTGGGTGGGAGTCTTGGAGCTCGGCGCGGCTGGCGAGGCCGCGCCTTGTGGCGAGCAATGAGCGCGGTGAGACGATCGGCTGGGCTGCTCTTACGGCCACCTCTGCGCGGCCCGTATATGCCGGCGTGGCGGAGGTCAGCATCTACGTCGACCCTGCTTTGGCGGGACGTGGCGTCGGCCGAGCTTTGCTGCTGGCGTTGATCGATGCCTCTGAGCAGGCCGGCATCTGGACCTTGCGCGCCGGCATTTTTCCCGAGAATGTCGCCTCGATCGCGCTGCACGAGCATTGTGGCTTTCGCCTGATCGGCACGCAGGAGCGGATGGGCCGCATGCCTGACGGATGCTGGCGCGACGTCGTGCTCTACGAGCGTCGCAGTGCTCGCGTCGGGACGGACTGAAAGTTGTGGCGGCGCCGAGGCGGCGCGCGG
>DASTPN010000096.1:0-3824 GCA_035719985.1 Solirubrobacteraceae bacterium | reverse complement strand
CTGCCCGAGCGCTACCTGCTGTGGGTGGGATCGCTGCGCCACCCCGACCCGCGCAAGCAGGTGGCCCAACTGGCAGCCGCGCCGCGTGAGCTACCGCTCGTGCTGGTCGGCCCGACGCGACCGTGGGCGCATGAGCTGCAGGACGTGATCCTCACCGACGAGGTTGGCGACGACGAGCTTGCCGCCATCTATAGCGGCGCGCACGCGCTCGTGCTCGCCTCCGAGGATGAGGGTTTCGGCCTGCCCGCCGTCGAGGCACTCGCTTGCGGCACGCCTGTCGCCGCCTGTGAGGTGCCGGCGCTGCGCGAGGTGTTCGGCGATCGCGCCGAGTTCGTGGAGCCAGGGGACATGCGAGCGCTGATCGAAACAGCGCAACGCGCCGTCCGGCCCGCACCCGAGCCGCCACGCTGGAGCTGGCAGGACGCAGCACGGGCTACCTGGCGTGTCTACCGGCAGGCGTTGGACGAGGTCACGGGCGAACCACATACGCCGCCGTGGAGCATCGGAGAGCCACACGCAGGGTTGGAACTGGAGTAGTAACGATCACAGCCTGAACGCGACGCGATTCACCGGCGCCTTGCGTGATCGTGCAACGCCGGTCCGATCCAGAGCGCGACGCGCGCTCCGCGAGCGAGACGCCGCCCCGCAGAGAAGCTTTGGGCGCTCACGTACGAGGCGCCATGACGATGGATGGACTGGTGGATCCGGCCAATCCGGCAGTGCGCACGGCGCAGAGCCCGGCGCGCGGACGTAAGCGTCTCACCCTTCAAAGCAGGAACGACGCAGGCCACATGATCCTCGCGCGCCCGTAGGACTTTGGCATTGGCTTCTCGTACCTGTTCTTCCGCGCGCTGCGCGACTTCCTTGGCCTGCTGTTCGGACTGTTCCTTGGCGCGTTGTTCTGCCACGGTCCGGGCTGACGCTTCTTCGCCGCTCTTATTGGACCACGGCAATTCAGGCGGCCTATAGGGTTCCTCGGGGCCGCAGCCACCGTCGGGGCACGCCCCCGGCGGCGTCGCTACCGCGACGAATTCGCCACTCCGGAAGGTTTCTCCTGTGGAGTTACGCGCTTCGACCACATAGTTGTAAGTCGCGCCCCGTTCAAGCCCGGTGAACGCGAGATCTGACTCGTAGGCCTTGGATGTGGCCGGGAGCGTGCCTTCGGAGTGCTGGCAGCGCGATTCTCCTGGGCAGTTCAAGCGGATTTCCCAGGTGGTTTCACGTCCCATGGGATCGATCCACACTTCAAGGCTTCCTCCGCCCGAAGCGGATATGCCGTACGAGATGTTGCTGACCAAGGGAGCCGCGTTCGCCGCCGCCGATCCGCTCGTCGCCGAGAAGATCAGCACGCCCAATAGAAACGGTGTCAGTAGAGAAACAGCTCTACGCTTGGCGGAATGGCCACCGAAAGGGTACATAGTTCCGAGGGTCGGATCATACAAGGAAATCGACGATAGACCACCCCACCAACTGCGTAGGAGCGCTATCGGGACAAACGTTCAGTAAGCGCCCCGCTGCATCAGCACTGCCGGCACCGTCTTGAGCAGGATCGCCAAGTCCAGCGCCAGCGACCAGCGCTCCAGGTAGATGAAGTCGAGGTGCACAAGGTCGTCGAAGTCGAGCTCTGAGCGACCGGAGACCTGCCACAGGCCCGTTAGACCGGGGAGCACCAGATAGCGCTTGCGATGCCAATCCTCGAGCCTGTCGTAGTCGCGCTCGGGCAGCGGGCGCGGACCGACCAGGCTCATCTCGCCGCGCAGCACGTTGATCAACTGCGGCAGCTCGTCCAGCGAGAAGCGGCGCAGCAGACGCCCGACCGGCGTTATACGCGGGTCGTCCTGGATCTTGAACAGGGCTCCGTCGGCCTCATTTAGCTCCTCTAGCGCCGCCTGTTCGTGCTCGGCGTCGCAATACATGGTGCGGAACTTCAAACAGGCAAATGGGAGCTGGCCGATGCCCGGGCGCTTGGAGCGATACAGGACCGGACCACGCGAGCTGACCTTGACCGCCAGGACGATCGCCGCCAGCACCGGCGAGAGCAGCACCAGCAGGACGATTGCGCCGATCAGGTCGAAGGCGCGCTTGAGCGCGAAGTCGATGCCCTCGAACACCGGCGGGCCCAGCTCGAACAGCGGCACCGACTGACCAGGGACGAACTCGGCGCGGTGCACGAGGATCTCCATCGTCGAGGGAGCGATGCGCACCCGCACCCCGCGACGGTGACACTGGTCGACCAGCTCGACCGCAGCCTCTTGGGGAAAGTCCGGGTCGGCGATGATCACCTCCTCGACGCGCTGCTCGGCGATCGCGGCCTGCAGGCAGTCAAGCGAACCCAGACGCCTGACGCCGTTAGCGGGTACCAGGTTGGGCGAGACGAAGCCGACGACTTCAATCGGGGCGTGCTGGCCGGTCCTCGACCGATCGCCGCCGAGCGCGTGGGCGACATCGTGGATGTGCTTGCCGGTTCCAACCAGAATCGCACGGCGCCGGTAACCGGCAGCGCGCAACACCGCCCCGGTGAAGCGTTCGTAGAGGTAGCGAAAGAGCGATACGTAGAACAAGGCAAAGGCGAGCGAGCCGTAGAAGATGTAGAAGCTCGTGAAGCGTTCGCCGCTGACGACAGCGAACAGCAGCGCGACGAAGGCGACCTGGAATAGCGATCCGACGATCCGCGAAAGGCCCGGGCGCTGCGAGCGCTCCGCATACAGTCCCGAGCGGGCGAACAGCAGAGCGGTCAGCAGGTAGGCGAAGGCGAGGATGTTGCGCGTACCGTTGAAGGCGCTTTGCAGGTCAAAGCTCGCGAGCACGGTCGCCTTCAGTGCCAGAGCGGTGAAGATCGCCAGCGATACGCCCAGTAGGTCGACCAACAGCAGCGAGGCGACTCGCAGCGCGCGGCGCATGGTGTCCATTCGCAGCAGGAACGACAGCGCCGGTGGGCGCTTGCTGCGCATGTCCATGTCGGCCCGCGAACGCGGCTGCTCGGGCGGGCCAGGACGGTTTGAAGCGCCGTTTGTGCGAACCGGACGCGGACGTCCGGGGGCAATCGGGGGGCTACTGTGGCGCGACACGTCCGGGGAACGCATTCCCATCTCGGACTTCACAACCCGTTAGGTTCCCAGATGTCGCGGTCGCGAAGCAGTTGGGAGGTTTCGTTCAACCCACCAGCTGCTCGATGCCCGCGCTCTCGATCGTCCGGCGCAGGCCGTCGCGCAAGGAGACCTCGGGCGCCCAGCCGAGCAGCTCTTTGGCGAGCGTGATGTCCGGACGGCGCTGCTTGGGATCGTCGGTCGGTAGCGCCTCATAGACAATCTCAGAGGTTGCTCCCGTGACCTCGTTGACGGCTTCGGCCAGTTCGAGCAGCGTGTACTCGTCGGGGTTGCCGATGTTGACCGGGTCGTGGTGACCGGACTCGGCCAGCGCAATCATGCCGCGGATCAGATCTGAGACGTAACAGAAAGAGCGCGTCTGCGAACCATCGCCGAAGATCGTCAACGGACGGTTGGCGAGCGCCTGGCGCAGGAAGGTCGGGATCGCGCGACCGTCGTGCGGGCGCATCCGCGCTCCATATGTGTTGAAGATGCGGATGATCGCGGTGTCGACGCCTTGCTGGCGGCGATAGGCCATCGTCAGCGCCTCGGCGTACCGCTTGGCCTCGTCGTACACGCCGCGCGGGCCGATCGGGTTCACGTGGCCCCAGTAGGTCTCCTTCTGCGGGTGCTCCTGCGGGTCGCCGTAGACCTCGCTCGTGGAGGCGAGCAGGAAGCGGGCGCGGTGGCGCTTCGCGAGCCCGAGCGTGTGGTGCGTGCCGTAGGAGCCGACCTTCA
>DASTPN010000095.1:0-5454 GCA_035719985.1 Solirubrobacteraceae bacterium | reverse complement strand
GTCGGGTGCGATTGTGAAGAGGGGCGCCGTCGGCGTGTGAGCAACTTTGCCGGGCCGTTGGCAACCATCGCCGCGATTGCGATGGCAATGAGACCGCGCCCCGCCGCCCTACGCCCTTGCTCACCGTCGAACGCCGCGAGCGCACCCGCGAGGACAAGCCACAGTCGCGAATAGTTCGCTGCCCACGTGATCGTGATGAGAGTGCGATCCAGTGTTGGCGAGCGAGCGCCAAGCGAGCGGCTCATTAGCCAACGATCGAAGTGCTCAACTCGCGGCCAGTCCGCACGAGAAGTCACCGACTCTCCGGGCATGTTGGCCATGTTCTCAGATCCCAACCGTCGAATCGGGGCCTGCGTTCAACTCTCACCCAACTCTCGCCGCACACCACACCCGGATCTCCCTGTCCGAGCAAAGACTTGGCTCGTGCAGGACGAGCTTAGCCAGACACTGGCAGTTGCAGCAAACTACCGAAATGGCTCGGGATAATTACTGATGCAGACCGGTCTGATCGGACTACCGTTTGCAGGATCGATCGACGTTCGTGACGATGCAGATAATCCGCCACAGCGGAGGAAGACTGCACTCTTCCGGACCGTCCGGCGGCTCGGTATTGGTAGATCAACCAGAGGAGGAGTCATGAGCGAAGAGTTGGAGCTAGGCCCTGTCGATATTGTCGTGATTGGGTTCCCTGCGGATGCACCGCGAACCGGCGAGGCGATCCCAATGTTCATGGACCTCGTTGACAAGGGGATCATCCGGGTGATAGATGTGCTCGTGGTCCAGAAGGACGCTGGGGGCGTGATATCGGGTCTTGAGATCGGCGACCTCGACGGTGACGACGCGGGCGACCTGCTGGTATTTGAAGGGGCGCGGACCGGCATGCTCGACGACGGGGACACAGCCCTGGCCGGAGAGGCGCTAGAGCCGGGGGAAGCGGCCGTGCTGATCTGTTTCGAGAATGCCTGGGCCGGCCCCTTCGCTGCCGCGGTAAGCCGCAACGGGGGGCGACTCCTGGACTTCCAGCGGATCCCGACGCAAGAGGTCATCGCCGCCATTCAAGCCCTCGATGCCGCCGAGTCGGCACTCTAAACAAGAAGGAGAAACCAGCATGCCACTACTTCGCCGTGTTGCCCGTGTAGCCGCAGTCGGGGCCGTCGCAGGCGGCGCCTCCGGGGCCGTTCAGCATCGTCAGCAGGGCCGCTGGGCCCGACAGGAAGAAGAGAAGGCCGCCGCCTCCCAGGAACAGCAGCAAACGGCCGCCGCGGCGCGCCCGCCAGAAAACTCGATCGAGAAGCTCAAGGAACTCGGCCAACTGCACGAATCCGGTGTCCTCACCGACGAGGAGTTCGCAACCGCCAAGACAAAGATCCTCAACATCTAATCAACACGAGTCCCGGCCTGACTAAGCGGTGATGCAGTGCACGCTAGACAGTAGACAGTCCTAGGGTGTATGGAGCTTGGTGCCTGCTCAGTGCAGACGCCGATAACAAACCCGAGCGCTTCATGCTAGAGGCGGCGTGCCGGGAGGCCGCGGCTCGCCGCTCGATGCTCTCGGACCTCCGGTCCCGTCGCTCGGTGAGCTGTCGTTCTGACCGCGGCGAATTAGTGTGATAATCCCGATCGCGCCACCGGCAACGGCAGCACCGATCAGCGCCCAGGCCCACCCCGGCAGACCGCTCGATTCCGAGGATGGCTCTTTGCTCGCGGCCACAGCGGCGCCGGCTGCCGCCGCCGGAGCGTGGCTCGTCGACGTCGTGGTAGTCGTGGCCGGGGTGGTGACGGTTTGCGTTTTGACGACGGTATTAGTTTGCGTCTGTGTGGGTGTGGTGACGGTCGTTGTCGACGACGGTGCAGTGACCGTCTTAGTCTGAGTAACCGTCTGCGTCGGTGTGGTGCTCGTCGTGGTCGGAGTCTTGGCAGCAGTTGCGGTTCTCGCGGACTTTGTTTGCGATGACGCGGTCGCTGTTCGGTTCTGAGAGGGCTGGGTCTCGGTCTTGGCCTGCGTGGCGGTCGGCGTACTGCCGCTGGTGCTCGCGGTTGCTCCCTCCGGACGGCTGACTGTCTGGCTTAGGCTGTTGGTCACGCTCGCCGCCCCGCCCGAGCTACATGAGGCCAAGGCGAATAGGGAGAGGCCCAGCACACTCACCTGAAAAGCCCAGCGCGTCACGACCTTGGCCCAGCGATTGTGGCGGTTTCGGGACCAAGACAGCCACAGACTCGGGTAGCGACACCAGACGACCAGACTGTTAGTTCCAAAGCCGCCATTGAACCAGAATAAATGGAACTTAATTGGATGTCTTCGCGGGATGACCACAGAGCGGGAGAGGGTTAACTACGTAAAGGACGATGACGGCGCGGGCCGCCTTCTCGGATCGAAGGACCCTGACTGGCATGCTCGACGCAGGACGCAGCCGCGAAGATCGAGCGGTCTTTCGAGGAGCGTGTCCGCTGCATGACACCGGCCATATGACATCCTGTGCGAGTCCTGGCAAGATGGGACCTACCGTGCACGCGACCCCTGCGACTCCGGGAAGCGACCTGGCGGTACGGCCGCCATGGCGGTCCCGTCTCGCTGCGGTCGTTGCGCTCATCGCGCCGTTTGTGATGGTTGTGGTAGCCGCAATCGCATTGGCGGGCAGTGTGCCTGTCGCCGTGCTGGCGGTGGGGCTGGTGCTGATCTGTAGCACGTTCATCTGGTTCGCTTTGACCCGTCGCGGCCCGCGGCGAGCGCTGAGCGCCACGCTGGCTGCACTGAGCGCGATCGGGTTGATCGTGGTGCTGGTGACCAACTGGCAGGGGCTGATCGTGCTCCTTGCACTACTCCTGCTGCTGGCTATTTTTGGATTCGCCGCGCGCTACGCGCTAGGGCGAACCGGGAAAGCAGCCGTCAGCGGCGTGGTTGAGGCGATCGCGCCGGTTGACGCTGGCGGGTCTGCGGTGCTGATCATTAACTTGAAGTCGGGTGGGGGTAAGGCCGAGCGCTTTGACCTTGCTACTCAAGCTCGGCGACGGGGCATCGAACCGGTTGTTCTGCAGCGCGGTGATGACCTGCTCGAGCTCGCTGAGAGCGCCATCGCACGCGGTGCGCAGGTCATTGGGATGGCCGGTGGCGATGGCTCGCAGGCACTCGTTGCGACAGTTGCCGCTCGACGCGACGTCGCCCACGTCTGCATTCCCGCGGGGACTCGAAACCATTTCGCCTTGGACCTCGGCCTTGACCGTGATGACGTCGTGGGTGCGCTGGATGCGTTTACGGACGGCGTCGAGCGTCGCATAGATCTCGCGAGTGTCAACGACCGCGTGTTCGTCAACAACGCGTCGCTCGGCGTCTATGCCAAGGTCGTCCAGTCTGACGCCTACCGCGATGCCAAGCTGGAGACCTGGACCGGCATGCTGCCCGATCTGCTGGGCCCCAACGCGGAGCCGATCGACCTCGAGTTCACAGCTCCGGATGGCAGCCGCTGCGACGACGCGCCGCTCGTGCTCGTATCTAACAATCCGTATAGGCTGGCGAGCCTCGCCGGCGCGGGCACGCGCGATCGGATCGACACGGGCCTGCTCGGCGTCGTGGCCGCACGGGTGCGCAGCGCCACCGACGTATCAAAGTTTGTCGCGCTAGAGCTGGTCGGCCAGGTGGGCCGCTTTCCGGGTCTCCTGTCGTGGTCGATGCAGGAGTTCGAAGTTCGCTCCACTGGCCCGGTGGAGGTTGGGCTCGACGGCGAGGCTCTAGTGCTCGATCCCCCCTTGCGCTTCGCGTCGCTGCCAGGAGCGCTTCGCGTGCGGCTGCCTAGGGGAGCTGGTCTGCCTCCGGCCGCTAGAGCTACGGCGCTGACTACGGCCAACCTGGGTGCGCTTCTACGGGTAGCGGCTGGCCGGTGATCCATCCGGCCGCGCGGCTGGTGCTCGGCCTGGCCGTTTTCGTGCTCCTCGGTTGGGGGGTCGGGGAACTCTGGACCTCGATCGCGGGGTCGGTCGAGCTGGACGCGGTACGAGATATGGCTGCTCAGCGTACAGCGACGCTCACCGACGTAATGCGGGTGCTCACTTGGGCGGGCAGTGCGTTCCTGCTGGTTCCGCTCGCGCTGATCGTCTGCCTGGCGTTTGTCAGGGCGGGCTTGCACCGAGAGGCGCTCGCGGTAGTGCTCAGCCTCGGCGGCGCGATGCTGATCTCTGACTGGGTCAAGCTGCTGGTTTCGCGCCCGCGCCCGCCCGTGGAGCACCTGCAGGCGGTTACCGGCTCGAGCTTTCCCTCGGGTCATGCGACGCAAGCGGGTGCCTTCTGGTTCTCGCTTGTGTTTGCGATGCAGGCGGCGGGGGCATCGTCGAAGCTAACCCGCGTGACTGCCGGCCTCGCGCTGCTGATCGTCCTCACGGTGGCTGCGTCTCGCGTCTACCTGGGCGTCCACTATCCAAGCGACGTGGTCGCCGGCATCCTGCTCGGCACCGGCTGGGCAACCTACGTGTCGCGCTGCTTGCGAGAGCACGAGAGCGTGTCTGAAGGCTCTCAGGTTCGATGAGATGAGCGGGCACGTTTCGACTCGAGTCGAGCGCTGGGTGCCGGGCCTTCGCGTCGTCCGGACATATAGGCGCTCGTGGCTGCGACCAGATCTCGTGGCAGGTGTGGTGTTGGCGGCGATCCTCGTTCCGCAGGGCATGGCGTACGCCGAGCTTGCCGGGCTCCCGGCGGCCACTGGTCTCTATACGACGATCGCGTGCCTGGTCGGTTATGCCGTGTTTGGGCCCTCCAGAGTGCTGGTGCTCGGACCCGATTCCTCGATCTCACCTCTGATTCTCGCCGCCATCACGCCGCTGCTGGTAACCGGAGATCCCGCAAGCGCAGTCGTCCTGGCCAGCATGCTCGCCGTCCTGGTGGGACTCACCGAGATCGGGCTTGGATTGGGGAAGCTCGGGTTCGTTGCCGACCTGCTCTCAAAGGAGGTCCAGGTCGGATACATGAACGGTCTCGCAATCACAATCATCGTCGGCCAGCTACCGAAGTTGTTTGGATTCTCCACACACGCCGATTCGTTTCTCGCGGAGCTACGCGCGTTTGCAGAGCACCTCGACCAGACGCAAACGACGACGCTCGTGGTCGGCGCCGCTGTGCTCGTCCTGCTGTTGGTGCTCCCTCGCATCACGACTCGTCTGCCTGCGGTGTTGGTCGGGGTCGTTGGCGCGACCGTGGCATCGGCTGTATTCGGGTTTGCCGGCAAGGGCGTGGCCACGGTGGGAGCGCTGCCTCAGGGGATTCCAGCGCCCACCTTGCCGTGGACAAACGCGAGCGACGTCGTTCCCCTACTGATCGCCGCGGTGGGGATCACGCTCGTATCCTTGACCGACACGATCGCCACCGCGACGAGCTTCGCGGCTCGGCGCGGTGAAGAGGTCGAGCCCAACCAGGAGATGATCGGCATGGGCGCCGCGAACATCGCGGCGGGACTCTTCCAGGGCTTT
>DASTPN010000094.1:0-6751 GCA_035719985.1 Solirubrobacteraceae bacterium | reverse complement strand
AGTCCTCGTTTAGTAGTAGCGCGTAGCGTCCGCGTGCGCGTAGCAGTAGCTCCGAGTCGTTGGCTCCCTTGCCGCGGCGTTCGCCGAGGGCGATCACCTCGCCTCCGCCTTCTTGGTTTGCCCCGTCGCCGATCGTCGGGTGCTCGCGCGCGGCCTGCGCCGAGCCATCGCGCGAACCGTTGTCGAGCACCAGCACCTCGGTGGCGAACGGCAGGACTGCCCGCTCGCGCGCGATCGCGTCCAGGCCGCGCAGCAACAGCTCGCGCTGGGAGGTGTTCACGACGCAGTAGCTCAGCTCGATCTCGCCCACCGACCGGACCCTACCTGCCGCCCTCGTGCGCAACTAGGGGGCGGCCGCCGGGTTGACTTTCTTGCAACCACGTACAATCATGCTGTCCATTAGCTCCACATTTCCGCTATCTGAACTAGGATGTGGTAGGAGCCGTAAGGGGTTCGTACGGAGAGGGTAGGTCGGGTCCATAGAGGCCGCGACGACAACACCCACATGGAGGGATTGATGGGGATTCAATCATCACGTTCGCGCACTTCGGCGCGACTACGCGCAGCGATCGCCGCGCTTGCCATCTTGGCGCTGGCGCTCGCAGCCGCGGTGGGGACCGGCGCTGCCGGTGCGGCCGGCCCGAGCGCCAAAGCGGCAGGTTCGCTCAACCTGAGCGATAGCGCCAGCCTCAAACTCCACGACCACAAAGGCGTGGAACTGAAAGAGGAAGGCACAGCGCACGGCAACCTGCCGGGCAAGATCTACATCCAGTTGAAGTTGGCCTCGGCGAAGTCGGTGACCGCCAAGATCCAGGTTTATCCAAGCGGTGGCTCAGTGTCGGCTAGTGCCAGCGCCACCTATCGAGTCGTCACTTCCTCGAGCGCGTCCTTCGCGGGCACGATGACCATCACCGGTGGCAGCGGTCGCTACTCGAAAGCCAAAGGCTCTCGCCTGAGCTTCAGCGGCACGGTCCATCGTCCAAGCGACTCGGTATCTGTTCATGTCAGCGGCAAAATGTCGTACTAGCGCGTTCGCGGCGCTGGCCGCGTTCGCGCTAATGGCCCTCGGATCTCCCCCCGCGCCGGCGGGGGCGTCCGAGGCCGTGAAACTGCAGGCGTCGTTCAATCCCGATCGGTTTGGGGCCTCGACGACGATCGGCTTTGGCTTCACGATCTCTAACACCGAAGGGGGCCTTCCCTCGCCGTTGACCCATGTCGACCTGCGGATGCCGCCGAACATGAACTACATAACGAGCTCGCTCGGCCTGGCCACCTGTCAGCCCAAACGGCTTGAAGAAGAGGGCCTGCCCGGCTGCCCGGCCAACTCAAGGCTGGGCATCGGGAGCGCCTTCGTCGAGGTCCCGTTCGGCCAGGACGCGGGCCACGAGATCCCAGAAATCCAGGCGCTGATGGGCCCGCCGCACGACGGTAACGTGGTCGTCCTGTTCTACGCCAACGGCCTGGCTCCGGTCTACGCCCAGATCGTCTTCGGCGGAGAACTGGTCAGCGGCGGTGGCGCTTTCGGCGAAGACCTCTCGGCAGCGATCCCGCTGATCCCGAGCGTGACTAACGGGCCGCCGGTGTCGATCATCAACGTTAAATCGACGATCGGCCCCAACCATCTCACCTACTACAAGCGCGTGCACGGTCGTTTGGTCGGCTACAAACCGACGGGTGTGGAAGTGCCGACGCGCTGTCCGCGTGGCGGCTTCCCGTTTACCGCGCGATTCGCGTTTCTGGACGGCAGCTCGGTGGATTCCTCCACCAAAGTGCCCTGTCCGTCTAAGCGCAAATAGCTTCGCTGCAAAGCGAGACAGTCGCACTCGGCCGGCAGGTAGCGCCGGCCGGGTCGCGGCTAAGCCGGGTAGGCGTGCGGCTCGCCGGTACTCACGAGGGCCCGGCCGCTCGTGCGCGTCGTGCGCGTCCCGCGCCTGCCGAGAGCCCGCGACGCTCAGTCTTGCAGCGCCAAGCTGGCCGGCACGCGTGCGGCAAACCAGCCCGGTATCGCAACCATCAGCACCGCGGCGGCGGTGACGAGCGCCAGGCTCGACAGCGCTACGACCACCCCGATCGAGCTGACGACCGGGTAGTTGATCACCAGGTTCAGCGCGCGGTCGAGCAGTTGCTGGCCGAACAGCCCGACGACGGCGCCGCTGAAGCAGCCGACGCCGAGCAGCATCACGCTCTCGAGCACCAGTGTGTACCACAGCTCCACGCGCGCGAAACCCTCCAGCTTGAGCTTGGCCAGGCGCGGCCGGCGCTGCCAGATCATCGCGCCCATCGCCGCCGCCATCGCCATCACAGCCGCCACGAGAATCAGCGTCGCGATCTGTGAGAGCCGTTCGAGCCCCTGGCGCGTGATCGCCTTCAGCTTCGCTTCGTGCTGTTGGGCGGTCTGCACCGCCAGCCCGGTTTCGCCACCGAGGGCCGCGCGCGCTTCGCGGGCGAGGAGTGCGGGTGGCACGCCTGGCTTGGCCAGGAGTTGGAAAGCGCCCGCGTCGGCGGAGCCCCACGCCCGTTCATAGTCGGCCGCGCTCATCACGATCGCTCCTGGCGCCCAGCCGATGTTCGTGCTCACAGCCGCGACGCGGAACGTGCTCGGAACTGGCGAGGGCAGCGTGAGCGCGTCGCCGATTTTCAGTTTGTGCGCTTCGGCCAATGCCAGCGAGACGACCGCCCAGCCGCCGGCGCGCAGGCGCGCGTTGGCTTGGGCGACGTTGCCTTCGACCAGTTGGCTGGGCGGCACGAGCGGCGAAGCGTCGCTTGGCGGAGCGATCACCCACACGCGGCGGTCGCCGAAGTCCAGCAGCCCGCCGCGATAGACGCGAGCTTCGCGAGCTCCCGGCAGTGCTCGCAGCTTGGCCAGTTGAGTGGTCGGGAACGGCGAGGTCATCAGCAGGTTCGAGCTGCCTGCCGCCGACACCCACACGTCGGTGGCGGCGTTGGCGTCTTCGGCGGCGTTGTAGAGCCCCGCCAGCAGGTCGCTGTGGGCCCCCTGGATCGAGACGCTGCCGAACACGGCGATCGCGCCGGTCGCGGCGATCGCGATCGCTCGCGAGCGCCCGGCCTGCAACTCCATCGAGGCGATGTGCGGGATCGCGCTGACGATCCGTGGCGCCAGCGCGCGCACGAACGCGAGCACCCCGATCAGTGGCAGCGCCAGCAGCGCAAGCAGCGCCGCCACCAACGTCACCATCCCCACGATCGCCGCTTGTGGCGCCGCCAGCAGGATCACGAGGCTCACCACCAGGCATGCCAGCCCGATTGCGGTGAGCACCGGCGAGACGCTGCCGCCGCGCTCCTCGCGTACGGCGATCGCCGCTAGAGGGTCGCGCGAGACGATGTCCTTGAAGGGACTGAGCACGGCGATGCTGGCGGCGGCCATTCCGCCTACCACGGCGATCGCGATGCTCTGCCAACTCACTACCCGCTCAGTGCCGACAGCGAACGCCGACGAGAGGTAGCCGGGGTTGGAGTGGAACAAATGAATCGACAGCTCGTTGCCGAGCAGGAGCCCGAGCGCGCAGGCGATCACCCCGAGCACCACCGCGTCGAGCATCAGCACGCCGATCACCGCCCGTGGCGTGTAGCCGTCGCGACGCAGGTCGGCGATCAGGCGCCGGCGCTGGGGAACTGTCAGCAGCATCGCGTTGAAGGCGAACAGGAAGCCGACCAGCGCGCTGATCACCGCGAACAGCTGCGTGGATTGATTCGTTGCGGCGGCGGCCTTGGAGAACAGGACTTCGTCGTAGTCGGATGACTCGACGCCGAGCCGTCCGCCGACGAGACGCAGCAGCGCCGCGTGCACCTGCGCGGTGTGTCCCGGAGTCGGCTCCACCAATGCTCGCGTGACGCGCCCCTTCAGACCGGCCGCTTCCTGAACGTATTCGATTGGGCCGACCGCGACGGGGCTGTTGATCAGCGGACCGACCTGCTTTGCGGTGAGCTGTTCGTCAAGGACCGCTTCGCTGTAGTGCCCGGCCGCCTGGACGTGAAAGACATCGCCGTATTTGCTCACCCCGAGCTTGTGTGCCACGGGCGCCGTCAGCACGAGGAAGCCGATCGTGCCGAACGGCTTCTGCTTGACGTTGTGCACAAGCGAGCCGCCCAGCTTCAGCAGGTTTTCATCGGCGCCGGCGAGCTCGATCGATTCGCTGCCCTTGGGTCCCAGCGTGTTGGCCGGCACTTCCACCAGCGGCGCCACGATGCGCACGTTCGGCAGCTTGCGAGCCTGCGCGACCACGGCTTCGGGAAACCCGTGCGCGTCGCGCGCGGTCAGCTGCAGCGTCGCCCCACCGACGATGCCGCTGTTGAGTTGGCCAACTGAACTGGACAGTGAGGAGCTGGCAATCTGCGAGGCAAACAAAAGCCCCACTCCGGCTGCGATTCCGACGATCGCAAAGCACTCCTGCAGGGCCCGCGCGCGCAAGCGCACGCGGTACAGATGCAGCGCATTGGCAAACCTCATCCCCTCACCCCCTCTCGATGTCGCTCACTCAGTCAGACCGGCGCGTAATCGGCAAGCTTTCCGTCGCGCAGCGCTAGCACGCGGTCGGCATACCCAGCCGCCTGCGGATCGTGGCTGACGAGCACGATCGCCACACCACGCTCGCGGCAGAGCTCGCGCAACAGGTCGAGCACCTCGCGCCCGCGCGCGGTGTCGAGGCTGCCGGTCGGCTCGTCGGCGAGCAGCAGCTTCGGTTCGGTCGACAGCGCCCGCGCGATCATCACCCGTTGGCGCTCGCCCATCGACAGCGTCTCTGAGCGATGGTTCAGCCGCTCGCCCAGGCCGAGTCGCTCAAGCAGCGGACGCACGTGCGCGTGCGCCTGCTTCCAGGGAGTGTCCTTGAGCAGCTTCAGCACTGTGTTATCGACCGCGCTGACACCCGGCAGCAGATCGAAGTTCTGGCGCACGAAGCCCATCTCGCGCAAGCGGAAGTGAGAGGCCTCGCGCTCGGAGAGAGAAGAGACGTCGCGCCCGTTGACGAGCACCTCGCCGCTGGTTGGTGCAAGTAGTGCCGCAACCATCAGCAACAGCGTCGTCTTGCCCGAGCCGCTCGGCCCGTACAGGGCCACCATCTCCCCGGCCTGCACGGCCATCGAGACTCCATCTACGGCCTTGACTGTCTCCTCGCCTGCCGTCTCGTAGTGCTTGACGAGATCGCGCAATTCCAGCATCCGATAACCCTATCCCTCTCCCCGTGCGTTGTGGTCTCCCCAGACCGCCGTGCGCTAGCCGCTGAGCCGCCTGACCTCGAACACCGCGAGCGCCGGCTTGACTAGCGGTCCGGCGGCGGCAATGACTGCCTCCCGTGCTCCCCGCAGCTCACCTCCGCGAGCTTCTGGGGTTGACAGATAGTTCGCAATCATCGCCGTGAGCATAACCCCATGCTGCGCCGGATGCGGTAGAGCCGCAGCCGCTGTGCTTGCGCGTGTGGCCAATGTACGCAGTCGCATCGCGGCCTGCTCGGGCCCGTAGTACGCCAGCAGGCTGCGATGCCCGGCGGCCTCGTCCTCGCGTTTGTCGATCAGGTTGTCAAGCAGCGAGTGCAGGCATCCGATCCAAGGAAAGTAGGCCTCTGACAGCGCCTGTGCCTCGCCGGCGGGCAGTCGCGGCCGCGCCGCGGCGGCGATCAGCGCGTGTACCGCCAGCGAGGATCCCGCGCCCGCGGCGGTCTCCCACCACTGCAGGTCGGTGCCTGGGGGAGTGGCCTGTCTTGCCCACTGCTGCAGTCCGGAGTGATCGCCCTGCGCCTCGCTCAGGTTCAGGCTCTGGAAGGCGACGATCCGCTCGGCCGCCGCACGCGCCCACGGGCGAACGACATCGGCGGAGGGCAGACGCGCAAACGCCGCGCGGCACTCGTCGAGGATACCGTCGAGAAAGCCGCCGTCCTGGCGCTGGGGGTGAAGCTCGTACCAGTCGAGCCGTGGCGCGTCCTCGCTCAGTGCGTACACAAGCCCTTCGTGCAGCCGCCGGCCATCGCCGACGGGATTGGCGCTCGGCTGCTCGCCGAGCAGGTCGAGCAGGTTGTAGGCGCACTGGAACGCGCTTGCTGCCTTTACAGCGGCGCCGCGCCTGCGCCACGGCGAGAACGCGGCGAAGGCGGCCGCGCCCTCCATGTTGCCGCGCTTGCCTAGTGCCTCAATCGCTAACTGCCTGAGCACGGGATCGTCTATTCGCTTGGCGCGGCGGCGCCAGCGGGCGACGTGCAGGCATACGCGGGGGAACACGCTCGTCCAGTAATTCAATGCGCCGCGCGCGAAGGCGAGCGCGGCACTGCCGCCGCCAGGGCCGTTGCCGGCTGGCGGCGGTCCTATTGTCCCTGCCTCGTGTACGTCCACGTAGTCGACCCCTCCTCTTACACGCCACCCTACGACCATGCGCTGTGTGCCGCGCTGGCGGACGCCGGCGCGCGGGTCGAGTTGGTGTGCAGCCGCTTCGCCTACGGCTCCGTACCTGAGCCTAGAGGGTATGTGCGCCGCGAGTTTTTCTACCGCCATGCCATCGGCGCCGCCGGCTCTCGCGTGCGCGGCGCGGTCAAGCTCGCCGAGCACGTCCCCGACATGCTGCGCTACCGCCGCCACGCCCGTGGCGCTGACGTCGTGCACTTCCAGTGGCTATCGGTGCAGGCGCTCGATCGCCATCTGCTGGCGCCCAACAGCAAGGCCGGTGGCGGGCACAGGCCACTAGTGTTGACCTCGCACGACATTCTCCCGCGCGAGCCGCGCCCCGGGCAGCTCGAGGCGCAGC
>DASTPN010000093.1:0-3166 GCA_035719985.1 Solirubrobacteraceae bacterium | reverse complement strand
GATGCCGACCGTTGTGACGGTCACGCTGGCGGCCGGCTGGCAACTGGGCGTGCACATGGGGACTGTCCAGTCCAACTACTACCTGCATGGCTGGGTAGTCGCGAGCTTCATCGTCGTCGGCGTGATGGCGGTGATCGCGCTAGGCCTGCTCGAGCCGGCGAACATTGCGGTGCTGGTCGAGCTGAAGAAGCCGCGTCCGAACCCCGCCGTGATCGAGAAGCTGATGAAGCGTTTCATCTACACGGCCGGCGCGACCGGGCTGATGCAGGTGGCGACGCTCGTAATCATGACCAAGCTGGCGTCAGGATGAGCGCGGTCGCACCGCGCGCGGCGCCGATGAGCGGAGATGCGATGCACGACAGCACCGGCGAGCGGCCACTGCCGCCGGTCACGCAGCTTGGGATGACCTCGCTGGCGCTGATCGTCGCGGGTGGCATCTACCTGTCCTCGCACATCCCCAAACACGTGCCGCTGGCACCGGCGATCGTGCTACTGGCGGCCTCGGTGCTGCTGCTCGCGCTCAACCTGGTGTTGCTGGCCCGCGTCGAGGGCTTTCCGTGGGGACGCTTCTTTGAAATCGCCAAGTGGGCGATGCTGGCCTACACAGTCATCGCCGGCATGATCGAGTATGCGTTCCTGCGTGACCACCTCAAAGGGGGGACCTTGGTCGTGCTGACGCTCTCGCTGGTGGTGTTCGCCGTGCACGTGCCGGTGCTGATCGGCTTCACGGTGGCGCGCTTCTATGACCCTAAGGCGGAATCGGTCGCAGGCATGTCCTAAACGCCCATCCGGCCGGGCATTAAGAGCCTCACAGGAAGCACTTCCCCTCGCCGCGATAGGTCGGCGCCTGCTCGACCACCTGCTCACCTTCGATCAGGTGCAGCCGGTCGAAGCGCTCGCACAGCTCGCCTGCCTTGGCGTGGCGAAACCAGACGCGATCGCCGACCCGCAACCTACGGGCCGCGTCGCCCAGCAGCGGCGTCTGCACCTCGCCGGCTCCCTCCTGGGCATCGAGCCTCAGCCCGGACGGCAGAAACGGCTGCGGCAATCGACCAGCATCGGCAGGCCCTGAGGCCAGGTATCCGCCGCCGAGCACAGTGGCGACACCACGCGAAGGCTTGCGCACGACCGGTAGCGCGAACAGAGCCGCCGGCTCAGGCGCGAAGGCGCGGTAGGCGTCAAACAGAGTCGGCCCGTACAGCCCTGACCCGGCGGCGATCTCGGTAACCGACGGCTCAGAGGCGGTCAGTTCCAGGCTGCCGGTGCCGCCGCCGTTGACGAAGCGAAGCGGCGGCCGGCCGCTCTCGCTCAACACGGCTTCGACGGCTGCGACCGCGGTCGCTCGGCGCGGCGCCAACTCGCGGGCCGAGCGTCGTTGCAGTGCACGGATGGCGGCGCCGCGCCCACGGCTGCCAGGTGGCGCGTCGCCGAGACCGGCGATCTGCGCCTCGTAGGCCATCATCCCGACAAGCCTCACGTGCTCGCGCCCGACGATCTCGCGCGTGAGCGCCGCCGCCTGCTCGGGGGTGTGCACGGGCGAGCGCTTGGCGCCGATCTTGACGCGCCCACCAGCAAGCCACAGTCCGGCGTCGAGGTCGATGCAGACATCAACGGGCGCGTCCGCGGCGCTTTCGATCAGGTCGAGCTGCGCGGGACTGTCAACCATCACGGCGATCCGATCTGGGTCTCCTCGCTCGCCAAGCGCGCGTAGCGCCACACGATCAACACTCGGGTAGGCGACAACGATGTCTTGGAAGCCGGCATCGGCCAGCCACAGCGCCTCAGGCAACGTAAACGCGAGCGTGCCGCTGAACCCCTCACGGTCGAGCACGCGCTCCTGCAGCTCCCGGCAGCGCAGCGACTTGCTCGCCAATCGGATCTGCTTGCCCGCAGCACGCCGATGCATATCGGCGGCGTTACGCCAGAAGGCGTCGAGATCGACCACCGCAAACGGCGGTTCCAGCTCTGCCGTGGCCAGTTCCAGCCGCGCGAGCAGTCGCTCGCTCATGCCCGCGCGCCCACAGGCCCAAGCACTCGATCCGTCCACGCGTTGGCGAACCTGCCCACAGGGTCGAGCCGAGCGCGAATCGCCTGGAAGGCGTCCCACTCGGGGTAGCGCGAGCGCAGCGTCTGCTCCGTTTGGAAATGGCGCTTACCCCAATGAGGGCGACCGCCAAGCTCATAGAAGATCTGCTCAACCGCCTCGAAGTAGGGGCGCCACTGCATGCCGCGATACATGTGCACGGCGACAAACCCGCTCTCGCGGCCGTAGGCGGTGCTCAGCATCGCGTCGTCGGGTGCGACGGTGCGCACCTCGATCGGGAAGGGCACCGCGAACCCTCGTCGCTCGATCAGCTCCATCACGGCTCGTACCGCCTCGGGCGTGCGCTCGCGCGGCAGCGAATACTCCATCTCAGTGAAGCGCACCAGCCGCGGGCTGGCAAAGATGCGATCGGAGCGATCGACGCGCTTGGAGGTGCCGGCCAGCTTGGTGACGAGCCGGTTGATTCGCGGGATCTGGCTTGGCATCGCCGAGCCGAGCGCACAGAAAGCACCGAAGGCGTGATTAGTTAGCAGCACGTCGTTCAGCCACGCAGCTGTCTTCCCGCGTGGGCGTGACGGCTCGTCGGTGCGATTGTTGGTTCGCGTCAGCGCCGCGTCGCAGTGCGGGAAGACGAAGAACTCGAAGTGATCGTTGGCGCTCGCCAACTCTTGGAAACGCTCAAGGATGTCTGCCAGCGGCGCAGGCGCGTCGATCCCGCGTAGGGTGAACGCCGGCACGCAGCGCAGCGTCACCTCCGCCACGACCCCCAACGCACCCAGCCCAACTCGCGCCGCGCGCAGCAACTCCGGATCGCTCTCGGTCGAACAGCGCAGCATCGACCCATCCGCGAGCACCAGCCCCAGCTCCACGACCTGCGAGGGGATGTTACGAAGTGCGGCACCAGTGCCGTGCGTGGCCGTCGAGATCGCACCAGCGATGCTCTGCACGTCGATGTCACCGAGGTTCTCCAACGCCAACCCGTGCTCTGCGAGCTGGGCGTTCAGGGCGGCGATCGTGATCCCGCCCTGCACTCGAACGAGACCGGAGTCGCGGTCGACGTCGAGCACCTCGCCGAAGCGTTCGAGCGAGATCAGCATCCCCTCACTGCAGGCGATGTCGCTG
>DASTPN010000092.1:0-2175 GCA_035719985.1 Solirubrobacteraceae bacterium | reverse complement strand
GATCCTCGGCGGCGCGATGTACGCGCAGTTCCGGACGATCAAGGCGAGCCAATGCCTCGTGCTGCCTCCCGGCACGGCGGCGGCGGAGGGCGCATCGTGCTTCGTGAACCCGCTGACGGCGCTCGGCATGGTCGAGACGATGCGCGCGGAGGGCCACGCCGGACTCGTGCACACCGCCGCGGCGTCGAACCTCGGTCAGATGCTGGTCAGGCTGTGCGTCGAGGACGGGGTGCCACTCGTCAACGTTGTCCGTCGGCAGGAGCACGTGGATCTCCTCGAGGGACTCGGTGCGGAGCACGTGCTGACCTCGAGTACGCCGACGTTCATGGACGAGCTGATCGAAGCGCTCGCCGCTACCGGCGCCACGCTCGCATTCGACGCGATCGGCGGCGGCAAGCTCGCGAGCCAGATCCTCTCGTGCATGGAAGCAGCCGCTAGTCGCACGGCGGGCGCATACAGCCGCTACGGTTCGACGAAGCACAAGCAGGTGTACATCTACGGAGGTCTTGACCGCGGCCCCACGGAGCTCACCCGGAACTTCGGCATGGCCTGGGGCATCGGCGGCTGGCTGCTGACGACTTTCCTGCAGAAGATCGGCCCGGCAGCCGCGCAGAAGCTGCGCGAGCGCGTCGCGGCGGAAATCAAGACGACCTTCGCCAGTCGCTACGACAAGGAGGTCTCGCTCGCGGAGGCGCTACGGTTGGAGGAGATCGCGGTCTACGGCAAGCAAGCGACCGGCCAGAAGTACCTGATCAATCCCAACAAGGGCCTCGGACGCTGACGCCGACGAGGCGAGACGTGACACAGAGCCGTCCAGGTTCGATCCGTCTTTAGAAGGGGAAGGAGCTATGGCGAAGACGGGGCGATATGCGCAGGTGGTCAGCAAGGGAGGACCGATCGAATTGGTAACGCGGGAAGTGCCTGACCCGAAGGCTGGCGAGGTTCGAGTGCGGGTGCAGTCCTGTGGGATTTGCCATAGCGATTCGGTGACCAAGGAAGGCATCTTCCCGATCACGTATCCGCGAGTGCCAGGGCACGAGGTCGTTGGTCTGGTCGATGCGATTGGCGAGGGCGTAACTGAGTGGAAAGTCGGGCAGCGCGTCGGGCTGGGCTGGTATGGGGGCCACTGCTTCAAGTGCGAGCCGTGCCGGCGCGGCGATCACGTGGCCTGCCAAAACCTCCGGACTCCGGGCATCACGTATGATGGCGGCTACTCTGACTACCTGGTCGCTCCAGAGATTGCGCTGGCGGCGGTGCCGGACTCTCTGAGTGGCGCCGAGGTTGGTCCGCTGCTTTGCGCCGGGATCACGACCTTCAATGCCATCCGCAACAGCGGGGCGCGTCCACCGGACACCGTGGCGATTCTCGGCATGGGCGGACTCGGGCATCTCGGGGTCCAGTTCGCGGCGAAGATGGGGTTCAACACCGTGGCTATCGCGCGCGGGGAGCACAATGCCGACTTCGCACACAAGCTGGGCGCCAAGCACTACATCGACAGCACGAAGGAAGACGTGGCGCAGGCGCTCCAGAAGCTGGGCGGTGCCAGGACGATCTTGGCGACGGTAACGAACGCGGACGCGATGTCGGCGGCGATTGGTGGGCTCGGATATGGCGGGCGGTTCGTGATCGTCGGTGCGCCCCTTGAGCCGCTGAAGGCGAACGTACTGCCACTGATTTTCGCAAGGCAGGTCGTAGCGGGCTGGCCCAGCGGGACCTCGATCGATTCCGAGGATACGCTGAAGTTCAGCGCGCTCGCCGGAGTGAAGCCACTGATCGAGAAGTATCCGCTGGATAGAGCACCGGAGGCTTACGACCGCATGATGAGCGGCAAGGCGCGGTTCCGGGTGGTGCTGGAGACTGGCGCGTGAGGGCGGCGTTCGTCGCCGCCCCCCGAGGTGTAGGTCGCCAACGCAGCGACAAGGGGTTTGAGAGGTGAGCATGCCGAACCCAGTCGTGGTGGTCACCGGGGTAGGACCCGGGACGGGCGCAGCCATCGCCCGGCGCTTCTCGCGCGGCGGGTACGCCGTCGCGATGCTCGCGCGAAGCCGCGACCGGCTCATCGCTCTCGAGCAGGAGATCGAGCGCGCCCGCGCCTATCCCTGCGACGTCACCGATGAGGCTGCGCTGCAGAAGACCCTCGACGCGGTCTGCGCCGAGCAAGGCACGCCGAAGGTA
>DASTPN010000091.1:0-13334 GCA_035719985.1 Solirubrobacteraceae bacterium | reverse complement strand
ATCGCATCGGCTCGCTCAGCGACGGTCGCCTGCTGGTTCCCTCGGGAGCTTCTCCCGAGCGTGACAACGTCGTCGAGTTCCCACTCAGAGGCAAGGCAGCGCCAGGATGAGCGAGAGGGCGGGCGCGAGTGAGCGCGAGGCCGAGGCACAGCAGCAGAACGTGTCGGTCACGCTTTCCAGCAATCAGGTCGACCACGTCCTGCGGGCGGCGCTCGGCGGCGGGGTGACGCCCAGCGTCTCCTCGATGGTCGCCGGGCCCGACCTTGGTGGCTCACTGGCGCGGCAGGCGATGAGCGCGCGCTATCGAGCGCTACAGGACAATCGCCGTCTGTCGCGGTCGCTACTGGCGGGCCTGCTGGTGCTCTCGTGCTTTGCCAGCGAAGATCGCGACCTGGGCATCAAGGACATTTCCGAGGAGCTCGATCTGAACACCAGCACCGTGCACCGCTACGTCGTCACGTTGGTGGCGGCGGGCCTGCTCGAGCGCGACCCGGAGACGCGCCGCTACCGGCGGCTTCCGGAGTAAGGACTTAGGGGCGCCCGTCCCGCGTGTGTCGGAGAGCGGGCCGCGCACGCGCTCTTTCTTCAGGCGCGTGCGCGACTCACTATGGCGTCCAGGTAGGGAGCTCTGGACGTCGGCCTGTCCCGGTGTGGATATTGCGCCATCTTCGCCGCCCTCGGGTCAGGGGAACGGCGCTGAGACCGCGATGGCGCGGTCGGGGCAGCTTGTTGAGCAGATCGCGTCTGGTGGCAACTTGTGAGCATGTCGGGTCACGTCGGGCTGTGTTCGCGTGCCTGCAATTCTGCGCGCAACTCGCGCACCTGCTCTGTGAGGCGGCGATTGTCGATGCGCAAATGCGCCGCCTGGCGTCGCGCGGCGGCCATTTCCTGCGCCAGCACAGGCAGTACCCGGCGCAGGCTGCGCAGCCGGTCGAGCAGTTGGTCGCGCTCTCCGGCCTCGGTGGCGGTCGCATGCGGCGGGCGCTTGGCAAGGGGAGCAGTGCTCGTCGCGCGGGCGCACGAAGTCGATGGTTGAGCTAGGGCACTCCTTACTGACACTCTGGCCCTCTTTCCTCTGTTTTCGTCCTGCCGGCAAATGCTCCCGGTCGCGCGCCTTGCCTCCATCCGCGTTCAGCACGCACACCGCCGGTGGGTTTCCCGCAGCAATACCCTCGGTGAGCCCGCTCAGTACTTTTTCGCGGACACGCGCCGGGTTTTCGACGGTGCGCCGCAGTTTCGAGGCTCCTAACTTGTCTGCGATGAGAAAGTGCTACGTGCTCGGCTATAGCCGCAACGAAAGCACCCGCGAGGCCGCCCGATGGGCGACTGAGCAAGTGCTGCCCGACGGCAAGCTGGTGATCATCCACTCGACTCGGGACCTGCACCTCCCCGCACCGCCGGCGACCGATGCTGAGGTGCGCCGTCGGCTCGGTCGTGATGTTGTCGACGAGCTGCTGCTGGAGGGCGAGGACGCGATGTTCGACGTCGATGTCGAGGTCGAAGTCGTCGATAAGGACCCCGTTTCGGCTCTCTGCGAGGCGGGGGCCCGACACAGCGCAGAGGCGATCGTTGTTGGCTGCGAGCCACGTTCTCGCCTGCGCACGGCGGTCGGCACGGTCACGGTCGAGCTTTTGCGCCGTTCGCCGATCCCTGTGATCGTAATGCCGTCGCGTGCCGATGCCGCGCGAGCCGAGCAGAAGCTCGATGGCTCTGAGCCAAGTCGCCGCTTGGCTCATAGCGCGAAGCGGTTCTAAGGGACAAACACGGCGGCGCCCGGCTCGACGGCGAGCATTCGATCGATCGAAGACGATAGAGGTCATGATGTGGGGGATGGACCGCCCGCTGTACTTCCATCACCCGATCTGCATGGAGCACGATCCAAGCGCTCATGTCCCAGCTCACCCGGACACTCCTGAGCGGCTGTTGGTGCTCGAGCGCGAGTTGCGCGAGCGCGAGTGGCTGGGCTTCGAGCGCCGTGAGGCGCCGGCCGCAAGCGAGGATCAGCTGGAGCTCGTGCACAACGCCGCGCTCGTCTCCTCAATCCGCGAGCTGTGCGAGTCCGGTGGTGGTCCGATCGACGCCGACACCTACGTCGGCGAGCTCTCCTACCGCGCGGCGCTGCACGCGGCCGGCGGTGCCTGTGCGGCTGTGCGGGCGCTACTTGGCGGCGAGACGCGGCTTGCCTTCGCCGGCGTGCGCCCTTCCGGGCACCACGCCGAGCCGGGTCGCGCAATGGGCTTCTGCCTGTTCAACAACGTCGCTGTCGCTGCCGCTTTGGCGATCGCCGAGTTGGGAGCCGAGCGAGTGTTTGTGCTCGACTGGGACGTTCACCACGGCAACGGCACCGCCGAGGTCTTTCGGCACCGCCCGGACGTGCTGTTCGCAAGCATCCACCAGTCGCCGCTGTACCCCGGCACGGGCCCTCTCTCAGACGTCGGCTCCGGTGAGGGGGAGGGGTTCACGATCAACCTACCCGTCCCGCCGGGCAGCGAGGAGGACCTATGGCTTTCGTTGATCGAGCACGTGATGCTCCCGGCTGCAAGCGCGTTCGATCCAGATCTCGTGCTCGTCTCGGCCGGTTTTGACGCTCATCGCGAAGACCCGTTGGCGTCGGCTCGTCTGGAGACGGAGTCTTTTGCCGAGATGGCCCGACATGTGCGCGCTCTGGCCGAGCAGGTCGGCGCTCCGATCGGGGTGGTGCTTGAGGGTGGCTATGCCCCGGCGGCCCTGGCGGCTTCGGCGATCGCCGCGCTGGATGCGTTCGCAAGCGAAGAGCAACCGCGCTCCGCCGCGCCGGAGGCATTGATTACCTCACGCGCCGCGGCGCAGGTCGGCCACTATTGGCCGCTATGAAGCCTTGATCAGCCCGCGTTTGAGCGCGTAGGCGACAAGCTCCGCGCGCGAGGAGAGGTTCAGCTTTTGCTGAATGTGCGCGCGGTGGGTCTCGACCGTCCTCACCGACAGGTACAGCCGCTCGGCGATCTCGGCGTTGGTATGTCCCAGCGCTATCAAGGTAAGCACGTCTACCTCGCGCTCGCTGAGGTCATCCGGGGGTCCAGGCGCCGGCTCTGAGGCAAGGCGCGCTCCTAGCCGCGGGTTCAGGTAGCTCTCGCCTTTTGCGGCTCGACGCACCGCCTCCACCAACTCGTCGTCGGCAGCCTCCTTGAGCACGTAGCCAATCGCCCCCGCGCTGAGCGCGTGACGTGCGAAGGCGGGCTCCTGCTGCATCGTCAGCACGACGATTTGGGTCTCGGGATTGCTCTGTCTGATTTCCGGGATCGCCTCGAGACTCGACCCGCCCGGCATGTTCAGGTCTAGTACAAGCACCGTTGGCTTGTGCCCGCGCACATAACGCTTGGCGCTTTCGGTGTCGCCTGCCTCAGCCACCACCTCGAAGTCGCTCTCGCTCTCCAGCAGCAACTTCAGCCCACTACGCACGACCGCGTGGTCGTCAGCGAGGACGATCCGGATCGTCCCCTCGCTCCGCGTCGTCCCCCCGACCTTGGCCGGGGATTCGCTTTGCGCTCGATCCGACTGTGTCACGCTCGGCACGCTAGCGCCAGGAGCGCGGCGATGGCAGCGGAGAATTACTGATTGACGTGCGGTCCGGTACCGACTCCGCGCTCATACCTGTCTGATCCCAATCGACACGACACTCATTCGCGCCCCGTCGGCTCTGTCGATGCTAAATCCCCTGACCGGGGAGAAACTCGTTTGTGAAGGGAGGTAGCGCCGCCCGGTTGGGGTCTGAGTGGATCAGTTCGTGTGCGAGCATCCAACGCCCGAACGCGGCCCAGGCGGTTGGATCCTGCCAACCGTAGGGCTTGGATTTGTCGTTCGGGACGGTGGCCGGTAGCGTCGCTTCGATTGAGGCCAGCTGCAACTTGGCCTGTGCGGACGGGTTGGCTTTTACGATCAGTTCAGCGGCCGCCCGCGGGTTGGCGCGCACGCGGCCCTGCCCGCTCGTCAGTGCTTGCAGAAATGCACGCAGGTCCTGTCCGCGCTTACCGGCCTCGTCTTCGCGCACCACCAGCACCAGCTCGTCATAGCTAGGAACACCGGCCTTATCGACCGGAATGACGGTCGGGCGCTTGCCCATCTGTTGCAGCTGGATCGCCTCGTAATTCCAAAAGCCACCGAGCGTTGCGGCGACCCTGTTCGAGAGCATGGCCGGCACTAGGTTGAAGCCGACGTTCGCTTCGCGCACGCTGCTCGGGTTAACCCCGGCGCTCTGTAGCGCGGTCTTCAGCTCGGCGGCCTGGTAGTCGATGCCGGCGGTGCCCACAGTCTTGCCCGCGAGGTCTGAGACCTTCGCGATGTGCTGGTTGCCAAGCGCGATGATCGAGGTCAGCGGCCGCTGCACGAGCGCTGCGATCGAGACCACTTTTAGCCCCTGGTCGCGTGCCAGCAGCAACTCGGGCTCATAGGAGATCGCCATGTCCACCTTGCCGGCCGCAAGTAGCTTCAGTGGTTCGGCTGTCTGAGAAGGGATCACCGGCTTTACGTCAAGCCCGACCGCCTTAAAGTCGCCGCCCGCGATCGCGCTGTAGAGAGCCGCATGGTCCGCGTTAGGGAACCAGTCGAGCATCACCGTAAACGGCTTGGTGGAGGCGGCCCCGAGCGTGTCCTGCTTGGCGCCGCAGGCGGCCAGCGCGGCGGCGCAGGCGCAGGCGGCAAGCAGGGCAAGGACATACCTCAGGCTGCGAGGGACTGGAGCGCGGCGGGCGCGGGCTGACGGGGCTCTCAACGTTCGTCTCCTTTTGCTTTATGCGCCCAGGGCGCGAGGCGGTGCTCGATCAGGGTGAGGCTGTAGAAGCAGGCGATCGAGAAGGCAAACAGCACGGTGGCGGCCGCCCAGGCGCGCGCACCTTCCAGTGCCGTCAGGTCGGCGTTGATCTCGTGTCCAAGCCCCGCATAGGCTCCCACTGTTGGCGTGAGGGTCTCGGCCAGATAGGCGCCGATCACGCCAACGGCAAGGGCGATGCGAGCGCCGCTCAGCGCGGCAGGCAGCGCGGCAGGCAGCTCGCCGAAACGAAAGGCCTGTGCCCGTGAGGCCCCGAGCGTGCGCAACAGCTTGAACTGGTCGGGGTCGATCGAGGCGAGCCCGTCGACAGTGGTGACGACGACCGGAAAAAAGCAGACGAGCGCGATTACCACGAGCTTTGGCAGGATGCCGAACCCCCACCAGACGACCAGCAGCGGTGTGATCAGCAGGAACGGTACGGCCTGTGAGCCGACCGCCCACGGATACACCGCCCGCCGCAGGAGCGGCGATAGATGGATCGCGACCGCAAGCAGCGAGCCGCACACCAGCGCGACGCCCAGTCCGAGCACGACTTCCTTGGCGGTGACGGCGAAGTTGTGTGCGATGAACCCAGCGTTCTCCCAAAGCGCGACTGCGATCGCGTGCGGGGCGGGCAGCACGAACGGGTCGACGCCGCCGACGTCCACGTAAAGCTCCCAAGCGCAAAGCAGCGCAAGCGCGAAGATGGCTGCCGGAAGGATTCGTCGTAGTCGGGCGCTCATCGCGACGCTCCTTCACCGAGCGCCTGCATCGCCTGCTCGCGAAGGGCGATTGCGGCAGGGTCAACGCCGCTACGGGGACGGGGAAGATCGACCGTTATCTCGGCGATCACGTGCCCAGGTCTGGGGGAGAGCACGAGCACGCGGTCTGCAAGCACGATCGCCTCCTCAACGTCGTGAGTTACGAGCACGACAGTGCGAGGCTCGCGCAAGAGTGCGCCAGTCAGCCAGTTCTGCATCTCGCCGCGAGTGATCGCATCGAGCGCTGAGAGTGGCTCGTCCAAGCACAGCACCGGCTTGCCGGAGAGCAATGTGCGCAGGAAGGCGACGCGCTGGCGCATTCCGCCGGAGAGCTCGTCGGGGCGGGCCGACTCGAACCCTCCCAATCCGAGCTCGGCGAACAGCACTCCCGCTCGTTCTCGGGCGCGTGCTCGCGAGTGCCCAGCTATGCGCAGCGCCAGAGCGGCGTTGTCGAGCGCCGACAGCCACGGCAACAACAGGTCGCGCTGAGGCATCAGCACGGCCGGCAGCGAGGCCACATTCCCCGCATCTGGGCGCTGTAGTGCGCAGATCAACTCGAGCAGAGTGCTCTTGCCGCAGCCGCTTGGCCCAACGACGGCAAGGACCTCGCCGCTACGCACGCACAAGGACACGCCGTCCAGTGCCGGTACACGTGCACCTCGCCTGTCGCGGTACGAGCGCGCCACTCCCCCCAAATCAACCGCGACTTGATCGCGTGAGGCTTGCTGTTGTGAGACTGGCGAGGTCGCTTGAACGGCCACTGCACTCCCTCCGCGGGCATTACCCCACAGGTTCGAAGGGTCGGCGACGGATCAGTCGCCATCTCAGCCGGCTCACCGCCAGCTCCCCTGATTTGTCGCTTTCGATGTTAGAGCGTGGCTCAGCCGGCCGCCGAAACCATAGGCCGCGTCAGCGCCTTGACGAACTCCTCCAGCTGCGCGACCGTCCAGCACTCAAAGGCGGTGCAGTACTGCTCGTAGGCGGCGATCACCGAGTCGCCGTAGTTCCAGTACAGCCGCGGCTCAGGGTTCAGCCAGAACGTGCGCCCTGCCCGCGAGGCGACCTGGCCGAACAGGTCCGCGCGGGGATCGCGCCCGTTCGTGCGCGCGTCGCCGAGCACGATCACCGTTGCGCGCGGATGCAGATCGTCCTGAATTTGCTCGAGCAGCTCCATCCACACCCGCCCGTAGTCGGTGTAGCCGGAGATGTCCGCGACCCCCGCATCGGAGGAGATCCGCTCGGAGACCGCGCGGAAGTCGCGCTCATGCGCGAACACGTCGGTGACCTCCGATATCCGCTCGATGAACACAAACGAGCGCATCTTGCGAAAGGAGTCGTGCAGTGCATGCAAGACGGACAGGAAGAACACCGAGGCGGAGGTGACGCTGGTGGATACGTCGCAGAGCACGTAGATCTCCGGCCGCTTGGGACGGCGCGGCCGGTAGCGCAGCTCGACCGGGACGCCGCCCGTCTGTAGGGAGGCGCGCATCGTGCGTCTGACGTCGACGTGGGCGTGGTGGCGATGGCCGCGGTTCTGCTTGCCTTGAGTGGCCAGGCGGCGGCGCAGCTGCGTGACAACGCGGTGCACGGCGGCCAGGTCCTGCAGTGGCCCGGAGGGAAGCGCGCGGTCGAGCTCGCCCAGCGGCCGCGAGGGCGGCAGCTTGCCCGAGCGCTGCACCTGGCGGCGTTCGAGCTCGCGGCGCATCATCTGCTCGAAGCGCCGCAGCGCATCGCGCGGCACGCCGTCGCGGCGGGGATCCTCGGGTGGCAGCTCGGGTTGGGGCTCGGCGCGCAGCCCGAGTGCGCGGCGGATGCGCTGGACATCCACGCCGATCACGCCCGAGCCTTGCTCCTGTTGCCCGAAAGTGGCGATCGCCAGTCGCGCCAGATCGCGCATCGCCCCCTCGGCGCCGTCTCTGAGAGCCTGCGCAATCTGCATGCGCAGGGCATCCAGTTCGGTTTCGCTCAGCTCGGATAGGTCGTCGTCGCCGGAGCCGGTTTGCTCGACCCCCTCGCGCACGGCTGCCATCTCCACCGCGCGGAAGAAGAAGCGATCGAACAGGAGCTCGAAGACGCGGCGGTCGTCTTGGGACTTGGCGAGCGTGGCGGCCAGCGCCTCGCGGAACTCGCCCTGGTGGGTCCAGTCGACCTCGCCCAGGACGGCGAAGGCGTCGAGCAACTCGGACGTGCCGATCGCGACTCCCTCCTCGCGTAGCTGCTCGGCGAAGGAGAGCATCTGGGCGGCGAGTCCTTCCGGCGCGCCTGAGCCGGTCACTGCCGCGGCGCCGGCCGGATCAGGCGGGCTGGGCATCCACCTTCGAGGACGACGCGGCCGTCTCGGCCAGCTTCAGCCCGACGCGCTCGGCCACGATGTCCATGTCGGTGCGGTGCTTGACGATCACCGACATCGTCTCGTTGAAGGTGGCGATGTCGATATCTTTGGCGCCGAGCAGCAGCAGCGCGCGGGCCCAGTCGATCGACTCGGCGATCGAGGGCGGCTTCTTCAGGTCCAGCTCGCGCACCATGCCGACGACCTCGACGAGGCGCTGGGCGACCGTGTCGTCGAGCTCGGGTGTGTGCAGCTTGACGATCGCCAGCTCGTGCTCGAGGCAGGGGTAGTCAAGCCATAGGTACAGGCAGCGGCGCTTGAGCGCCTCGGTCAGCTCGCGCGAGTTGTTCGAGGTCAGCAGCACGACCGGGTGCGTCGTGGAGGAGACCTTACCCAGCTCGGGGATCGAGATCTGGAAGTCGGAGAGCACCTCCAGCAGCATCGCCTCGAACTCTTGGTCGGTCTTGTCGATCTCATCGATCAGCAGCACGACCGGCTGCTCGGAGGCGATCGCGCTCATCAGCGGTCGGGCGAGCAGGAACTCCTCGCCGAAGATGTCCTGCTGGACGGTCTCCCAGCCGGTGTCGCTCGCCTCGGCCTGGATGCGCAACAGCTGCTTGCGGTAGTTCCACTCGTACAGGGCCTTGGCCTCGTCGAGCCCCTCGTAGCACTGCAGGCGGATCAGCTCGCGTCCCAGGTAGCGCGAGAGCGCCTTGGCCAACTCGGTCTTGCCGACCCCGGCCGGTCCCTCGACCAGCACGGGCTTGCCGAGCTTGGTCGCCAGGTAGGCGACGAGCGCCGTGGACTCGCTGGGCAGGTAGCCGACGGCGCTCAGCCCGGCGGCGACGTCAGCGGCGGTGTTTGGCTCGGCGCCCATAGTCGGGCGAATGATAGGGAGGCTCAGTCGCGCTCCACGGGCGAGTCGTCAAAAGAGAGCTGTTGCTCGGAGGGCGAGGGCGGAAAGCGCGGCCGCTTGCGCGCTGCCTGGGTAGCCGGTGCGGGCGCAGCGCGTGCCGACCGTGGCGGTGATGGCGCGAGGACTGTCACGTCCTCGGAAGCCGGCGAAGCGGGTGCGGTTGGTGAAGGGGGGGTGTTTGAAGGGGGGGTGTTGTCGCGTACACGCGAACGCGCACGCAGCAGCGGCGGCTCGGGCGTGGCAGCCGCGCGCATACGCCAGCCGGCGTAGGCCATCGCGCAGGCCGCGACCAGCGCAAAGAAGATCCCCCACTTGACGCCGACGGTGGCTGTGATCCTCTGCGTGCCGGTGAGCCCCGGCTTGTCTACCAAGCGGTAGAAGATCAGCACGGCTGCCCAGGCTCCCGCGGCGGTGACGACCGCTCCATCGCTGCCGGGCATGTGAAAGTCGCGTCGCTCGGCTCGCGCGAACAGCAGCGCCAGCACGCCGGCGCTGACGAGTAGCACAGCAGCCTCCACGAACGACATCGCGCCAATGCCGCTGAGGCTGGTCTGGTCCGCGCGGGCGGCGTTGCCGACCACGACCGTGACGGTCTTGCTGTACCAGGGCAGCAGCAACGTGAGCATCAGCGCGACCGCGGCGATGCCCGCGAGTCGCTGCTCAGGCTCCAGGGCGCCCCACGCACGCGCGAGGCGGGTCATGCGCGAAGGTGGTGGACCGGCATGGGTCGATTGTATGAGCAGGGGTGGCGCCGGCTAGAGTGTTCGCGTATACGCTAACATATGGAGTATGGGTGGCTCTCTTGCAGCTAGTGCCCCTCCGCTGATCGCGGAGATTCGCGAACGCAGCGGGCTGCGTGCCGCCGAGCTGGCGCGTCGCGCCGGATTGCCGCGATCGGTAGTGAGCGCCTACGAGCACGGCCACCGTCAGCCGGGCGTCGACGCGCTGGCGCGACTGGCCGAGGCCGGCGGCTTGCGGCTGCGGCTGGGGCCGGCACCGCCGCCGGTCGATCCGCAGCGGGCGGCTCGCATCCTCTCGCAGGTGCTCGACCTGGCCGAGGCGCTGCCGGCGCGCAGGCGCGGGCCGCTGGAGTACCCGTCGCTCGCCGCGATGACGTTGAGCGGCTGAAGTCGCTCGTCTGCGGTCGGTTCTAGGCGTGCGCGGCCGCTGCCGCGCGCAGGCGCTTCAGCAGCAGCTTCGTGTCGTGCTCGGAGACCGTGCGCAGCTGGCCTTGGAACGCCAGCTTCCAGTGCTCGGCCGGCCACTTTTTGATGTGCTCGAGCTTGGTGGCGAGGGTTTCGGCCGGTATCCACTCGTCCTGCTCGAGCACGATCTCCGGTTCGGTCGGGAAACGCCATGGGTAGGCGTCGGCTTTGCCGGGCTTGCCCGGCCACAGCTTCTTGCGATCCTCGTACATCTCGCCGGTGACGACGATCGAGCCGGCAAAGGACATCACCTTCGTCAGGTACAGCACGATCCGATCGCCCGGCTCGATCTGCAGCGCGCGCGGACGGTTGCGCTCCTTGATCCCGATCACCGAGAAGTCGTGCTCGCGCGTGGCTTCGTGGTTTTCAGGGGAGGCGGTGAGGATCCAGGTTTGCTGACCCTTCGGCACGATCGGCCTGATTCTAGTGACGGCCCTGCTTCGTGTGTCGTTGGCGGGCCGCGAAGATGAGCTTCTCCGCTGCGCGGCCAGCCCGCTTGCGGTCGGTTGCGCTTACATGCTCGTGGCTGTAGCCAGCCCGCGTCTTCATGGTGAGAAGTGTGCGTAGCGAGTCGGCAAGCGCCTCGCCTTCCGGACGTACCTTTGCGATGTGGCCTACGGCTGCCTGATGATCTTCGCCCTGGATGTAGGTACCGAGCGTGACCGAACAAATCACATCCGAGGCCGCTACGCCCGCATGAATGCACAGGGTGACGTATGCGTCACCCACATGCCGCTCGTCGGCTGCCAGATCGCGGATCGTCTTGGCGCCTTCCATGAACTGCTCTGCCTTGCGACGACGCCCCTCTATTGTGGCTGGATTGGTCCTGCCGGTCTTCATTGTCCAGGCGCCTTTCTGGTGCTTCGCGGAACGCGATCTGTGTCGAACAGCTCAATGCCGTCGCGCAGTGCGTCGAATACCACTGGGTCGCTTATGGACATCTCCTCTTCGCCGTATTCGAGGATGCGCGTATCGTTGCCGGTCCATGCGGTCGCTTGGGCCTGAAGGTCGGCCAGCTGCCGTGTCCACGGCAGCGAGTCTGGGTTTATCCCGGACGGGCGCACGATCAGCAGGTCGACGTCGCTGTCAGCGGTTGCATTGCCCGTAGCTGCCGAGCCGAACAGGAAGGCCAGCGCTGGGGGTTGAACCCATCCAGAGATAGCTTCGCGCAATCCTTTGACGACCCGTTCAGGCAGACTCGCCAGCACTTCGATCGACTTGGCGGCGACATGCTCTCGATTCAGCCTGTAAAGATGAGTGTTGCCGGCTATTCGACGCGAGACTATCCCTTCGCGGGTGAGCCTCTCGGCCGTGTTGCGTATCCCTTGCATCGAGCCCACGCCGGCCAGTCGACGTATCTCGCTGCTCGTCAACTCGAGGTCCGCACGAGCCAGCACCGCGAGGACGTCACCGTCGAGAGTAGACGTGACAACGCCGAGAGGTTTGTGAAAATCCATCCAACTATATTAGCCGATCTACAACTAAAGTTGGCAATTTGGCCCGCCACCTTTAGTATCTCCGGCTTTTAGGCGCGCGTGAGACTCAAGGCTGCGGTTGCTGCCGCCAGGTCCGCGCGAGCGCACTGATGCCGCGCGCACTAGTTGTGCGTGCGTGCTTGGCGCTGGGCGTCTTGCTCACCACGATCGTCCCCGTGGCGCTGGTCGTGTTACCCGCCAGGTCTCGCGCTTTCAACGACACCGTGTATGTGCCGGGCTTCGATGGCGTCACCCACAGCAGTCGCGGCTTGCCACCTTCGACGGTGGCGGCGTTCGACCACACCGTTTTGCCGCCCAGCGAGATCGACATGCTCACGGCAGCGACCTTCGAGAGCTGCACTTGCACCCCGGCGCGCTGGCTGGTGCGCAAAGTGCTCGTGAGTAGCGACAGCAAGGGGGGTGTCTTGACGTATTCGCGGAAATGCTTGGCGGTGGTGCAGTAGACCTCGTCGCCTGCGATCGGCACGGGGGGCTTGGCGGTCGCCAGCGGCTCGCCCGTCTGCGTCTTCTGGCACAGGTGTTCGAGGAATTCGGCCAGCAGTTCGTGGTAGGAGAGGTCAGATTCCGAGTGCTGGTCATACATCGACCAGGCCCCGGTGTCGTAGCGCGGGGTTTCCGTGCGGGCGTTGGCGTCGCCGGCTTCGAACAGCGCCTGGCCTTCAGGGTCGCCGGTTAGCTTGGCGTATTCGTACAGGCCCACGAGGCTCTGGATATAGCCGTTGAGGATGCGCTCGCCCGGCGCGTAGGTGTACTCGAGGTAGTGCGAGCCGGCGGGCCTGTGTTCGAGCACGCCCGCGGGGGGGCGAGTGCGAAAGATGCCGAGCGCTTCCTTGGCGGCGTCCAGGTAGGCGGTTTCGTGCGTGCGCGACCAGGCACGCGAGAGCGCCTGCAGCGCCGTCCCCTGCGAGAGACCGCTCGACCACGGCGGGATGCCGCCGTCGAACTGGAACAGGTACTCCCAGGCGATGCCGCCGGCGCGGTGGGTGGCCAGGGCGATCGCTTCGTCGAGCACTTCGCGCAAGGCGGTCGTCTGGTGGGAGAGGTAGTAGCCGTTGGCCTCGCCGAACGTCCCCAGCCACTGGATCTCGATCCCTTGGCCGGGGTAGTGCTCCCACACCAGCCGGCTGCCCGTGAAGCTGACGCGTTCATCAGCGCCCGGCAGGTAGCGCGTCGTCCACCATTCGCGGTTGCGCTGCACGGTCGTGAACACAACCGGCAGCCGCGAGACGATCAGCTGGCCCTTGGCGGCCATCGCTTCGACGTTTGAGAGCACCGCCCCCAGTTCTTCGCGGCGCGTCCCGGACAGGCGGCCGAGCGAGCGCTTGGCGGCGGCGAAGGACTGCTGGTACTGCAGGTATGCGGCCTGCGAGATCTGCCCACTGCGCTGCAGGCTCTGCAGTGCGGCGGTCACCGTGACGAGACGGCTTGCCTTGGAGGAGATGGTGCGGCCCGCGGCCGCATGGTCTGGCGTGCCGGCTGCGAGCGCGAGCACGGCCAACGCAGCGAGTGCCGGCGCGAGGACGCGCCACTGCAGTGTTGGTCTGGCCGACACTGCTCGGATGTTAGGTTCGTTCGCGTCCGGCCCTGCAGGTCGCGTTGCAGTACGCCGGCCCGCTCTCGAAGGTGAAGGCACTCTGCAAGAACACCGCGGTACGCGTCGCAGTTGCGCTGCGAGCGCCGGAACACTGTGCTCGACTGGTTCGTGTTTGGGGGTTGACACTTCGGTCGGGTTTAGGCTATGGTCATGACAGTTGCCGGTTTGGTATCGGCTCTTTTACATAAAGTCAGGTTTGGGTTTGGCCCTGGTGGTCGACTGCAAGCGTTTTTGACGGGGATTTCTTGGG
>DASTPN010000090.1:0-17991 GCA_035719985.1 Solirubrobacteraceae bacterium | reverse complement strand
GTAGGTTCCCACCGCGCCCGAGATCGCGCCGACAGATGCTGCTTTGAATGCGCGTAGCAGGCGCTCGGCATTGCGGTGCGCCTCGAACGCGAAGCCCGCGAGCTTGATGCCGAACGTCGTCGGCTCGGCCTGTACGCCGTGGGTGCGACCGACGCAGAGCGTGTCGACGTGTTCGCGTGCCCTGTTCGCCAAAGCTTGCACCAGGGCGCGCGCTCCCGGCACGACGATCTCGCCGGCCGCGTGCAGTTGCAGCGCCAGCGCCGTGTCGAGCACGTCCGAAGATGTAAGCCCGAAATGAATCCAGCGACCGGCCTTGCCGGCGCTTGCCGAGAGCACGTCCACGAACGCCGCCACATCGTGGTCGGTAACGCGCTCGCGCTCGTTCACCGCCTCGACGGTGAAGCTGGCCGCGCCGATCGCCTCCAGCTCAGAAGCCGAGGGGCCCTCGCCATCGCCAAGTAGCGCCGGCAACTCCTCACACGCTGCCACCTCGACGCGGCGCCATGTCTCCATCCGCGCCTGGTCTGTCCACAGGGCGCCCAGCTCAGGACGGGTATAGCGGGGGATCACGTCGATGATTATCGCCTCCGTTTCGACGTTACGCGACGTGGCGGGCAGTTCGCCGATCCGGTACAACGATGACAGCGCGCCGCAGGAGCGCGAATGTCGCGAGGAACGGAGGAGCCATGCCCACGTACATCATGCTCTCGACGTTGACGCCAGAGGGTGTGCAGACGGTCAAGAACAACCCGGAGCGCATCCGCGAGGTCAACAAGGAGGTGCAGCAACTCGGCGCCACCGTAAAGGCGCAGTGGGCGACGCTCGGCGCCTTCGACTTCATCTCCGTGGTCGAGGCTCCCGACGAGAAGACGATGGCCCGCGTCTCACTGGAGCTCGGCTCGCGCGGCACCGGTCGCTACGAGACGCTCTCGGCGATCGGCGTGGACGAGTTCATAGCATCCCTGTGAAGGTCCTAGTCGTCGGATCGGGCGGACGCGAGCACGCGCTCGTACGCGCGCTCGCACGCTCGCCCCAGTGCCCTGAGCTGCTGTGCGCGCCGGGGAACGCCGGGATTGCAAACGACGCACGCCTACTTGAGATAGCCGTGGGCGACACGGAGGGCCTCGTCGCGGCCGCCCAGCGGGAATCGGTTGATCTCACGGTGGTCGGACCAGAGGTCCCGTTGGTGGCTGGACTGGTCGACGCGCTGACCAAGCGCGGGCACATGGCGTTTGGTCCAAGCGCGGCAGCCGCGCAGCTGGAGGGATCGAAGGCGTACGCCAAGCAGGCGATGGAGGAGGCCGGTGTGCCGACCGCGCGTTGGAGGCGTGTCGAGTCGCTCGACCAGGGCATCGAGGCGGTGGCGGAGCTGGCCTCTCCCGGGGTAGTCGTCAAGGCCGACGGTCTCGCCGCCGGCAAGGGGGTGACCGTCGCCGAGGATGCTGAGCAGGCGCGGGCCGCTCTCAAGGAGATATTCATCGACGGTCGCTTCGGCGCCGGTGGTGCCGCCGCCGTTGTCGAGGAGCTGCTGATCGGCGAGGAGCTCTCGCTGCTTGCGCTGTGTGACGGCGCGCGCGCGCTGCCGATGGCGCCGGCGCGTGATTTCAAGCGCATCTACGACGGCGACTCCGGGCCGAACACGGGCGGGATGGGCTCCTACTCGCCGGTCGCCGGCATCGATGCGGCCACCATCAGCGAGATAGTCGCCCAGGTGCACCAGCCGATCGTGAACCTGATGGCTGCTCGCGGCATCCCCTTCCACGGGATCCTCTATGCCGGCCTGATGTTGACCGCGGAGGGTCCGAAGGCGCTTGAGTTCAACGTGCGCTTCGGCGACCCCGAGACTCAGGCCGTACTGCCGCGCCTGCGCAGCGATCTGGTCGAGTTGCTGCTGGCGGCCTCGCGCCCGGGGGGACTGGAGGGCGTCGCGCTTGACTGGTCGCAGGAGTGGGCGGTGACGTTGGTGCTGGCCAGTGCCGGTTATCCGGCTTCGTCCTCCAGCGGCGATGAGATCCACGGACTGGGAGATGTCTCGGCCGCGATCGAGCTGACACACGCCGGTACCGCAGTCGGCGACACATCGTCGGGGGCAGGCGCCGGGGCGACCGTCACCGCCGGCGGGCGCGTGCTGAACGTCACCGCACTTGGCCCGAGCGCGCAAGCCGCCCGCACGGCGGCGTATGCTGCCGCGAAAGTGATCTCGTTCGAGGGGATGCAGCTGCGGACCGACATCGCCGCCAACGTGCAGGCGGCCGGTGAGGCGGCCGTGTCCAGCCTCGGCGCGAGCTCCGCCTGAACCGAGCCAAGACATGACCGACGCTGCCCCCACCCCGATCCGTACCAGCCTTGCCGAGGCTGAGGTGCAGGCGCAGCTGGAGGAGTTCGACGTCGATGGGCCACTCGTCGGCATCGTGATGGGCTCTGAGAGCGACATGGAAGCGATGGAGAAGGCGGCGACGGTTCTGCGCGACCGCGGCATCCCGCACGAGGTGAAGGTGATGTCCGCTCACCGCGAACCGGACACGGTCGCCGAGTACGCCAAGAGCGCGAAGTCGCGCGGCTTGCGCGTGGTGATCGCCGGCGCCGGCATCTCCGCCGCGCTTCCCGGCGCCGTTGCCGCGCACACCGATCTACCAGTGATCGGCGTTCCCCTCTCGGGCCGCTTGACTGCCGCCGGCGGGCTTGACGCGATCCTCTCGATCGTGCAGATGCCGCCGGGTGTGCCAGTTGCCTGTGTGGGTCTGGACAACGCCCGCAATGCCGCGATTCTGGCCGCTCAGATTCTCGCCGCGTAGCGGCATGGCCTCGGTCGGGAGGCGTCGAGCGTCCCCAAATGGACGGTCGAGCGAGCCGCTCCTCAGCCGATTCGTTCGCTAGCATCGCGCCCCGTGAGCGCTCTCGCCGACCTCCCCCTGATCACGAGCGGGAAGGTCCGCGAGCTCTACGACTTGAGCGACCGTCTCTTGATGGTCGCAAGCGATCGCATCTCCACCTACGACGCGGTGCATCCGACGCCAATCCCCGACAAGGGGAAGGTGCTGACCGGGCTGTCGGCCTTCTGGTTCGAGCAGACGCAGGGGATCGTCGCCAACCATATGCTCTCCGCCACCGACGGCGTTCCCGGCGAGGCACGCGGCCGAGCGCTGGTCGTGCGAAAGCTGAAGATGCTTCCAGTCGAGTGCGTGGTGCGCGGCTACATCACGGGGTCCGGCTGGAAGGACTACCAGGCGACCGGCAAGGTTTCTGGGATCGAGCTGCCGGCAGGGCTGCAGGAGTCAGAGCAGCTGCCCGAGCCGATCTTCACGCCCTCGACCAAGGCCGAGGTTGGCCACGACGAGGCGATCGACTTCGAGCGCGCCGCCGAGCTGGTCGGCGACCGTGGGCTGATGGAACGCGTTCGCGACATCTCGATCTCGCTGTACTCATTCGCCGCCGAGCACGCTCGCGGCCGCGGCGTGATTCTCGCCGACACCAAGTTCGAGCTCGGCCTCGACGAGGATGGCGAGCTCGTCGTCGGCGACGAGGTGCTGACGCCGGACTCCTCGCGCTACTGGCCGGTGCAGGGCTACCAGATCGGCAAAGGGCAGCCGAGCTTTGACAAGCAGTACGTGCGCGACTGGGCCGCCGGCAGCGGCTGGGATAAGCAGCCCCCTGCCCCCGAGATACCCGAGGACGTGGTCGCCGGCACCCGCGCACGCTATGTCGAGGCGTACGAGCTGATCACAGGTGAGCCGTTTCAGGCGTGGTTGGACCGAACCGCGTGAGGGCTCGCGTGCTGATTCGCCCGAAGGCGGGTATCCTCGACCCGCAGGGCGAGGCGGTCATGCGCGCACTGCCGGCGCTCGGTTTCGAGGGCGTCTCCGACGTGCACGTCGGGCGACTGGTGGAGCTGACCGTCGATGACGCCGGCCAGATCGAGCCGATGTGCGAGAAGCTCTTGGCCAACCCGCTCGTCGAGGACTATGAGATCGTCCTCGCCGGTGACTGACTCCGCACGCGCCAGGCGTGTGCGGGCCCCGACGGAGCGACGATGAAGTTTGGCGTGCTCCGGTTCCCTGGAACCTGCGATGAGGTCGATGCGTTGCTCGCGGCGCGGAGGGTGGGCGACGCCGAGCTGCTCTGGCATGGTGAGCGCGACCTGAGGGGCGCCGATGCGATCGTCGTGCCAGGCGGCTTCTCCTATGGGGACTACCTGCGTGCTGGCGCGATCGCGCGCTTCTCCCCGGTGATGGAGTCGGTGATCGCCTTTGCCCGAGAAGGGGGGCTTGTGCTTGGCATCTGCAACGGATTTCAGGTGCTGTGCGAGGCGCGGCTGCTGCCGGGGGCATTGCTGCCAAACGCGAACCTGCGCTTCACCTTCAGGCAGGTCGCCTTGGAGGTGGCTGAGGGCGAGACAGCTTTCACGAATGCTTGCGAGGACGCTCGCCTGAGCATTCCGGCCAAGCACTCCTGGGGTCGCTACTACGCCGACGAGCAAACGCTCGCCACGATGCGCGCGAACGCCCAGGTCGTCCTGTGCTACGCGCCTGGCGAGAATTTCAACGGCTCGGTGCAGGACATCGCCGGCGTGCGCAACGAGCGGGGCAACGTGTTCGGGCTGATGCCTCACCCCGAGCACGCGGTCGACGAGCTGACCGGCTCGGCCGACGGCCTGTGCATCTTTGCCTCGATGCGCCTGGCCGTCGAAGGCGCCCATTTGGGCACAGGCGCGCATGTCTAGCGCGATGCTGCCAAGCGTGCGGGACGCGCTCGCGCTCGGGCTCACTGAGGGCGAGTACGAGCTGATCTGCGAAAAGCAGGGGCGCGCGCCCAACCAGGTCGAGCTGGCGATGTACTCACTGCTTTGGAGCGAGCACTGCGCTTACAAGCACTCCAAGAAGCTGCTCGGCACGCTCCCGACCGAGGGCGAGTACGTGGTGATGGGCCCCGGCGAGAACGCTGGCGCCGTCGACCTCGGCGATGGGTTGGTGTGTGCGTTCAAGGTCGAGTCGCACAACCACCCCAGCGCCGTCGAGCCCTTCCAGGGTGCTGCCACCGGCGTCGGCGGCATCCTCAGGGACATTTTTGCGATCGGGGCGAGACCGATCGCGGTGCTCGACTCGCTGCGCTTCGGTGAGCCGGAAATTGGGCTCCCCTATCCCTTCAACGGAGTTGAAGAGGATAAGGGGAGGTCCGGGCGCGGATCCGATCGAAAAACAACACAACAAAGCACCGACGGCGAAAATAGCGAGAAGCTGGCTGAAAAACGCTCGAACTTGGCCGCCAATCGCTCGCGCTATCTGCTCGACCGCGCCGTTGCCGGCATCGGCCATTACGGCAACTCGATCGGGGTGCCGACGATCGGCGGCGAGGTCTACTTCGAGGCACCCTACGAGCAGAACTGCCTGGTCAACGCGATGGCGTTGGGGATCGGCGAGCGCGACAAGCTCATCCGTAGCGCCGCCGCCGGCATCGACAACGTCGTCGTGCTGTTCGGCGCTTCCACCGGTCGCGACGGCATCGGCGGCGCCTCGGTGCTGGCTTCGGCAGAGCTGGGGAGCGAAGACGACGACAAGCGCCCGACTGTCCAGGTCGGCGATCCGTTCGAGGAGAAGAAGCTGATGGAGTGCTCTCTGGAGCTGCTCGAGCGCCGCCTGATCGTCTCGCTGCAGGACCTCGGCGCCGCTGGCCTAACCTCCTCGGCCTCGGAGATGGCCTCCAAGGGCGAGGTCGGGATCGACATCGACGTCGCCAAGGTGCCGCTGCGCGAGGCCGACATGGAGCCGTTTGAGATCATGGTCTCCGAGTCTCAGGAGCGGATGCTGTGCGTGGTGGAGCCGTCCAACGTCAAGCAGGTGCTGGCGCTATGCGAGAAGTGGGAGGTCGGCGGCGCGGCCATCGGCACCGTCACCGATAGCGGGCACATGCGCGTGTTCGACGGCGGCGAGCTGGTCGGGGAGATGCCGGTGCGGGCGCTGGTCGATGACTGTCCGCTGTATGACCTGGAGCCGGCGAAGCCGACCAGCACGCCATACCTGGCGCCGAAGGCGCCCCGCCCCCCAAAAGAAGAGCCACGGGAGATCCTGCTCGCCCTGTTGGCCAGCCCCAACATCGCGTCGCGCCGGCCCCTGTTCGAGCAGTACGACTCGGTCGTCCAATCGCGCACGGTCCGTCGTCCCGAGCAGGCCGATGCGGCGGTGCTCGCGATCCGCCCGCTCGACGGCTCCGAGCGAGAAGCGATCCCGGGCATCGCCGTGTCGATCGACTGCAACGGCCGGCGCGTCGCCGCCGACCCTTATACCGGCACGATCGCGGCGGCGCTGGAGTGCGCGTCCAACCTCGCCTGCGTTGGCGCACAGCCGCTGGGCACGACTAACAACCTCAACTTCGGCAACCCCGAGAAGCCGCACATCGCCTGGCAGTTGACCGAATCCGTTCGTGGTCTCGGCGACGCCTGCCGGGCGCTGCAGGCGCCGATCGTCGGCGGCAACGTTTCGCTCTATAACGAGGGCGCGAGCGCCGGCCCGATCTACCCGACGCCCGTCGTCGGCATGGTCGGCAAGCTGGGAGACGTGCGCCGCGCAGGCCGCAGCGGCTTCGCGCGTGCGGGGGACACGATCGCGATCGTCGGCCCGTTCTCGCCGTCGCTGCCGGCAAGCGAGTTGGCCAAGCTAGGCGGCGAACAGCTCCCCGACGGCCTGCCGCCGATCGACGTCGACGCGGTCCTGACAGCCCAGGCTGCGGTGCGCGAAGGCGTGGGCAATGGAGCGCTTGCCAGTGCCCACGACATCGCCGAGGGGGGCCTCGCTATCGCTCTGGCCGAGTGCTGCCTCGGTGGCGGCCTTGGCGCGCAAGTAGATCTGCCAGTGAACATCGAGCGCTTGTTCGGTGAGTGCTCGGGCACGTTCGTAGTCAGTGGCGATGAGGCGTCGCTGCGGAAGCTTGGAGAGCGCACCGGTGTCGAGCTGATCGGCACTGTCGAGGGCGAGGCGCTGATCCTCGGCGAGATCGACATCTCCTTGGCGGAGCTGCGCCAAGCCCACGGCGCATTGGCGGAGCTATTCGCATGACTGCTAGCGTGAACTGAACGATGCCCTGCGACCCTCGGCCGGAGGACCGCGACGGGCCGCGCGATGAGTGCGGCGTTTTTGGCATATACGCGCCCGGCCATGAGGTCTCGCGCCTCTCCTACTTCGCGCTGTATGCGCTCCAGCACCGCGGCCAGGAGTCGGCCGGCATCGCCGCAGCCGATCGCGGCGGCAACATCATGACCCGGCGCGAGCTTGGGCTTGTCAACCAGGTCTTCGACGAGAACGACCTGCGTACGCTCGCAGGCGAGCTTGCGATCGGCCATGTGCGTTACTCGACTACCGGCTCAAACGCCTGGGAGAACTCCCAGCCCGTGCACCGCTCGCAGGGGACGAACGGTTCCAGCACGGAGCTGGCGCTGGCGCACAACGGCAACCTGATCAACGCCGTCGAGCTGCACGAGGAGCTCTCCGAGCGCGGCGTCTCCTTCAGCTCCACCTCGGATTCTGAGATCGTTGCCGCGCTGATCGCCACCCATCCGGCGGAGCGGATCGAGGACGCCGTCGCCGACGTGCTGCCGCGTCTGAACGGCGCCTTCTCGATCGTCGTGATGACACGCGATCGTGTCGTCGCCTTCCGTGACCCGCACGGCCTGCGCCCGCTGTCGATAGGTCGCCTGGAGGCGACCGACGAGCAGCCCGAGCGTTTCTGTGTCGCCTCGGAGTCGTGCGCCTTTGACATCATCGGCGCGACGCTCGTGCGCGACGTGGCGCCCGGGGAGATCGTCACTCTGGGCGAGGATGGGATCGAGAGCCGGGTCGTGCTCCCCGACGAGCGCAAGGCCTTCTGCCTGTTCGAGTACATCTATTTCGCACGCCCGGACTCGCGCATGAACGGCAATGTCTTGCAGGTCGCGCGCGGGCGCATGGGCGAGATCCTCGCACGCGAGGCGCCTGTGCAGGCCGACCTCGTGATCCCCGTGCCCGACTCCGGCAACGCGGCCGCGCGCGGCTTTGCGCGCGCGAGCGGTCTGCCCCAGGACGACGGCTTCGTCAAGAACCGCTACGTCGCCCGTACCTTCATCCAGCCTGGGCAGGAGCTACGCAAGCACGGCCTGCGCCTAAAGTTCAACCCGCTGCCCGAGGTCGTCGGCGGCAAGCGGCTGGTGGTCGTGGACGACTCGATCGTGCGCGGCAACACCACTCGTCAGATCGTGCAGATGCTGCGCGACGCCGGAGCGCTGGAGGTGCATATGCGCATCTCCGCGCCGCCGATCAAACATCCCTGCCACTACGGCATCGACATGTCCACGCGCGAGGAGATGATCGCTCACGAGCGCTCTGTGGAGGAGATCGCCGCCGAGCTAGGCTGCGATTCGTTGGCCTATATCTCCCTAGAGGGCGTCTACGAGGCCGTCGGCGGTGAGCGCGCAAGCCACTGCGATGCCTGCTTCACGGGCGAGTACCCGGTCAAGGGCAGCGACGGGGCGCAAGGGAAGTACGCACTGGAGGTAGCGCCGGTCTGAGCGGCTCGGTGCGTGTGCCCGCGGGCGCCGATAGGGTGGCCCTTCGATGAGCGACCGGCTACCAATCGCGGTGCTTGCCTCCGGTGGCGGGACTAACCTGCAGGCGCTGCTCGACACTGTTCACGCCCATGAGGTGGAGGTGGTGGCTGTCGCCTCGGGGACTGCGGATGCGCCGGCGCTCGAGCGCGCTCGCGCACGCGGAGTGCCTGTGGCTGTGTTCGAGCGCTCTGCTTATGGCGCCGGCGATCGCGCCGCCCGCGATCTGGCGTTGGCCGACTGGCTGGATGGGCGCGGGGTGCGCCTCGTTGTGCTTGCCGGCTATATGGAGCTGCTGAGTGGCGAATTCCTATCGCGCTTCCCTGGCGCGGTGATCAATGTCCACCCGTCGCTGTTGCCGGCTTTCCCTGGCCTGCACGCGATCGAGCAAGCGCTTGCCTACGGTGTCAAGGTCTTTGGTGTCACCGTCCACTTTGTCGACGAGGGTTGCGACACCGGCCCAGTGATTGCGCAGCGTGCGATCGAGCTATCCGATGCGCGCGATCCCGACGAAGTGCTGGCGGCCTTGCGCCCGCTCGAGCACGCCCTGCTCCCGGAGGCGGTACGCCTGTTCGCGCGCGGTGAACTCGTATCCGACCCGCAGAACACACGGCGGATAGTGTGCGCGCCGTGAGCGAGCAAGTCGCAAGCGCGATCGAGCCGGCCGAGCCGGGGGCCGGTTATGTGCGCAGGGCGCTGATCTCGGTCTCTGATAAGACCGGAGTGGTCGAGCTGGCCGCCGGCCTAACCGAGTTGGGGGTCGAGATCGTCTCCACCGGCGGCACCGCGCGCGCGCTGGCCGAGGCAGGGATCGCCGTGCGCGCGATCGAGGACTTCACCGGTTTCCCCGAGATGATGGACGGCCGCGTCAAGACGCTGCACCCACGCCTGTACGCGGGGCTGCTGGCGGTGCGCAGCGACTCCTCGCACCTCGCTGCCGCCGCCGAGCACTCAATCGAGCCGGTTGATCTCGTTTGCGTGAACCTGTACCCGTTCGAGCAGACCGTCGCCCGCGGCGACGCCTCCGACGTCGAGATCGTTGAGAACATCGACATCGGCGGACCGACGATGATTCGCGCTGCCGCCAAGAACCACGCCTACGCGGCGGTGCTTGTGGATCCGGCCGACTACACGCCGGTGCTCACCGAGCTGCGCGAGTCAGGTGGCCGGCTGGCGATGGCCACCCGCGAGCGGTTGGCCGGCAAGGCCTACGCCTGCACCGCGCGCTACGACGCGGCCATCTCAGGCTGGTTCGCCCAGCGCGCCGAGGAGGATTTCCCCGCGCAGCGCGCCTACGCCTACGAGAAGGCGGCCGAGCTTCGCTACGGCGAGAACCCGCACCAGCGCGCCGCGTACTACGCCCAAGTGGGGGCGCCGACGCATCTTCTCGCGGGGGTAGGCCAACTGCACGGAAAGGAGCTGTCGTTTAACAATCTGCTTGATCTGTCAAGCGCACGCGAGCTGGTCGAGGACTTCTCCGAGCCCGCGTGCGCGATCGTCAAGCACAACAATCCGTGCGGCTGCGCGCTCGGCCGCGACGTGACCGCGGCCTACGAGCGTGCCTTCGCCTGCGACCCGATCAGCGCCTTCGGTGGTGTCATCGCGCTCAACCGACCTGTCGATCTCGCCTGCGCGCAGGCGATCTCAGCCCAGTTTGTGGAGGTGCTGCTTGCTCCCAACTTCGAGCCCGAGGCGCTCGAGCTGTTGACCCAGAAGAAGAATGTTCGCCTGCTCGAACTGCCAGACTGGCCTGAGCCAGCCGGCGGCCTGGAGGCGAAGCCTGTGATCGGCGGTCTGCTAGTGCAGGACCGCGACGAGGTCTCAGAGACCGCTGAGCAGATGAGCGTGATGGGCCGGGAGCAGCCTAGCGAGGCCGAGTGGCAGGACATGCGCTTTGCCTGGCAAGTCTGCCGTCACGTCCGCTCCAACGCGATCGTGATCGCGCGCGAAGGCGCGACTATCGGCATCGGCGCCGGTCAGATGAGTCGCGTCGACGCGGTGCGGATCGCGATCGAGAAGGCGCAAGCGGGCCAAGGGGAGGACGGCCCGAATCATTTGATTGGCGCTTCGCTCGCTTCGGACGCCTTCTTCCCATTCGCTGATGGGCCGCAGCTTGCGATCGACGCCGGCGTCAGCGCGATCATCCAACCGGGCGGATCCGTGCGCGACGAGGAGGTCGTGGCGGCGGTCGACGCGGGTGGCGTAGCAATGGTGGCAACTCACACCCGCCACTTTCGTCACTGAGTCGCCACACGCACAGGTCAATGCAAGCGCTGCTTGGGCTTTGGGCAAGGCACGCTCGTGTACGCGCTGAGGCGGCTGCCATCGGTGAAACTGAAGCGTGCAACGAAGGGGAACCCCTTGTGTGGGCAGCGTTTGGGCAACAGGATGCCAAGCGGCTTGTAGGCGAGCGTGCGGCCCGAGACCTGTTCGTAATAGACGACCTTCTTGGGTCCGATCGTCGAGCGCAAGCGCATCACCGACACATAGGGCGCGCCCGGCAGCGTTTCCACCAGCGGCACTCCGATGTTCACGACGCCGCCGAACGGCGCGGTCGACGCGAGCAGCAGGCCGGGGAAGATGATGCGCGCATCGACCGGCGTGGCGCCCTCGGCGTAGAACAGGACGGCCAGCCGCCCTTCCTGGTCGGGCGCGCGCACAATCGTGATCGGTGCCATCTCGCGCACCGTTTCGGTACCGAACACGACGCCTGTAAAGACTTCGCCAAACCCCATAACCGCATTGGGTGAGCACCCGCCCGGCCCCTTTGCTTCAAGCGTCGGCACGTCGCAGCTGGCCAACCCGAGCCCGCTCAGACCGAGCCCGAGATTGCTCGGGTAGTGTAGTTCGATCCCAGTCAGCGGCGGCGGCACCGTGCCACCCGGGACTACGAAGCGAAAGCCGAATTCCAGCGTAGTGCGCTTGCCGAGCGCGAGTGGCCTGAAGGCCGCACTTAGCTTGACCGCGGTTGCATCGACGGGCGTCACGGTCGTAGTCGGCGCCGCCATCGTGCTCGACGCGCACGCGAGGCCGGCGGTCGACGCGCACAGGCATAGCGCCGCCAGGCGTGCGAGCCATTCGCTTCGGTTTTTGCATACCCCGCTCATTAGCCCCCTGGCCTACTAGTAGTGCAGCGTGCCCTCGGTCTGGATCAACAGTGCGTATGTGTTGCGGTTGAAGGTGCCGTACAACTTCGCGCTGCCGCTGGCGTGCCGGAAGCGCCCGCTGCCGCCTGTGAGCGTGACCGAGCCGGCGAAGCTTTCGTAGACGCCGACGCCGTGTGGGATCGCGGTCCCGTGCCCCGCGATCGTGCCGCCTGACGCGTAGATCGTAAAGGTGCCGCTGAATGTCGGTCCGATGGTCATGTGTACGCGCATCGACCCGGGCAGCGTCCCGCTCGCGCGTCCTGTCTCATACAGCGTCGAACCCGAGGCGGACACGTAGCGAAGGTGCGCTTCGTCGCTCGCTCGCAGCGACCGCGCCGAGTGCGCGCGGTCGCTATCTCGGATACCGGTAGGCGAATGGTCATCGGCGCCAGACCCAGTCGTTGCCTGAGCGGTTCTTACGGCCGATCCACTGGTAGCTAGACAAGCGGCTACGAGCGCTGCGGGGGGAGCCAGTCGCCAGGCTCGTCTTGCCTGCGGCGCGCCCAGGCTGCGTGCCCGCTCTGCCACTCGCCAGGCGCGCATGATCGCCAGCGCTGGGCGCAGGCCCGCACCCAACTCCCGGCGTACTGGAGCGAATATGACACGCGCTCGCGATTCCTGTGCCTGTGGCGCGGCGGCGTAAAAGGCGACGATCCCCGTCAGCGTCATTACGTGGTGGGCGCCACCGGGAGCCAGCGTCGCGGCATCCAACGCGTCCCTGACAGCAGCCGCCAAGCGCTCACCCATCTGCTCGTCGCTCTCATACCAGCGCCCGTAGTCGAGCTCGCGGGCGGAGGTCACGCGATCGCGATCGATCACGCTGTCGAGCATCGTCAGCGCGCCGATCGAGAGATAGGCCCGATCGAGTGCTTCGGCTTGCTCGCTGGTGGCGCCCTCGTCCGCGGCCAATGCCACCAGTGCATGTCCACCGAGTACCGACGCCTGCGCCCCGGCCAGCCACTCCGGCCATCCCAGTTCCGTGCCTGACGCTTCGTGCGTGGCCCACTCGCGCAGCGGTCCGTCCTCGCCGTCGATCGCCGCGTGCCCTCGCCGCTGAGCCTCCAGCCAGCGCGCCGCGTTCGCTCGGGCTACGTCGGCGACGGCGCCCCACCCGGGCAGCCGCTGGTGTACGCGGCGCATCGCCTCGGCAAGTTCGTGCGTGTACTCGTCTTCGTCCTCGAGCAAGCACTCGCCGAGCGCGTCGCGGTAGTCGTAGGCGACCTGGGCGGCCACGATCGCTTCGGCGACGCCGCGTCGATGCGCACGCGATGCCTGCGTTGCGAGCGTCGCGGCCAGCTGTGGATTGAAGCGCTCGTCCTCGAGCTTGGCCAGCGCCAAGGCGAGCCTGCGCGGGTCCTCGAGTGTCGCGGCACGCTCGCGCCAGCGCGCAAGCTGCAGGTGCACGAATGCAGCGAGCCCGAGCCAGTAGCGCGCATTGGCGCGCGCGAGCACCAGCGCGCTACTCATTGAACGCGAGGGTGGGGGACACGCGCGAGGCCAGGTAGCCGGGGATCGCCACGATTGTGAGCACCAACGCCAACACCAGCGCGAAGATCTCGGGTGGGCGCAGGCTGGCGCCGAGGTTTGCCACCGGGAAGCCGGTCACGTGCTGGAGGTAGCCGTCGATAGTCAGCTGGCCATATACACCGGCGAGCGCGCCGGTGATGCAGCCGGCCCCCAACATCAGCGCCGATTCACACAGCAGGATCTGACGCAGCCGTCCCGGCCTGACGCCGGCCAGGCGCAGGCCGGCCAGCGCGGCGCGGCGCGACCAGATGGCCGAGGTCAGCGCAGCCGCCATCGCTAGGATCGCCGCCACCAACAGGATCAGCGAGATCTGGCGCAACTGATCGAGCCCTTCGCCGGTGAGCGAATCGATGCTGGCCTGGCGTGCCTGCGCGGTCGTTGAGCTCAGCCCGCTGTTTGGTCCGAGCGTGCGCTCGATCGCTTTGTTGACTGCGGTTGGGTCGGCGCCGGTATGGAGCACTACTGCCAGCGCCGTTGGCAGCACGCTGGCGAACAGCCGGCGGTAGTCGGCCGTGCCGATGAAGATGACGCCCGGGCTCCAGGCCAGGTTGGTCGTGGTCGCCGCCAAGCGCAGGCGTGCCGGACCGGTTGGGGTAGGCAGCGTCAGTATGTCGCCGATTTGGACGCGTAGCGCTTCGGCGATTTGCTGGGAGACGACTGCCCAGCCGCCTTCAGCGAGGCGCCGCTGTGAGACAGTGGCGCTGCCCTGCACGATCTGCGAGTCCAATACTTCGCGGGCCCCGCCGGGCGGCCGGGCGAGGATCCAGGCGCGACGTCCGTCCACCGCGATGAAGCCGCCCTGAAAAGCGCGGATACCGGCGACGCCGGGGAGAGCGGCGATCTTGCCGGTCAGGCCGCCGGGCTGGAACTCGACCGCCGCCTGGTTGTCGCCGCTACTGCCGACCCAGATGGCGGCGTCGTGGGAGTAGTCGTGTGCGAAGCCTTCGATTCCGCGCAGCAGATCGGCGCGCGAGCCGCCGAGCGCCACGCTGCCGAACAGCGCCACTGCCCCAGTGGCCGCGAGCGCGAGCGAACGCAACGTGGTGGCGCGTAGAGAGGCCAGCGCGACGGGCAGGATCGTCAGTCGTTGATAGCGCTCGGACGTGGCCGCTGCCGCCCGCAACACGCCGGCGAAGGCGAGCGGGACCGACAGAACGGTAGCCAGCGCCAGCAGCGTGCAGGCCACTAGCGCCCGGGACGGAGCTGTCGCGAACAGCGCCGTGGCGGCGGCGAGCAGGGCGGCGGCAACAATCGCAAGTCCTCGCTGCACGTCGCTCGCCAGCGCGTTGCCGGGCACACCTTCGCCGCGATAGACCGCGTCGAGTGCCTTGCCACGACGCAGGTCCAGCAGCGGCAATGCCGAGATAGCGCAGGTAGTGAACACGCCGCCGGCGAAGGCGAGCACTGCCGGCTGCACGCTCAGCACGGTGCGGGTCCCGAGCGTGAACGCCTCCGCCAGATAGCGCGGCGACTGATGGAAGATCTCAAGCGATAGGGCGTAGCCCACCGCCAGTCCGATCAATGAGGCCAAGCTACCGAGCACGAGCGCCTGAAACAAGAACATCTGTGCGATGGCCGAGCGCTTGGCGCCGATCAGGCGCAGGTCGGCGATCGCGCGCCTGCGCTCGGGCACGGTAAGCAGCAGCGCTGAGCCGGCCAGCAGCAGCCCGAGCAGGGCGCTAACCGTCGCAAACAGAGCGCTGGCCTGGTCACTCGGCCGCAGCGCCTGGTGTAGCAGCGAAACGTCCTGGTCTGCGGCGGCAACGCTCAATCGCCCAGCGGCGATCGTCTGCAGGGCCGCCCGCACGATTGCTTCGTGCCCGGGCTTTGCCTGCACGAGTATGCGTGAGACGCGGCCCTGCATCCCTGCCAGTCGTTGCAATTCGTGGAGTGGCATTACCGCCACCTGCGCCTGTGCGAGCGCGCCGAACACTTCTGAACCGAGCACGGCTGAGACCTGCAGCGGGAAAGAGCCACCGCGCAGCTTGAGCGTTATGCCTGCGCCGAGCGCGCTGAGTCCGCGCGTGCCTGGCAGCGCACGCGCTTGGATCCCGAGTTCATCGGCGGTGTGGCGACTGAGCCCGATCCCGCCGGCGGACAGCGTTTTGGTCGGGAGTGTGTGCGCCAACCCATCGAGCACCACCAGGCTCGTGTCGGCGCCGGCGAGGTCGACGGTGACCGTGCGCGCGTCGGCGGCTGATCCGGTCCCGCCCGCAGAGCCACGAGCCGAACCCTCGCTCGACCCTATCGCGCCGGCCGAGCTCACAATCGTCGCCGTTTGCTCAAGCAGCGGCGCGGCCTGTGCCACGCTCGGGATGTGTTGCACGCGTGATAGCAACGATTCGGGCATGCCGCCCGGACCGCGCGCGAGCAGTTGCAGTTGCGTCGGTCCGATCACGGTGTGCACAACTTCTGAGGCCGACCCGGCAATGCTCGCCGAGGCGACGATCGTCGCGAATACGAGCGCTACCGAGACCGCCACGCCGGCGCCCGCCAACAGCTCCTGGACGGCATGTACACGCAAGCGGCGCCTGTAGAAGTAAACGAGCGCCCGCGGACGCATCAGCGGCTGGGCGTGCAGGGCCTCAGCGGGCGACAACGCGCATCCCCTCGTATTCGTCTCGGTCGCGCACGAGCTTGCCGTCGCGCAGCGTGAAACGCCGGTCGGCCACGTCAGCCGCCTCGACGTCGTGGGTGACCAGCAGCACCGCGGCGCCGCGCTCGTGCGCCACCTCGGCCAGCAACTCGACTATCTCCACCGAGCGGGCGCTGTCGAGGTTTCCGGTCGGCTCGTCGGCAAGGATCAGTCTCGGTGCTCCGGCGAGCGCTCGGGCTATCGCCACCCGCTGCCGCTCGCCTGCGGAGAGCCGCTCAGGTGTCCGCTCCAGCGAGTCGGCCAGACCGACGCGCTCCAACCAGGGCAGGGCTTGTGCCTGGGCTTCGCGCATCCCCATCCCGCCAAGTAGGAGCTTCATCGACGTGTTCTCCAAGGCCGAGACGCGCGGCATAAGCTGCGGGCCTTGGTGGACAAAGCCGACATCGCGGTGCAAGTATTCGCATGCCTGGCCCTCCGAGAGTTCATCGAGCCGGCGTCCTTCGAAGCTGATCGTGCCCGAGTCGGGGTCCAGCAACGCGGCGATAAGCAGCAGTAGCGTCGTCTTACCCGATCCGCTCGGGCCGTGCAGCGCGACGAGCTCCCCCGGCTCGATCTCGAGCGTCACACCAGCTATCGCCCGGACGGGTTCCTCGCCGCCGCGGTAATGCTTGACGAGCTCGTCGAGCTCGAGCAGAGCCACAGGACTATCACCCGTCGCGCGGGCAGGTTGCTGAGCGCGCAGGCCGCGGCGTCATGCGCTCGCGCGTCGTCGCAGCGGCACAACCGCTGCAAGCTCTGGACTGAGACTGCCGCGCAGTTCGCCGTCTGAAAGCGACAGCGCCCGGTCAGCTCCTGAGAGCGCGGTCGCCTCGCCTACGCTCACCAGCAACGCGATCCCGTCGTCGGCCAGTGAACGCAGCAGTGCGAGGATCGAGTCGCGTTCGAGCAAATCCACACCCTTTGTCGGCTCGTCGATCACTAGCAGCAGCGGCCCAAGCGCCAATGCGCGGGCAATAGCGACGCGGACGCTCTCGCCGCCGTCGAGCTCGTTCAGGCGCCGACCGGCGCATTCGCCGGTGCCGACACGCTCAAGCGCGTCGAACGCACGCGATTCCGCCGTGGTCTGTGGGACTCCGCGTGCCAGTTGACCGGCGATCAGCTCGTCCAGCGTCCCGCGCGCTTCGCCGTCGCCCGTGCCGGGCCGGCAGAAGCCGATGCCGCTGCCCAAAGCGTCGCCACGGCGTGCGAGGTCCTCGCCTTCGAAGCGCACGATGCCCTCGTCGGGCGGCTCAATTCCCGCGGCCACCCGCAGCAGCGTCGAGCGACCGGAGCGGCGCAGGCCCCACACCGCCAAAAGCTCCCCGGCATCCAGCGAAAGCGATACCGCGTCGAGCACTATGCGCTCGTGTGCGCCGCTGCGGTAGCGGCGGGTGACCCGCTCCAACGCCAGCAGACTCATGTGCGTATTGCGCGGGAGGCCCCCCGCGCCCGCAGCTGTCGGCGCGCGTACTCCAGCCATGCCAGCCGAGCATCGATGACTAGGCGCTGCTCCTCGTCGACTAGCCGCATCGCTAGTAGGGTGGGATCGCCACTGTGCTCCTGCTCGCTGGAGATGCGCGTCGCTGTGGCCGCCTTCAGACAGGCATGCTCACAGCGCTCGATAACCGCCAATGCCTCACGTGTCGGAAGAACCGCGATCTGGTGAACGAACAGCCTGGAGCGGCGCTGCTCGCCCTGTACGTGCGACGCTAGCCAGTCGACGTAGGCGCCCATACCGTCATCGGTGACGCGGTAGTGAGGCTTGGGTTGGCGTGAAAGCCCGATTGCTGCCGTCACCGGCAGCAGTTCGATTAGCCCGCGCCGTTGCAGGATGTCGAGCGCCGTATATATCTGCGACGGGCTGGAGAGTTCCAGATCCTCGCCGTAGGCGCGCTCGAAGCGTTGCACCAACTCGTAACCGTAAGAAGGGCGCTGGATCACCAGACCCAGCAGCGACCAATTGACCGGCGATCGCATCGCGGCGGCACGCTCGATGACTGTCCCAGTTTCCATCAGCAGCTCCTCGTTAAGAGTCAGCGCATTCCGACTGTCGGGCAAAGGCTACTGCCAATGTGGACGCGTGTCTATTCCAATTTAGAAGCTTTCGTACCGCG
>DASTPN010000089.1:0-16234 GCA_035719985.1 Solirubrobacteraceae bacterium | reverse complement strand
CAGTCGAACAGGCGGATGCGTTCGCGCGCACGCGCACGAGCCAGTGCAGGTCGTGTCGGCAATGCGAGCGACGGTATGGCCAGCGACCGTGCAGCGCGCGCAGCATCCGCTGCTCCTGGCATCCCGACACCCTCATCCCCGGCTCCCCTGTCTCCGGCCTCTCGTACTAAAAGCAAGACCCATTCGGCAAGGCCCCTAAGTCGCTGTTCCCTCACACCACCCGACGCACTCTCTCGGCTGGGCGGGATCGCTCCCGCTGCGACATATAAATCACCTTTTACGCGGAATGTCAACAGCCAAACGAATAGGTCGCGCTCGGCTTCACGCGGGGTTCACACGCGTGGTCGGATCGGAGGCTGCGAAGTGCGCCCGGCGGGAATCGAACCCGCGGCCTGCGGCTTGAAAGACCGCTGCTCTTTGGCTCCCCGAAGAGAACCGTTGACCACTGAGCTACGGGCGCGCGCAGCTGTCGATGCTACTACGTCGGTTGCGATTTGGGCCTAGAAGGCTGGCTCGGGCGGTGAGAACGCAATCGCGCCCGGAGCCGGCGTTGCGCCGGTGGCAGTAGGTCCGCTGTACGGGTAGGCGTCGGTGATCACGCCCAAGTAGCTGTCGAGTTGCGCCGAATAGCGCAGCGCCAGGGCGCCGGCATTGCGGATGCCCAACGGCATCGAGCCGGTCGCCAAGCTGGCAAACCAGCCGAGCACGCCGACGGCCAACAGCAGGCCACCGTAGGCGCTGCTCAGCAGCAGCGCGGGGATCGCGAGCACGATGCGGAAGCCGACCTTCCAGCGATTCTGTGGAGCAGGCGGCGCTACAACCGGTTCGATCGGATAGCTGTCCACTTTGCCCGTGAAGCCAGGGAATGGGTCGGCGATCAGAAACAGGTAGGCGTATACGTGAGCCTGGTAGCGCACGTACGCAGCCAGGAAATTGTGCAACGAGTCGGGCGATACCCCGCCGGCCAAGGTCAAGAACCAGTTGGCGATCGCCGCGATCAGCGCCGCGATCGCCCACAGCGTCAGCCAGATCAGATGTGGGATCGCCAGGATCAGGCGGAAGAAGACGGTCGCCCGGTTGCGCTCGAGCCCGCCACCGACCTGCAGGCCGATCGGGTCGCTGCGTGTCGGCAGCTCGGCCAGCGCCGTCTGCGGGTCACTGTCGGGGTAGCGGTCGGTGAGCAAGAACAGGTAGGCGTCCAGCTGAGCGGCGTAGGAGAGCGCGTAGGCGATCGCGTCACGCAGCCCGCGCGGCATCCGCGCTTGGGCAACGCCGACGAACCAGCCGAGCACCGCCGCGACGCCGGCAAGGCCCAGCCCATAGTTAGCGCCAGAGCCGGACACTCGCCCGGAGGTGAGCGCGCCGGCGATCATCAGAGCCGGGATCGCCAGCAAGATTCGCAAGAAGACCTTCCAGCGATCCTGCGGCGCCGGCGGGGCGATCTGCACGTCGATCGGATAGCCCGGCTTGCCGAGGAAGTCGGGGAAGGGCTCCGCGGCAAGAGAGAGGTAAGCGTAGACGTGGATCGCGTAGCGCACGTAGCCGGCGAGAAAGTCGTGCAGCCCTTGGGGCGACTGTCCTTGGACCAAGGTAGCCAACCAGTTGACGATCGCCACGATGAAAGCCGCGATCCCCCAGATGGCAAGCCAGATCAGATGTGGGATCGCCAAGATCAGACGGAAGAACACCGTCAGCTGCGAGCGCTGCAGGTCGTCTGAGACGATCAGTTTGACGGGACGGTCGTTCACGGCTTCCCTCCTGTCGCGATGCTGCAAGTGGTCGCATCCCTCGACGCGCCGACATATTGGTAGCGATCGCCCCGGACGGGATCGCTACGAACGTTACAAGCTCGCGACGACGCGGCCGTCGGCGTCCAGTGCGAAGCCGTCCAACCCGAAACGCTCGGAGAGTAGCTCGGGAATCCGCTCGCGCGCAACCTCGCTGCTGCCCTCGCTAGCCGGCGTCCGTTCGCTGAGCACGAGCGAGCCGCCCCAATCGCAAAGGGCAGTCCTTCTGGGATCGCCCTCTGAGCTTTGTCCCGCCACGATTAGGCCCGTCACGAACGGGGAAGCGGGATGGGTCGAGACCCACCAGTTGGACGTCTCAAGATCAATCATTGGAGAGCGGCGTGGCTGAAATCCGTACACGTCCGCCCAACCGTCGCCGTCAATCGTCTGGAGCACGTACTCCTCCCCATCATCGATCACGCGGAACATCCACCCCGACTGTTCGTGCTCCTCGCCCGGTTCAAAAGGAAGCGGCTCAAGCAACGAGCCGAGCCCGAAGCCGACATCCGCGAGCCACTCCTGGCCGTCGATGCGCGCGCGTAGGACCAAATGCCCGCGCGGGCGCACCGCTCCGTTCGCGCGCCAGCGCACACGCGCGAGGTAGGTGTCGACCTCAGCTCCCATCTCCTCCAGCGCCGCCTTCAGCAGCAGATTCTGCTCGAAGCAGTAGCCGCCGCGACGCCGCTGCACAAGCTTGCGCTCGATGTCCGCGACGGCGAGCGAGACGCCCACCCCTTGGTGTGGGTCGAGGTTCTCGAATGGGATCGAGGTCGCGTGGGCGCGGTGCACCGCCGCGATATCGCCACCGCCGGGCAGGCCGATCCGCTGCAGGTAGAAGTCGAAGTCGAGCATGCGGCGGACTTTAGTCGCGTCCGAGCCTCCGGCTTGGCTCGGTAGCCGCCGAGCGAGGCGGGCGCGTCAGGGCTTGCGCAACCTGCCGGTCTCCGGGTCAAAGACGAAGCCGCTGATGTGCTCGCGATGCGGCAGCTCTGGACTTTGGCGCAACCGCAGCAAGCCCTCGCGCAAGGCCTGCTCGACATCGGCGAACCCACCCATCCGCCAGCTGGGGGCGGCGCCAGCGGCGGCCAGCTCGCCAGCGAAGTCCTCGTCGCTTGCGCCGAGCAGCCCGCAGCCGTCGTGCATGACCAAGACGACCTCCTCGGTTCCAAGCTTGCGCTGAGAGACGCTCAGCGAGCGGATCGCATCGTCGGTGACCAGCCCCCCGGCGTTACGCAGCAGGTGGGCGTCGCCTCGGCGCAGCCCCAACATCGGGAACAGGTCGATGCGTGTGTCCATACAGGCAAGGACGGCCACCTTGCGCCCGGGACGGGGGCTGAGACCGGGTGCGGCAAGGTCCTCTGCGCAGGCCGCCGCATGGGCGAGCATGTCCTCGGCGTTGGTCATGTGACAGCGATCTTATGAGGACGGAGGACGGCGGCGTATTTACCGCGCTGGCGGGAGCGGCGGCCGGGGCCGAGCCGAGCCGTTTGCGCCGGCATCGTCCGCTGCGCTTGGCTCCACGCGCAGCGACAGGCTCATCTTGATCGCCCTGACGGCCCCGGTCGCTCCCGCCTGCAAGCCAAAGCCAATCACGAGCAGGAACACACCCGGGATCAGCAGGACCTTCGAGCCAAGCATGAGGATGCCCAGCCGCCCGAGCAGATAGGGAGGCGTGCAGACGGTCGCGCTCAGCGCCGTGCCCAGCAGACCCTTCGTCAGCTTCTCGCGGCGCGATAGCCGCGGCTTGATCCCGATCAGCCGTGAGGGCACGGCCACGTAACAGATCATCATTACGCCGATAACGGCGCCAAGCGCGAGCGCAAACCAGGGTTTCTGCCAGCGCGGCCCGATTGTCGTAGCAATCGCAAGCGGCACGCCGATCGCGACCCCCCACAACGCGATCGGAGCGACCCGCTCGCGCGCCGCTTCGTAGGCGGGACGGATCTGGGGCGGGCGCGAGCGTGTGATCGCAAACGCAAACAGGGCGTTCATAAAGAAGCTCGCGACAGTGATCGCGACGATCGCCAGCATGATTGGCACGAGCACCGCACCGCGCAGCTCTGGCAGCGATTTGCCGTGCAGCACTTTCGCGCGCAGGTCGTACATCGCCAGCCAGATCCAGATCGCCGGCAACACTTGCACGAGCATCAGTCGCCAGTTGGCCACGAGCATGCGCAGCCCGTCGAGCAGCATCGCAAACGCGCCGATTGTGAGCGCAAGCGGCGCGAACGCACGCCGCTTGCGGCTGAGCGCGAGCACCTGGTCGAGCACAACTTGATCGTCCTGCTGGATCGCGCGGACCACCTGTGTAAAGCGTGTAAGCACGGCCCGTCCCGGGCGGGAGGAGATGACCGAGGACGGTTTCATCATCTTTCGATCAGCTGCCGGGCGTGGACAGGCGCTCGCGTACGACCTCGGCCGCGGCCTTGTCGTCGCGCAGCCCCTTGTAGACGGAGTGGCGCAGAATGCCATCCATTGTCCACGAGCCGAACTCAACCTCGCAGACAAGCTTCGGCGCAACGAAGTGCGCGCCGGGTGCGGGCTGTGTGCCTGTGAAGGGTGAGTGCTCCTGCTCGAGTTCGGCCAGCAGGCCGGCCAGCCGCTCCAACTCGGCGTCGTCAAAGCCGGTGCCGACCTTGCCCACGTAGCGCAGATCGCCATCGCCGCTGTGCTCGTGGACGCCGAGATGTAGCGCGCCGATCGTCGCGGCCCGCCCGCCCTTGCCGGTGGTGTAGCCGCCGATCACGGCCTCTTGGCGGTTTGCGTTCTTGACCTTCAGCCAGCCGGCGTCGCGACGCCCCGGCGCGTAGCGGGAATCCAGCCGCTTGACCACTACGCCCTCCAGCCCTTGCTCACGCGTGGCGGCCAGGAAGATGTCGCCCTCGCCGATGTGAAATGTGGAGGTGCGCCAGTGCTCGCCGTCGAGTCCCAGCCGCTCCAGCCGCGCACGCCGCTCGGAGAACGGCAGGTCCATCAACGAGCACCCGTCGAGCCAGAGCAGGTCGAAGAGGATGTATGTAACCGGCGTGGCGCCCGCGCGTCGCTTCACGGCCGTCTCCCCACGCAGGTGCATGCGCGTCTGCAGCAGCTCGAAGCTGGGGCGCCCGTCGCTGCCGAAAGCGACGATCTCGCCGTCGAGTATCGCGCTGTGGGAACCGAGCGCGCGGCTCAGGCCAAGCAGCTCGGGATAGGCGGCGGTTACCTCGTTGCGGTTGCGGCTCCAGAGGTGAAGATGCTCGGGCGTGCAGTGAGCGATTGCGCGCACCCCGTCCCACTTGACCTCAAACGCCCAGTTGGAGTCCTCGGCCGGGAGTGTCGCCAAGCGCGCGAGCATCGGTTGGATGAACTCGGGCATCTCGGCGCAGGCTTTGTGCGGACTCATGACCCAAGAATGAATACGCCAGCGTCTACGTCGCAGTCAAGACACTAGTGCCGGGTAGACGGCGACGCATGACCCCAACAGCCTCCGGGTTGGAGTCGACCAGCACGTAGCGTCGGTCCAGCTTGGCAGCGACCGCGCCAAGCGTGCCGCTGCCCGCGAAGAAGTCAAGGCACCAGTCGCCGGGGGCGCTGGAGGCCTGCACGATGCGGCGTAGGACGCCCTCCGGCTTTTGCGTCGGGTAGCCGGTCTTCTCCGCGCCGTTGGTGGGGACGATTGTGTGCCACCAGACGTCAGTCGGCAGCTTGCCGATCGCGGCCTTCTCGGGGGTGACGAGGCCCGGGGCCATGTAGGGCTCGCGGTCCACTGAGGCGCCGTCGTAGTAGTAGGCGGACTGGTCCTTGACGTAGACGAGGATGGTGTCGTGCTTGGCCGGCCAACGCCGCTTCGTGCGCGCGCCATAGTCATAGGCCCAGACGATCTCGTTGAGAAAGCACTCGCGGCCGAACAGCTCGTCCAGCAGCAGCTTGCAGTAGTGCGCCTCGCGATAGTCGATATGGAAGTAGAGCGTCCCGCTTGTACAGAGCAGCCGGCGCGCTTCGCGCAGGCGCGGCTCCAGAAAAACGAGATAGTCCTCGAACGTGTCGCGGTAGCTAGACCGGTCGAGCAGGCGGGTGCGATAGCGGCGTCCCTGAAAGCCGGTGCGATCACCGTCAGGGTCGGATACCGCCTTCAGGCTGTGCCGCGCCTGGTTCTTGCCGGTGTTGAAGGGCGGGTCTATGTAGATGAGTTGGAAGCCGCCGTCGGCGAGCGTGGGCAACACGTCCATGTTCTCGGCCAGGTAGATCGAGTCCTCGCGTGGCCGTTGGGCGCCCGCGGTGGCCGAGGTGCGATCCTTCTGGGCCGACATCGATCGGACCGTATCCGTCAGGGTGGATGGGCGGCTGTCGACAATCGCTTTGCCTAGGAGGCGCTCATGAAGGTAGAGAGACTTATCGTCGGCTGGTTCACCGCGCCCGCCGGGATCTTTCGCGCCGGTGACGATATGGATCGAAAGGTCCGCTACCCGGTGCCGGCGTACGTGGTCGAGACGGGCACAGAGCGGATTCTGATCGACACGGGCCTGAATCCAGCGGCGGTCGCCGATCCCGCCGGCTATTACGAGCGTCCCGATGTCTTTGCCGTCTCAACGCTCGAGCAGGAGCAGAGCGTCGCCGAGCAGATCGACGTGAGCACGCTGACAAAGGTTGTACTGACACATCTGCACTGGGACCACGTCGGTGGCCTCGGTCTGATCCCGCCGTCGGTGCCTGTCGTAATCCAGCGAAGCGAATGGCAGGCGGGGAAGGACGACGCGGCAGTCCAGCGCAACTTCTTCCTGCAGCGTGACTATCTGGGCGTGGAGCGCGAGCTGATCTTGGTCGACGGCGACCATGACCTCCTCGGGGACGGCAGCTTCGAGCTGCTGCTCACGCCGGGCCACACCCCCGGACACCAATCGGTCCGTATCGGCGACCTTGTGCTGGGAGCGGACGTCGCGCACTTTGCATCGGGATTTGACGATCACCGCTTCCCGGTCTTCGCCGACGATCACGAGCAGCAGGGACGCTCAGCGGAGCGACTGCGGGAGATGCGCGATGCGGGAATGACAGTGATTCCCGGGCACGACCCCGATGTACTGCAAGCAGGACCGATGGATCATGATTGAGTTGCTTTGTGCACGCACGAAGAGGGTGAGCTACGATCCCGCCATGAAGTCTCCCCGCCTCGCAAAGCTCGCGTCGTTCGGCAGTGTCGCGCTGCTCGCGTTCGCCGCCGCCGGCACTGCCGTCGCCAAGGCCCCGACTAAGGGCAACTATCAGGGTCTCACAAGCGAGAAGATCGCTGTCACCTTCGAGGTTTCGGCCGGTGGCAAAAACATCCTGAACTTCACCACGGCGCTCGGTTACAACGGCAAGTGTGGTCAAGGTGGCGGCCCGGGCTTTGAAATCAAGGTGAAAGCGATACGTGTCTCGCACGGGAAATTCTCCGCCACCACAAAGGGCACGCTCCACGCCGCAGTCGTCGTGAAGCCGATCGATGTGAAGATCAGCGGGCACATCTCTGGCAAGAAAGCCACGGGCACCGTTGCCCAGACCGGCGGGAAAAACAAGTGCACGACGATCGACAAGGGCGCTAACCCTTACAGCGAGACCTTTACGGCCTCTACGAAATAAGGCCGAGCACAGCTCCTAGCTCTGGCGCCTCGGGCTCCAGATGATCTCCCAAAGATGGCCGTCGGGGTCGCGGAAGTATCCGGAGTAGATGCCCCAAGCGCGCTCGTGCGGCTCGTCGGTAACCAGGGCGCCTGCGGCCTTCGCCTGCGCCAGTATCGCATCCACGTCCTCGCGTGCCGCCACTATCTGCCCGATGCTGAACTCGCCCGTCTTGGGCGAAGCGAACGGGACACGCGCATCCTTGGCCAGCTCGGTGCGGGGGTAGAGAGCGAGAGTCAGGCCTCCCTCCAACTGGAACATGACGACCGCGCCGGCGGGGTTTACCTCATCGCCGGTGAATTCGGTTCCGACGATCCCTCGCGTCTGCAAGCCAAGTCCGTCACGGTAGAACTCAAGTGCGCGCTCGAGACTCTCTACGGCGAGTGTGATGACGTGGACTTGGGGCTCCATCGCTACCCCTAAGACTAGGGTAGCCTCAGCCGGACCTCGCTATGCGATCGTGAGAGGGTGGCCTCAGCGGTGTTGCTCGATGAGTAGAGATGCCATCGACTTGCCCCGCTGTGCGGCCTCCGTGTCGCCCTCACTGGCGGCAACAATCGAACCCTTCATGAGGATGTGCAAGGAGTGCGCGAAGGATTCGGTGTCGCGCAGTCGCGCTTCCTCGGCGAGGCGACGCACGATCGAGCGGATCTGCTCGAGATGCCAGATGCTGGCGGCGCCTGCGGGGTGCTCGGGGCCCATCTCGAGTAGGACGTTGACGAACGAGCATGCCTCGAAGTCTTCGCGGTGAAACCAGTCGTCGAAGACGTCGAAGATGGCCAGCAGCCGCTCCTCGGGATCAGAGCCGCGGCTAACGGCTTCTGCTTCGATGAAATCCTTGGTCCAGCGCTGTTCGCGGAGCTGCAGGAACGCGAGCACGAGCTCGTCCTTGGAGGGGAAGTGCCGGTAGAGCGTCGCGGTCGCGACGTCGGCACGCTCGATCACTTCGTTGACCCCCACCGCGCGAATCCCACGCTGTGAGAACAGCTCGTAGGAGGCATCCAAAATCCGTTCGCGAGCGCTGGCTCCCGTCTCGGCCGCTCCCTCGGTTTCGAGCATGATCGGACTCTAGCACTTGAGAGAACGCTCTTTCTGTGATAGAAAGAGTGTTCTCTTCTCCATACACGGTTCGCTGAGCATTCGATGGGTAGTAGACAGCCAGCGCCCACAATGGAGTCAACACAAAGGAGGGCCTCATGGGCCTCATAGAGTTGCTTTTGATCGTGCTGGTGATCGCGGCTGTCGCGGGCGGGATCGGCGTAAGCCCGTTGCTTTGGCTGCTACTGCTGGTCGCCCTCGTGGTCTTCTTCACGGGCGGCGGGTTCGGCTATCGCAGAGGCCGGAGGCTTTAGCTATGCCAATGGGCACATCCATCTTCCTTATCGCCGTCGGCGCGATCCTCCGTTACGCCGTCACTTTTCACGTATCGGGGGTATCACGCCCGACGGTCGGCTTGATCCTCATCATCGCCGGCATCGTCGGCTTGGTGCTGTCCCTGATCCAATTGGCCAGCGCGCGGCGTCGAGCAGTCGACAGACCCTACGAAGAACCGCGCCTCTAAGAGCAGCCTCAGGAGAAAACCATGAGCACAGGAACAATAATCGCAATTGCCGCCGGCGTCTTGGTGGTGCTAATCCTCATCTCCCTCGTGGCTCGCGTCGCGAGTCGCCGGCGTGACGAACGTCATCGTGAGCAGGCGGGCGAGCTTCGCCAGGTTGCCCGGAGCCGTTCAATCCAGGCGGAAAGCGCCCGTGCCTCGGCCGAGGAGCAGGCCGCCGAAGCCAAGCGCGCCCAGGCTGAAGCCGAGGAACTTGCCGCTCGGGCCCGACAGGGACATGCCGCCGCTGAGCAAGAGGCCGTCAAGGCCGAGCATCTCACCGAATCCGCCCGTGATCAGCACGCGCAGGCACGTGAGCTCGATCCGGACGCGAGAGAGGACGGCCAAGACGAGGCGCTGGCGATCAATAAACGGTCTGGCAGCGAGAGCCGCTGAGTCAAGCGCACAGAGGCGGACGGCGAAACCCCAGGCTCGGTCGTGCCATCCCGGCACATCGCATCACACACTCTCTAAGAGAAAGCTGGAGACCGATGGAGAAGACTGAACAGAAGATCGTGCAGTACCTCAGCGAGGCGCATACGATGGAGCAGGCGCTCGTCACCATGCTGCGCTCACAAATTGCGATGACCCCGAGGGGGAGCTACCGCGACAGCCTCGAGTCTCACCTTCGCGAGACACGCGAGCACGCAAATCGGGTCCAGCGCCGTCTTGACGAGCTCGGACGAAGCGGCAGCCCGCTCCAAGCCGGCGTTGGGCTCCTCCAGAGCGTTATTGGTCAGGCACTTGCCCTGGGAAAGACGCCACTCGATCTCATCCGCGGCAGCGGAGGCGAGGAGAAGGTCCTGAAGAACGCCAAGGACGCGTGCGCGACCGAGGCGCTAGAGATCGCCACCTACACCGCCATCGAGCGCCTGGCAAGCTCTGTCGGCGACAAGGTCACAGAGGCCCTCGCAGACTCCATCCGGGCTGACGAGCAGAAGATGTTCGACCGGATTTTGCGGGAAATCCCTAAGCTGACCGAGGCCGTGGTGCGCTCAGAGATCCGCGGGAACCCTTCATACGACACCGGCAAGACAGGCGCCGCCGACGCGGCCCGCTCGACGTCCGAGCGCGCAAGGGGGGCTGCTAGCGACGCAACATCGAGCGCTAAACGCACCGCCCGCAACGCACGTAAGGTCCCCGGGGTCGCGCAGGCCGAGGGTCAGATCAAGGGCGCGCTGGCCTCTGAAGGAGACCTGGCAATTACCGGCTACGGGAAGCTGACCGCCGCGGAGATTGTCGAAAAGCTCCCGCATCTCTCCCAGATCGACCTCGCCAAGATTGCTTCCTATGAGCGCAAGAACCAAAACCGCACGACCATCCTCAGCCGAATCACCGGCCTGAGGGGCGACGAGCCTTGGGCAGGATACGACGAGCTCGGTGTGGATGAGATCCGCGCTGAGTTGGACGAGAATGACGAGGAGCACATCAAACGCGTCCGCTCATACGAGCATTCCCACAAGAACCGTTCAGGTGTGATCGATGCCACCGAGCGCAATCTGATCAAAGCGTAGGACGGGGTTAAATCCTCACACGTCGCGTCAAGCTCCCCAAGGGTTCTCAAGACGATGTTGGAGGAGATGCAGATCCTCTACGAAGGGGAGGTCGAGCGTCATCTCAAGTCACTGACTGACGGCGAAGCCGAGCTGATCACAGCAGCGCTTCAGAAGGTGACAGGGAGTACGTGCGACCAGACCAGTAACGCAACGGCAGGCGCATAGCTCACGACCGCTCGCGATGACTCCTGAGATAGAGCCATCGATCTCAAGTCAGTCCGGGTCCTGCGCGCCGAACCTACGAGGCTGCGTCTCGTCCGGTAACGGGTCGCTCACGCAGCACATACTGCAGTTGTCTGGTGAGTCGTCGTGTACGATACATCAGAATGTGACCCGCGATCTTGTTTGCTCTCGGTGTTCCAGTCCGTGGGCGACGTCACCAGAGAGATGGCTGACGCTGACGCCTCAATCCCCCGAGCACGCCCGGAGAGTGCTCCGCCCGAGATCGTCTTGCAGATGGTCACCTCGTGCGCCCTCACAATGCTCGGCGAGGTGCTCGGGTCGAGCCTCACGGGCAAGCTCTTGGCTGGTGCTCTCGGAGCCCTTCTGGGCGCTTTCCTGACGGCGCGAGGTTCTCGTCACACACGTCGCATCGTGGCGGTCGCGCTGTTGCTTGCGTTGCTCGATGCGCTCCGGGGCGCGGCGAGCGCTTTGGCCTCGACAGCCACACGGGGCGCTGGTAGGAACACCACGCGCCACTCGGGTCAGAACGATGCTCCGCTGATTCGTCAACCGGCGGGCCCCGCTAGTCGGTCGCGGCCTGCTGACTGGGTGCCACAACGGCCGGTACTGACCATTGCGGCCGCAGTGGCGGGCTTTGCCGTCGGTACGGGCACCATCGCGATTGCTCAGGGGCTGAGTCACTCGACGCCACCGATCCCAGGTGCTCCGAAAATCATTTACGCACGTCTACCTAATGTCATCGGCCAGGATGCGTCCAACGCCACGGCGATCCTCGCAACCCATGGCTTCACGGCGGAAATCCATCGCCAGACAAGTCTTCATGGGACCGGCCACCGTGTGCTAGCCCAGTCTCCTACCCCGGGGGAGAGCAAGCCCCGTGGCTCAACCGTCGTCCTGACTGTAGCGGCCGGGTCGAGCGGGATATCGAGTGCCCTGGTTCCAAACGTGGTCGGCCTGCCGGCCCAGCAGGCGATCAGACTACTTGAACACCGGTTCGGCACAAAACTCGTGCGTGTGCCTAACGCGGCTACAGACGACCGAGTCTTGACACAAGCGCCTATGGCAGGAGCAATTTCACACCTCGGTTCCGTCGTCTCGCTCACCGTGTCCAGTGGCGCTTCTCCGATTCCGCGGGTGACAGTGCCTGCTCTGGCTGGCCTCACCGCTGAAGAAGCGAAAGCCACGTTGAAGACCACCGGCTTGGGCACTGGCCTGATCAGCGAGTCCTCCGAAAAGGTGCGCCCTGGACTTGTGATTGACTCCATCCCCACAGCCGGGACCTCAGTGGAAAAGGGCTCAACCGTTACCTTGAAGATCTCCAGTGGTGCTCGTTTAGAACCACCGTCGCTGGTGACAGTGCCTGCTCTGGCTGGCCTCACCGCCGAGGAAGCTGAAGCCAAGTTGAGGGCCACCGGTTTGGCCGCTGGCCAGGTCTCAGAGCCCTCTAAAGGGGTGCGCCCTGGACTTGTGATTGACTCCACTCCCACAGCCGGGACCTCAGTGGAAAAGGGCTCGACCGTCACCTTGAAGATCTCCGGCCTCTAGCATTTGCTGACGGACGCCGGCGCACCCGGTTAAACGAAATCGAGGCGCTGCGCTAAGGACTTCAGCCACCACAACCAAGCGCCGCTTGAGCGGCTAGCGGGCGCTGCGCCACTGGCAGCGACAGTGGCAGTAGTTCGCGGGGATTCGGGGAGTCGTCACCTCGAAGCGGATGGCTCCGCAGCAGAGAGTGCTGGCCCACCTACGCAAACCTAGTGTCATTAGTCGCACCGGTCGTCGGCATCACCTGATCTGCACCGCCGCGCTCCAGTCGTATACCCTGGTATACTAAAGATATGGCGAAGGTCATGGTTTCGATGCCGGATGATCTCCTGAGCGAGGTCGATGCAGAGGCGACTCGTCTCGGCACTTCTCGTAGCGCGGTGCTGCGAGAGTTCGCCGACTCTGCGCTGCGCAGGCGCCGCATGGATCGTGCGGCGGCCATGGACAGGCTCCTGCGCCAAACTGCGCGGCATGGCGGTGCGGCTGCTGAGCGGGTAAAGGCCACAAGGCCATAGTGTGAGCACGCTCCTGTTGGACGCCAGCGTAATCCTCGCGGCGTTCGATTCCGACGACGAGCTACACGAACCATCCCAGGCGCTTCTCGCTGATCCCGATGTGACGCTCACCACTCTCGATCTCGCCCGGTACGAGGTGGCGAACGTGGCAGTTCGGAGCTGGTGCGAGTTCGTGCGTGTCGACCCGTTGCTGGAAGCGATCGACCGGATCTCTAGCGACGGCGGAGTCATACCGTCTACGACAACTTTGCTAAGCCGCGCGGCAAAGCTCGCCGATGAGCACGTCATCTCCGTGTACGACGCGGCCTATGTAGCGGCGGCTGACCAAGGCGGGAGCACACTGGTCAGCTGCGACATGCGCGATCTCGTGAGCAAGGGCCTTGCGAGTAGCCCTGCGAGCGTACATGAGGAGGAGTCGCCTCCTCCCGACGAGAGCAGTACCGAAGCCCAGCCATAGGGCAGCGGCAGTCGATTTGTTTGCCGACAAGAAAAATGGGCGAAACTTGGCTGTGCGCAAACCATGTGCTGATGATGGCGGCGCGACTGGATCTCACGTAGCCGGGGCGGGTCCGCAAGGCGCGCCCCTTACCCTTGGCGCGAGGGGGAGCCGAGCCTCTGGATCATCCGCATGGACGACCACGGCTCACTTTGACCTCCTTCGCCATCACCAGCCGAGCGTTTGCACGGCGTTCGGTAGCGCCTCGTGGCCTTGAATAGGACGGTGTTAGAGCCGACGGGAGCAACATTACGAGTGCCCGGAAAGGCAGGAAGGTGGCATCAGCCAGCGAACCAGCTTTTTGTGTCAGCGGGCGGTTCGATTGCGCGAGTAAGGCAGCATGCCGACGATATGTCACATTGGCCGCGATTCCATGTCGGCGCGCAGAGTCGATGAGTTCAAGTATCCCCGAGCGCACGGTCGAGAGCTGGCTGGCGGTAGAGCTGGAAGCCTGGTTTCCCGGAGTCCGCCTGTGGGCGCCCACACAGAGCGCGTCTGGTAATTGGGATCTCGCGGCCCAAGGGGCAGGCAAGCTCATCATCTTTGAGTGCAAGGGATGCGACCCGCGAAAGGCGGGCCATAGCGTTGCAATCAACATGCCTCAACTGGAACGGTATGCGCTTGGCTGGGAATTCGAGAAGGTGCGGAAGCACGTGTTCTATGTGCTTCCGGCTCCACCTTGGAGCGGGCCGGCGCCTTCACCACCTGCGCCTTTCACACCCGCAAACGCCCTACCGGCGACACATGCGGATCATCGGCTCGGGGGCGTGGCCGGCGGATGTTGGGAATGGTTTCACGTCACTGCTGCCACGACGCTATGGGCCTCGCTGAGGGCCACACGATCCGCTTCTGTCAGTACGCGTCGTTTGCCAAACCAGCCATCGCTCGGACTAGACCCTCATCCTCTCGGGCCCCTTCCTGGCACGGAACGCCTTGGCGACTTCCTTGAAGAGGTCGCGCATTGCCGACGAGTTCCACGCACCGGAGGGCCGGACGACGACATCTCTCCTCAAGCTGGTCAACGCGTGGGACCAAACGACACGTGGCGGCGACCTGATGGGCGACATCCAGAGGGACCGCCCACCTGGCCCGGCAGCGTAGAGCCGCCCGATCTACCGACGCTGCCCGAGAGCGGTCGATTCAGCGATAAGCGAAGCGATCGCTCGGCTCCCACGCCCCTGGCTGCATTCCTCCCGCTCGACTCACTGGGCCCCGAGGTCCAGCGAGGCTGAGTAATGTCTGTGCCGAGGCGCGGCCGATCAGCGAGCGAGATGACCTCCACTGCGGCTGATGCGGGCGGTAATCTAGCCGGGATAGGTCTGGGCGCGCTCTTCGCCGGTGCTGAGGGAGCAGTGGCAGGTGCGGTTGTCGGTCCATCGGTAGCTCTCTTGCTCAAGCAGGCCGTTGCTCAGGTAGGCGGGTGGATTACCGGCCGGCAAGAAGACCGTGTGAGCGAGGCTATTCGCGTTGCAGCCACTGACCTTGAGCAGTACCTCGCAGAAGGTGGCGAGATTAGGGAGGCGTTTGCGAGCGGACAGTCGGACGCTGAGGACATCGCGGAGGGCATACTCCAAGCAGTCGCTTTCTCCTATGAGCAGAAGAAGGCAGTCTATCTAGGGCATATGCTGGCTTCGATCGCGATTCGACCGGATATCTCCGTCGCCGACGCTCACCGGCTAACACGAGTCGTTGACCAATTGACCTACCGGCAACTTGTCTGGCTGGCGGACATGGGTGCAGCCACAGCGGTAGATCCTGAGTTGCTTTCTACGGCAGCTCTCCTAATAGAGCTTCACCAGGAGCGGACGGTGGAAGGCGTTGCGGATGAGCTGAAGGAGTTGAGCGGCACCTACGGACTAATCGGGAATCTGGGCGCCCCTAATGAGGACGACCTACCGACTGGCGGCAAACCACCGGGCCGCTACTTGGCACTGACAGTGCGCGGTCGCAAGTTGTTTGAGCTTTTGCGCTTGGACTCGCTACCAGGGACCGACCGTCATACGATGGCGGACGAACTATTGAGCACACTCAAAGCCATCCCGCCAAGCCTACGCCGCTGACGGTAGCTGAGCTATCCTGTGTTTGACGGAGGCCTTGATCTGCCCACCGTCTCCGCGAAACCCAGGGCGGCTCACGCCAGTCCGCGGCAAGACCATCCTGCAAGCCGGTATCGACAACATCAGCGTAGGCGGCTGCGACAGGATCGAACCGACCTTCCGCGTACCCGCAGTTCGAGAACCACACGGTCCGATGGGCGAAACTTGGCTGTGCGCAAGCCATGCGGTGATGGCCGCGCCGGTGGTCCGTGTGGATTGACGCCTGCGATTTCCGCATCCGACGACAAGCTCCATCGGGGGTCCGGCGCCAGAAGCCGCAATCATGAGACGATTCGGGTATGGGCGTGCAGCTTAGACACCGACCTTTCGACGCGGCGGACCTTCTGCAAGAACCAACTCCGACGCAGCTCCAAGTGTTGGAATACATAGCTGAAACGTTCGTCAACAATGGCGAACGGTGGCCGGTACACATCAGATGCGCGTGTTCGTCTGCCACGGTCTTCTGCACGGCTGGTTCTCGACTGGACGCGTAGGTTTGCCTGGTCGCGCTTGTGCAGGTTTCGGCGTACATCCAGCCAACGCGGTTGATGCTGCCGATAGTCCAGTCGCCGCATGGCCGCACGAACCGTACATCTCCTGGAACTACAACTCGCCCGCATGGCGGCCGCTCACAAGCACACGCGAATCACGATCAGCGGGAAGGGGCGGACTCGGCCGCTCCCTGGACTGGGAAGCTTGTAGACCTACGCTGCGGATCGTGCGGACACGGCGCGTTGTCCAAGGTGCTACGCGCCGGCTATGTCATTACGCGCGGGCCGTGGAAGCTGGCCTCCCAACGCCTGCGCCGTCAGCTCGCGCTTACGC
>DASTPN010000088.1:0-8022 GCA_035719985.1 Solirubrobacteraceae bacterium | reverse complement strand
GGAGCCGATCTGTGATCTGGACGTCGCCCACGGCGCCCTGGAGGGAACCTACGTCGAACCGGATGAGGTGCCGCTGGCGATTGACGAGTTGCCACTCGTGGCTTTGCTCGCCTGTTTCGCCGAGGGTGAGACGGTCGTGCGTGGCGCGCAGGAGCTGCGCCTGAAGGAGTCCGATCGCATCGCCACGGTGGTGGAAGGCCTGCGCGGCCTGGGAGCCGACATCGACGCGCTCGAGGACGGCTTCGCGGTCACCGGCACAGGGGGGTTGCGCGGCGGAGTGATCGACGCCGGCGGGGACCATCGCATGGCGATGATGGGCGCCGTGGCTGGCCTGGCTTCACGCGAGGGAGTCATGGTGCTCGGGATGGAGGCGGCGGACGTGTCCTATCCGGGGTTCGTGGAGGATCTCGCCGAGTTGAGTCGGCCGTGAGCGAGCCGTGTTGATCGCGATCGACGGTCCCGCCGGGGCCGGCAAGTCGACAGTGGCGCGCACGCTGGCACAAAGACTTGGCTTCACTTATCTGGACACCGGTGCCATGTATCGATGTGTCGGCCTGCTCTCGATCGAGAACCAGGACGCACAGCCGGCCAAGCTTGCGGCTGCGAGCGAGATCGTGTTCGTATCGGCGCCGGCTGGGTCGCCGATCTCGACCGCGCCGCGGGTGATGCTCGACGGTCGAGACGTCACGGCGGCGATCCGCGAGGCCGAGGTCTCGCGGGCGGCCTCGCGCGTCGCCGCCGACGCGGGTGTGCGCGCAGCGCTCGTCGCACGCCAGCGCGAGCTGATCGCAGCGGGCGATTGGGTCGCCGAGGGTCGCGACATCGCCACTGTGGTTGCGCCAAATGCCGAGCTGAAGGTGTATCTGACCGCCGACGCGTTCGAGCGCGCGCGCCGCCGCGCGTCCGAGCTGGGCGGCGATCGGCAGACGATCATGGCTGAACAGGCGCTGCGCGACGAGCGCGACTCCGGCTTCGGCCGCTCGACATTGGCGCCGGCGCCGGGCGCGGTCGAACTAGACACCACAGCCCTGACGATCGAACAGGTGGTGGAGCGGATAGTCGCGATGGCTGCTGAGTTGCGCTCGGCAACTCAGGACGCGTAGCTGGTCGCTAGTTCCCTCGCTCGCATTGGGTCGCCAAACGACGCGTAGTCATACTGCCTACATGCAGAAGGTCGCCATCGTCGGCTATCCCAACGTCGGCAAGTCATCGCTGGTCAACCGCCTGGCCGGCTCGCGCGAGGCTGTCGTGCACGAGCGCCCGGGCGTCACCCGCGATCGCAACGAGATCGAGTGCGAGTGGAACGGGCGCATGTTCACCCTGATCGACACCGGCGGGGTCGACTTCCAGGACGAAGACCCGCTCGCCGGCTCGATCCGCGAGCAAGCTCGCGCCGGGTTGGCCGACGCGCTGGTGGCCGTGCTGGTGGTGGACGCCCGCGCGGGCGTGCGCCCCGGCGATGAGGAGATGGCCGAGTTGCTGCGCCGCTCGCCGCTGCCGGCGATCGTCGCCGCCAACAAGTGCGACGGCGTCGCTGATCTGCCGCTGGCCGCGGACTTCCACCGTCTCGGCCTGGGCGAGCCGATCGCGGTCTCCGCTGCCCAGGGGCTCGGTTCGGGAGATCTGCTCGATCGCGTCGTTGAGCTGCTGCCCGCCGAGGAGCAGGACGAGGCCAAGGAGGACACGATTCGCCTGGCGCTGATTGGGCGTCCGAACGTTGGCAAGTCGAGCCTGGTCAACCGCTTTCTCGGCGAAGATCGTGTGATCGTCTCCGAGCTGGCGGGCACTACGCGCGACGCGATCGACACGCCGCTACAAGTTGACGGACGACAGTTGATCCTGGTCGATACCGCCGGGATGCGGCGCCAGTCGAAGGTCTCGGACTCGGTCGAGTACTACACGACGCTTCGCTCCCAGCGCGCCGCCGAGCGTGCGGATGTAGCGCTTGTTGTCTGCGACGCCTGCGACGGGGTCACGGCTCAAGATCTGCGCATCGCCGAGCTGGCGATGAAGACGGGTTGCGCGACGGCGCTCGTGCTCAACAAGTGGGATCTCAATGAAGGAACCGAGGCCGATCTCGATCGTGAGCGAGCACGCGTAGCCGAAAAGCTGCGCTTGCGCCCGCGTGTGTTGACTGCCAGCGCCAAGACGGGGCGAAACGTGTCGCGCTTGACCGCGGAGGCGCTGGCTCTCGGCGATCGTCGCCGCGGGCGGATTCCGACCTCAGAGCTCAACCGCTTCCTGGCCGAGGTGGTGCAGGCACGCCAGCCGCCGGTAGGGACACGGCGAGGGTCGAGCCAGCACCGGCTCAAGCTGATCTACATGGCTCAGATCGACACTGCGCCGCCGCGCTTTGCGATCCAAGTCAACTCGCGCACGCGCGTGACTCGCGACTACGCGTATTTCATCGAGAACCGCCTGCGCGCCCGCTACGGCATGGACGGCGTGCCGCTGGTGATCGACTTCGTCGAGCGCGGGACGCGTGCGCGGGCCGCTTGAGCGGCGAATAGACTGCGTGCCAATCCTTCAAGCGATATTCGTGGAGCCGAGCCCAAAGTCATGAGCCACCATTCCGATAGCGAGTTCCTGTTCACCTCCGAGTCGGTCACGGAGGGCCACCCCGACAAGATCGCAGACCAGATCTCAGACGGCGTCCTTGACGCTGTTCTTACAGATGATCCTTACGGTCGCGTCGCCTGCGAGACGCTGGTCAATACCGGCCTGATCGTCGTCTCCGGTGAGATCTCCACCAACACCTACGTCGACATTCAGGAAATCGCGCGCGAGACGGTGCGCAAGATCGGCTACGACAACGCCGCCTACGGCTTCGATTGCGACACCTGCGCGGTCATCAACGCGATCGACAAGCAGTCTCCGGACATCGCTCAAGGGGTCGACGCGGCCTATGAGACCCGCCACGATCCAGCCGACGAGGATGAGCTCGACGTCGCCGGAGCCGGCGATCAGGGGATGATGTTCGGCTACGCCTCAAATGAGACCGACGAGCTGATGCCGCTGCCGATCTCCCTTGCGCACAAGCTCTCAAAGCGCCTGGCGGAGGTGCGCAAGGGTGAGGTGCTGCCTTACCTGCGCCCGGACGGCAAGACGCAGGTGACAGTCCGCTACAAGGACGGGCGGCCGGTCGAGATCGAAAAGATCTTGATCTCCACCCAGCACGCCGACGGCATCGATTCCGAGACGCTGATCAAGCCCGACCTGTTCGAGCATGTGCTGCGTCCGGTGCTTCCCGCCGACCTTTACGACGAGAAGAAGCTGACGAAGAACTTCCTCGTCAACCCGACCGGCCGCTTCGTGATCGGCGGGCCGATGGGCGACTGTGGCCTGACCGGGCGCAAGATCATCGTCGACACCTATGGCGGCATGGCCCGCCACGGCGGTGGCGCCTTCTCAGGCAAGGACCCCTCCAAGGTCGATCGCTCCGCCGCCTACGCTGCCCGTTGGGTGGCCAAGAACATCGTCGCGGCGGGCCTTGCCGACCGCGCCGAGGTGCAGGTTGCCTACGCGATCGGCGTCGCGCACCCCGTCTCGGTGATGGTCGAGACGTTCGGCACCGAGAAGATTGGCCGTGCCGAGATCGCGCGGCTGGTGGACGAGCACTTCGACTTGCGCCCCGGCGCTTTTCGCGAGGAGCTGAAACTGCACCGGCCGATCTACCAGAAGACCGCCGCATACGGTCATTTCGGACGCGACGACCACGACTTCACGTGGGAGAAGACAGACAAGGCCGAGGTACTGCGCACAGCGGCAGGGCTGGCCACAAGCGCGGCGGTCTGAGCAACGCAGAGGCGCCCGCCTGCCTCGACCGCCTTCTCGGCGGCGCGGTCCGGCGTCGGCTCTAGGCTTCGTCGGTGTCAGCGATCGCCCAGATCGAGCCGATGACAACGGCCCGCGCGTTGCGCGGGCCGTTTGATTACTGGCTGCCAGAGGAGTTGCGCGCGCAGGTGGCTGTCGGTTCGATGCTGGTGGTCCCGTTCGGACGGCGCGAGATCCTTGGCGTCGTCACGGGTTTGCGCGATCGCAGCGAGATCGCCGAGGAGAAGCTACTTGCCCCGTTGCGAGCGCTGGAGCTCGGCGTGCCGGCGGATCTGCTGGCGCTGGCCCAGTGGCTGGCGCAGGAGTATTGCTCGACGCCTGCGCGCGCTCTCTCGCTGGTGTTGCCGCCGGCGGCGACGCGGCGGCTGAGCGGGCGCAAAGCGCGTTCGCACAAGCGCGCCGAGCATGTGAGCGTGGGTGCCCTCGGCCCCGCTCCGCGATTGACTGAAGAGCAGGCGCACGCGGTCGCCGACCTATGCGAGGCGCTTGCGCTCGAAGCTTCAAGCACGCGCCTGCTCGCCGGGATCACCGGATCGGGTAAGACCGAGGTGTACCTGCAGGTCGCCGCCGAGACACTACGCCAGGGTCGCGGCGCGATCGTGCTAGTGCCTGAGATCGGGCTCACGCCGCAGATGGTCTCACGCTTTGTGGAGCGCTTCGGGGATACGGTCGCGGTGCTTCACTCCGGGCTCACGATCGCTCAACGACGCGAGGAGTGGCGGCGGCTTCGCGTGGGCGAGGCACGTCTGTGCGTCGGTCCGCGCTCGGCTGTGTTCGCCCCGATCGAGCGGCTGGGCCTGATTGTCGTCGATGAGGAGCACGACCCTTCCTACAAGCACGAAGGCGATCCGCGCTACGACGCTCGCACCGTCGCCGCTCGTCGCGCGGGCGACTGCTCGGCGCTGCTGTTGCTCGGCAGCGCGACGCCACGACCGGAGAGCGTGCAAGGCGCGGCTCTGGATGGAACGTTGCGCTTGTCTCATCGGGTCGATAGCAGGCCGCTGCCGGAAGTGACGGTACTTGACATGTGCGAGCAGGGTCACGGACTGCATCCGTATACCGCGCAGGCACTGGCAGAGGTGAGGGCAAAGCAGGAGAAGGCGATAGTTCTGCTCAATCGTCGCGGTTGGTCGAACTTCCTGACCTGCCGTTCCTGCGGCACGGTGTGGATGTGCCCTCAGTGCGATGTAGCGCTGGTCCTTCACCGCGCTCAGGAGACGATGGCTTGTCATCACTGTGGTCATCGCGAGGGGGCGCCGCGCCGTTGCGCTTGCGGTTCGACCGCGGTGGCACGCCACGGGGCCGGTACCGAGCGCGTCCAGCACGAGCTGGCGAGCACGCTGGAAGACGAGAACTTCCCTGTTTTTCGTTTGGATGCCGATACTGCCGGACAGACCGCGGCGGCCGACGGCGGCGTGGGCGCGCTTCTCAGCAGCTTTGAGCGCGCGCCGGCGGGGGTGCTGATCGGCACCCAGATGGTCGCCAAGGGGCACGATTTCCCCGACGTCTCGCTCGGCGTGGTACTCGACGCCGATGCGACGTTGCGCTTCCCCGACTTCCGCGCCGAGGAGCGGACGTTTGCGCTGGTCGCACAATTGGCCGGCCGGGTTGGGCGTGGTGGCGAGGGCAAGGTGCTCGTGCAAACGATGACGCCTCAGGCCCGCTCAATCGTGCACGCGGCGCGCCACGACAGCGACGGGTTCCTCGCCGGCGAGCTGCAACGCCGTGAGGCTCTGTCCTATCCGCCTTACACGAGCCTGATTCGGATTGTCTGTGCCGCCGAGCACGGAGAGCGTGCACGTGCGGCTGCTCAGGAGATCTGCGCGCAGTTGCGATCGCCGACGCCTACAGGGATCGTGGTGCTCGGGCCGGCCGCACTGTTTCGCCTGCGCGGACGCGAGCGCCAAGCAATCGTGGTCAAGGCGACACCGAATGAGCGCAGAGCCGTGATCGGAGGGGTGGGGGAGGCCGTACAGCGAGTCGCCGCCGAGCGAGCGCATGCCGGCGTGGCGCTCAGCGTGGACGTCGATCCGCAATAAGTCCACGTAGGGCGCGTAACTAAACTTCTGGACCGATGAGCGACGAGCAGATCATGGACGCGGAGGTCGAGCCCGAGGAGGGCACGCCGCTTCCGGCCGAACTGGACGCTGAGACGCGGGCACGGCGCGATAGCGCGCTGCGGCAGGTGCGCAAGTTCGGTGACCCGGTGTTGCGCACTAAGGCGCTGCCGGTCGAGCATTTCGATGCGGCGCTACAGGCAGAGGTACAGCGGATGGGAGAGTTGATGCACGACGCGCTCGGCGTCGGGCTGGCGGCGACACAGCTAGGAGTGCTGCATCGGGTGCTGGTCTATCGCGCCCATGCTGAGGATCCCCTAACCGCGCTTGTGAACCCGCGGATTGAGTGGCTCAGCGATGAGCTGGAGGTCGCCGAAGAGGGATGCCTGAGCTTGCCCGGCGTGCACCTGGAGGTTGAGCGTGCGCACGCGCTGCGCGTAAGGGCAAGCGATGAGAGTGGAGAGGAGATCGTCGTTGAGGTAGAGGGCCTGCCGGCTCGGATCATCCAGCACGAGGTAGATCACCTCGACGGCATCCTGATCCTCGACCGGGTCACGCGCGAGCAGCGCAAGCAGGCGATGCGCGCGATGCGCGAAGCCGTCGCAGCGCTCGCCTAGCGCGAGGAAGTGGTGCGGACCGTCTTTCTCGGCACCTCGGACTTCGCTGCCGCCCTGCTCAGCGATCTCGCCGGTGGCGCCCATCGACCCGAGCTGGTGCTCACGCGCCCAGATCGTCCTTCCGGTCGCGGCCGCAAACTAAGCTCACCGCCAGTCGCCGAGACGGCGCGTGAGCTCGGCCTGGAGCTTGCTCAACCAGACAACGTCAACGAAAGCGCCACACGCGAGCGGATAGTTGCGGTACAGCCTCAAGCAGTGATCGTGTGTGCGTTCGGCGCGCTCATCAAGGAGCCGCTGCTCTCCGAACACGAGTTGCTCAACGTTCACCCTTCGCTATTGCCGCGTTGGCGCGGCGCGGCGCCCGTCGAGCGAGCGATCATGGCCGGCGATGAGCGAACCGGCGTGTCGATCATGCGGGTGACGGCGGGCCTTGACAGCGGTCCCGTCTGTTTGGTGGGCGAGGAGCCGATCCAAGCGCAGGACACCTACGGCTCGCTTTCGGTGCGCTTGCAACGGCTGGGCACAGGACTGCTGGTCGATGCGCTCGACCGGCTTGCGGGTGCTGAGAGCCTGCTCTTCGCCGAGCAGGACGACGCAAACGCCACCTACGCCGAGAAGATTGCCGCCGCTGACCGCCTGCTCGACCCCTCGCGCCCGGCGCTAGAGCTCGAGCGCACCGTGCGGGCGCTGCACCCTCATATCGGGGCGCGACTCGCCTTGGCCGACGGCGCGTTCCTGGGGGTGCGGTGGGCGCTCTGCGCGGGGCCCGACACACCACCGGGTGAGGGTCTTTACAGCGCCGTGGGGCGGCTGTTGCTCAACTGCTCGCCGGGGACGCTCGAATTGCTGGAGGTCCAGCCGCCCGGCGGCCGCCCGATGGATGCGGCGTCATACCTGCGTGGCCATGCCAGCTAAGGCGCGCGTCTGCGCCTATGCGGTCATCCGTCGCGTGTTCGAGCAGGGGGCCTATGCCGACCAGGCGCTTCACTCCGAGGCGGTAGATCTCGATTCACGTGACCGGGCGCTTGCGATGCGGTTGGCCTTTGGCGCGATTCAACGCAAGCTCACGCTCGATAACGTGATCGGCAAGCTGACGGAGCGACCGCTCCAGCGCCTTGACACGGCAGTGCTGGCCGCGCTTCGGCTCGGGCTCTATGAGCTGCTGTATCTGAGTGGCGCGCCCGATCGCGCCGTTGTCGGCGACACGGTGGAGCTTGCCAAGTCTGCGCGCTCACAGGGCTTTGGGCTTGTCAACGCCGCCATGCGTCGTGCCGTTCGCGAAGGTACGGCGAGGCTGCTCGGTGACTTGAGTGAGGACACGCCTGAGCATGCGGCGCTCATGTACTCGCACCCGCCGTGGCTCGCTCGGATGTGGTGGCAGCAGCTCGGCCCCGAGCAGACAAGGTCGTTGATGGCCGCCGATAACGAGCCCGGCGAGCTTGCGCTGCGCGTGAACACTCTGCACGGGGATGCAGCCGCGGCGCTCCTCGCCGAGCTTGCGGTGCCGGCGCACA
>DASTPN010000087.1:0-12632 GCA_035719985.1 Solirubrobacteraceae bacterium | reverse complement strand
GAATGGAGCTAGCCGGACTCGAACCGGCGACCTCCTGGGTGCGATCCAGGCGCTCTCCCAACTGAGCTATAGCCCCGCGGCCCGCGATTTGCGGGCGATGGCCATTGGAAGTGTACGGCGATCACTTGCGTTCTGCCGGTTGGATTGAGCGGCGAGAGCGTCGGCTCACGCAAGCAATGGGTCCTGACGTGACCTTCCCTCACCCAGCCTCCGCGCAGTATGGTTTGGACGCGCATGGGATTGCTCGACGACGCCATACGCGAGCACTTGGAGCTCAAGCGTCTCAGGGGAGCCGACCCGGGTGAGGTGGCTCGCGCGGAGAACGACGCCCTAGGGCCGGTGCGGCGCGAAGCGGAGGTGCCGGCGCCCGCGAGCGAGGACGAGGACTCGGACTCACTCGGAAACGGGGGCGACGTAGAAGCCGAGGTCAGCGCGCCGGTCGCCGATACTCCCGCGTCGCAGAGCGATCTAGGTGCCGCCGGTGTCGGGCAGGAGACCGTTGAGATCAACATGGAGGCTGAGCTGGGTCGCCAATCGACGTCTTCAGAGACGTCCGCGCCGCCTGCCGGCGAGCTAGCGGCCCCAGTAGGCCATCCGGCACATACTCAGCCGAGTGCGGGCGATTCGCTGGAATGGGAGATGCCAGGCGATGGCGAACCCGACGCCAAGGGCGAGCAGTCGACCGAGGGGCAGCCCTCGAGCGAGGAGCCAGCGGAGGATGTGCTCGAGGAGACTCCAGACTTCCTACGCGAGACCCCCGAGCAGGACCGTCTCTGGTTCGAGCAGCGACCGCCCCGGGACTTCGACTTCAACGAGTAGGGTCGGTCCCGTGGTGGGCTGTCGCGGACGCTGTTGGCCGCGCTCGGTGCCCTACACTCGATGACCGCGGGGCCATAGCTCAGCTGGGAGAGCGCCTGCTTTGCAAGCAGGAGGTCGCCGGTTCGATCCCGGCTGGCTCCATAAATTAAGTCAATGCGAACCGTGTGAGCCGACGAGGCCGCTCAGAACGGTTCGGTGCCCTCGTTGAGGATCTTCAAGTACTCGTCGTATACGTAGAGCTTCCCTCTCCGTCGCCCAGTTGCCTCACGCAGGATCCGGCTTTCTCGAGTCGTTGGATGGCGGCGTACACGGGGGGGCCGGTCAGGCCGAGGCGTTCGGCGGAGATGCTGGCGCCGATGACAACGGAGTGTGTCGCGAGGTCATGCACACGGTGCGCCGTGGCGGCGCCACGTCCGAAGGTGTGGATTTTCTGGCGGTCGTTCTCCACCATCGCGACGACACGTTGCGTGGTGAGTGTCGTGGACTCGGCGACCTCTATAACTCCTTCGAGGAAGAACCGCAGCCAGCCCTCCCAAGCACCGTCGGTGCGGACGCGCTGAAGGTGCTCGTAGTAGCTGTCACGGTGACGCTTAAAGTGCAGGCTCAAATAGAGGAGCGGCCGGCTGAGTACACCCTCGGAGCACAGCAACAGGGTGATGAGGAGTGGCTCCACTCGAACAATTGTCTGTTCCGCTGTGGCCTGCGCCGTGAGGTTCGACTGGGCCTGGCTGTGTTCACGGCTTGATCGTGCGCATGCCAATCGCCAGCGAGCGGGACGGATAGCATCCGACGAGAACGTGCTACACGACGCCGCACTCTGGCTCCGACCCGCAGGCTGGCCGCTGCTGTCCGCGGCCGCGCGCCGCCGGGCGTTGCTGCTCGCGTGGGCCGCGATCCTCGCCCAGGTCGTGTTCCTCGGCGGATGGATACTCGCCGGCGCTCTGGAACCCCATTACTCAGCGACCCGCCAGTACATCAGCGAACTCGGCCGAGACGGCGCAATCCACCCGTGGATCTTCACGGTCTTCGTCGGGATCTGGGGTTTGGGCTTCCTCGCGCTCGCAGTTGCGGTCGTGCCGTCGCTGCGCTCGCGGCCGTGGCCGCTGGCAATGCCGTTGTGCTTCACGCTCGCCGGTGCGTGCGCGATCCTCGTCGGACCGCTGCGCATGGACTGCTCAACCATCCTGAGCGCGGCGTGCAGGTCACACGAAGCCGCAGGCGGGAGGTCCTGGCATTACGAAGCGCACATCTGGCTAAGCCTCGGCATCAAGGCCGCGCTGCTGGCGTCGGGCTTCGTTTTCGCTCGCTCGGCCTGGCCGAGCCGGCTGGGAAGGCTCGTGTTGGGCGGTGCGCTCTTGCTGCTGGCCGCAGGGATCGTGACGTTCATCCTGCACGACTCCTTCACCGGCTACAAGGGACTCGAAGAGCGCCTGTGGGCGTTCGTCGCGCAGGCATGGGCATTGGTGTGCGCGACGGTGCTGATCCTCGAGGCGACACTCACGCCAGATAGGCTGCAGGCGCACGAGATTTCCGACCTCGGAGCGCCAATCATCACCCCAAGCGAGCGCATCCTTATCCCAAAAGATGTCTAGCGGCCCTCGGCAAACACTGATACTCGCGTAGAGCGGCGACGGCGTGAGGCCGCTAACCACGGACGTCAGGACTCCCTCAGGCGGCGAGCCCACCGCCGATGCGTTCGAGCACGCGTCCGATCGCCGTGGCGCCGAACTCGACGGCATTTGCCGGTAGACGCTCGTTCTCGGCGTGGATTAGCCGCATGAAGGGCATCTCTGGCGGCAGTTGCATCGGCAGGAACCCGTACGTCTGGATCCCGAGCCGGGAGAAGAAGCGCCCATCGGTGATGCCGGGGAGCAGCATCGGTATTGCCTTGGCCTGAGGGTCAAGCTCTGCCAGCACCCCGGCGAGCATGTCGAACAGTCCCAGGTCGGGCTCTGCAGCGACGGGGTCGTGGCGCAGGACCTCGAACTCCATCTCTATGCCCGTGAGCGTGCGCAACTCGGAGAACAGCTGCTCGGGAGCGAATCCCGGCAGCAGACGGCCGTCAAGCGTCAGCGAGATCGCATCCGGGATCACGTTGACCTTCTCCCCGCCCTCCACGATCGTCGCGCTGACAGTGTTGTGCAGCAGCGGATCGAACACCCGCCCACGCTCGCCCATTACATCCAGCAGGCGATCGGTGAGGCGCGGCACGAGCAAGCCCTTGAGCGGCAGCGCAAGCGCCGGCGGCATGGCGGCGGCGGTCGCCTCGATCATCGCGCGCGCGACCGTCGTCACGTGCACCGGCAGCCGGCGACGGTCGAGCCGCTCCAGCAGCCTGCCGAGCCGGCCCATCGCCCCGCCCCTGATCGGCATCGAACCGTGCCCCGCCGGGCCACGCAGGATCGCGCGCGACCAGCAAACCTGCTTCTCAGCGACCATAATCGGATAGAACCGCCGGCCGGCGACCTCCATTGTGAACCCGCCGAACTCGCCGATCGCATAGCGCACACCCGCAAATAGCTCCGGGTGCTCACGTACGAGGAATTCGGCGCCAAGTTCGCTGCCCGCCTCCTCGTCAGCCATCAGGCACAGGATCACATCGCCCGGCGGCGGCGTTCCGCTTGCCTTCGCGCGCATGAATGCGGAGAGCATCATCGCCACGCCGCCCTTCATGTCCAGCGCGCCGCGACCCCACACGTAGCCGTCGTGCAACTCGCCGGCAAACGGCTCATGCCGCCATTGACCGCGCGCCGCAACAACATCGACATGGCCCTGCAGCAACAGTGGAGCGCACTCGCCACGACCGGCCAGCCGCGCAATCAGGTTCGGGCGCTCGGCCTCACTCGCGACGATGCGCACCTCACAGCCGAGATCCTCCAGCAGTCCCCTAATCCAGTCGATACATTCACGCTCATTGCCCGGAGGGTTGCTCGTGTCGAAGCGCAGCAATCGCTGAAGGAGCTCGACGGGGCGATCCTGAATGGAGTCCAGATCCACGCCAACACAGTCTCCCCCATTGCAGCGGTCGCTGTGCAACTCTTCCGCTCGTACGATCGATACTGGTCGACGGCGAACTCGACGGACCCTGATCCCGCGTGCACAGTAGATCGGCAGCTCGGGCTACCGTGAGTGCGAAGGGCCACCGCGAATCCGCAGGCTTACTAACCGGCGTGCTCGATCCGCTCATCCCGACGGACGAGATCACCACGGCAACGGCAAACAGCGCCACCGTGGCGGCCCGCATCCGTTGAGGTGTCAGCCATGTCAGGTGATGAGCCTGTAGCCACGATCTGGCCCCTGAGGCGCCTGCTATTGCTGCCATCGCGCAGCCTGCACACATGAGAGCGATCGTACCTCGCCAGGTGTTGCTGGCGAGCCGAGTCCGCCAACCCGCCATTCTAGGATCGAGACTGAGTCCTATTCATGTTAGGCTTACGCACCGTGAAGGTAGCTGCGCCCACACGAGGCCCGCTGAGCAAGGCACGACAAAACCTACTCGCGGCGGTGTTCGTCGCGAGTCTCATAACCTTGCTGGCCGGCTGTGGATCAAACGCCCCTTCGAGCAGCTCCTCAGGCAAGCTGCAGGTGGTTGCCGCCGAGAACTTCTGGGGCAGCATCGCGGTGCAGCTCGGCGGCGAAAAGGTCGCCGTTGCCAGCATCATCACCAACCCCGACACCGATCCGCACTCCTACGAACCGACGGCCGCCGACGGCGTGACGATCGCGCGTTCGCAGATGGCGATCGTCAACGGCATCGGCTACGACAACTGGGCTTCGAAGCTTCTTGCCGCGAACCCATCCAGTGAACGCGAGCTGCTTAACGTCGGGCGCCTGCTCGGCCTCCAGCAGGCAGATAACCCCCACCAGTGGTACTCGCCGACGAGCGTGCAGCGCGTGATCGGCCAGATAACCGCCGACTACCAGCGCCTGGACCCCAAGGACGCCGCCTACTTCAACCAACGACGCGTCGCCTTCCAGACACAAAGTCTGGCTCAGTACAACCACCTGCGCAGTGAAATCCGGGCGCGTTATGCAGGTACACCCGTCGGCTACAGCGAGAGCATCTTCCAGCCACTCGGACAGAGCCTCGGCCTGAAGCTGATGACCCCCTACAGCTTCGCCAAGGCGATCGCCGAGGGCGCCGACGTTAGCGCCGAAGATAAGCAGACCGTCGATAGGCAAGCCGAAGACCACGCGATTAAGGTTTGGGTCTACAACAGTCAGAACGTCACGCCTGATGTGCAGCGGGTCAGCCAGCTCGCCAGCGCCGCCCACATCCCGACGGTGACCGTCACTGAGACGCTCTCACCCGCCTCCGCCAGCTTTGAGCAGTGGCAGACCGCGCAGCTGAGCGCCCTTCGCGCAGCACTTAACAAGGCGACGGGCCGATGAGCGCGAAGCCCGAGCCGATCAGCACGGCCACTTCGACACACGCCGTACGCCTGGAGACCGCGCAGGCGCGGATCGGCCGACACACCGTCTGGAGCGACGTCAGCGTCACGATCGGCCGGGGTGAGTTCGCTGCGATCCTGGGCCCCAACGGCTCGGGCAAGACCACGCTGCTGCGCGTCCTGCTCGACGAGCTTCCCCTGGCGCAAGGAAGCGCGTTGGTGTTGGGCAAGGCGCCCGGCGCACTCAAGGGCCAGATCGGCTACTTGCCCCAACGGCGGCACTTCGACCCGGGCGCGCGCATCCGTGGCGTCGACCTCGTCCGGCTGGGACTGGACGGTGCCCGCTGGGGTCTGCCGTTGCACCGCTCCGGTGGCGAGCAGGTTGACGCGGCGATCAAGCTGGTCGGCGCGAGCGGTTACGCCAAGCGGTCGATCGGAGAGCTCTCCGGTGGCGAGCAGCAGCGCCTTTTGATCGCCCAGGCGCTAGTCAGCCGCCCGCAGATGCTGATCCTCGACGAGCCGCTTGACAGCCTCGACCTGCCCAACCAAAGTGCCGTCGCCGCGCTGCTGGCACGCATCTGCCGTGAACAGGAAGTGACGGTGCTGCTGGTCGCCCACGACGTCAACCCACTGCTCTCCTACCTCGACCGCGTCGTCTACTTCGGCGCGGGCGCGGCCCTCGTCGGCGCCCCGCGCGAAGTGATCGCCGCACCGACGCTCAGTCATCTCTACGGCGTTCCGATCGAAGTGCTCGAAACCGCCGATGGCCGGCTCGTGGTCGTCGGCCTACCGGAGCCGCCTGCCCACCACAGCGACCGTCATGCTCATCAGCACTAGCGCTGTAGTCGCGGCAGGTCCATCGCTTAACCCGCTCTCCGACCTGCGGCAACTGACGGCATACCCGTTCATGGTCAGTGCGCTTGAGGCCGGGACAATCGTCGCGGGGATGGCCGCTGTGATCGGCTGGTTCATGGTGCTGCGCCGGCAGACCTTTGCTGGTCACACCCTGTCGGTGATGTCTTTCCCCGGCGCCGCAGGCGCGCTTCTGATCGGCCTCTCCGCTGCCGCGGGCTACTTTCTCTTCACGGCAATAGCCGCGCTCATCATCGGCGCCGCCGCCGGGACTCAGACTCGCCGCCGCCAACACGGACAGGAGGCCGCCATCACCGGAGCGGTACAGGCATTCGGGCTGGCCTGCGGCTTTCTGTTCCTGAGCCTCTACCAAGGTGTGCTCGGCAATTATGAGAGCTTGCTGTTCGGCAGCTTCCTGGGTATTACCCACGGCCAAGTACTTGCGCTCGCGCTAGTCGCCGCCGTCGCCCTAGCGCTGCTGGCGATCGCCGGGCGACCACTCCTGTTCGCCTCGCTCGACGAGGGCGTAGCCCAAGTGCGCGGCGTGCCCACGCGCACACTGAGTCTCGGCTTCCTGCTGTTGCTCGGCCTCGCTGTCGCCGAGACCGCTCAGATCACCGGCGCACTGTTGGTGTTCGCGCTGTTGGTAGCGCCGCCGGCGACCGCGCAAGTCCTCACCCCTCGCATCGGGCTGAGCCTGGCGCTCAGCGTGCTTATCGGCGTGCTCGTCACCTGGGTGGGGTTGGCGCTTGCCTACTTCTATGAATACCCCGTCGGCTTCTACATAACGACGGTAGCGTTCGTCGCGTACGTGCTAGCCCGCGTCGCGCGCGCGCGCGGCGATAACCCATCGCCATTTACGTCCAAGCGCGCGCTCCCCGCTCAGGAGGGCGCCTGATGTTCGCGCACGAGTTCTTCCGTAACGCGCTGCTGGCCGGCACGTTTGTCGCGCTTGCCTGCGGCTCCGTCGGCTACTTCGTCGTAGTGCGCGCGCAGGTATTCGCCGGCGATGCGCTCAGCCACGTCGCCTTCACCGGTGCGCTTGCAGCAGCGGCCGCCGGCATCGACGCGCGCGTCGGTCTGTTCGCGGCAACGATCGCAGTTGCGCTCGCGCTCGGCGCCATCGGCGGGGTCCGGACTCGCCAACCCGCCGACGATGTGACGATCGGGATCGTGTTCGCCTGGGTGCTCGGTCTCGGTGTGCTGTTCCTGGCGCTGTTCAGCAGCGGCTCGGGCGCCGGTGACGGCTTGCTCGGCGCACGCGCCCTGTTCGGTTCGATCTTTGGCCTCAGCACAGCCGACGCGCGGCTGGCCGCCGTAATCGGCGTGGCAATCTTCGCGGCGATCCTGGCTATCGCACGGCCGCTGCTGTTTGCGAGCGTAGACCCTGGCGTCGCGGCGGTGCGCGGTGTGCCGGTCACAATACTCGGGCTGGTGTTCCTCGCTCTGGTCGGCGCCACGGCGGCCGAGGCCACCCAGGCGGTGGGGGCGCTGTTGCTGCTCGGGCTGATAGCCGCCCCCGCCGGCGCCGCGCACAGACTCACTTCGGATCCCTACCTTGCGCTCGCCCTGTCAACCGGACTGGCGGTGCTCGCGATGTGGCTCGGACTCATACTCAGCTACGCGATCCCCAGCCTGCCACCGAGCACGGCGATCATCGCCACCGCCACCGCCTGTTACCTGCTCGCCTTCCTGTTCAGCAGCCGCCCGCGCGGCGGACAGCGCAGCGCGCGTCTGCACTCCGCGCCAGACACCGTCCACCGCTTGGCCCAAAACTAAACTGAGAACGCGAATGACACAGACACCGAGAGACGATTGGGCAACCCACGCGCAGCAGGTGCTCGCGCAAAACGGACGCCATTCCGGGCGGGCCCGACGCGCACTACTGGGACTGCTCTCCTCGCAGCCTTGTGCGCTCTCGGCAATCGAGATCGAAGACAAACTGCGCGCCGGCAAACGGCCTGTCGCGCGCGCCAGCATCTACCGCATCCTCGACGAGCTCGAGCAGCTGCGTCTGGTGCAGCGAGTGCAGGTCGGCCAGGACATGACCCGCTACGAGCCGGTTCGCAGCGGCGCCGGGCACCATCACCATCTCGTCTGCGACAGCTGCGGCGCGGTCACGCCGTTTTCCGACGAGAATCTCGAGGAGGCGATCCGCAAGCTCAGCACGCGACTGCCGATGCGCGTCGCCGAGCATGAGATCGTGCTGCACGGCTCCTGTCAAGCTTGCGCTGCAAGCTGAACCTCAACGCGGGCCGAGCTCTTATCTCAGCAATTAACGGCGGCGCTTGCCGGCGCCCGCAACCCGCTCGCGCGGCGGATAGCGCTTGCGCTCGGCGTCGGTCATCTTCCTGATGACAAGCCGCCCTTCGGCGACCTGCTCGGCAATGTCCTTGAGCTTCTGCTCATGCCGCTCTTGCTGCCGTAGCTGCTGTGGTCCCGGCATCTAGCCTTCAGGCTAACAGGTCACAGAGACGCTCCCGGATACGTCGATGGCTTTGGATTTCCGGTAACCGGCGCCTTTGCCCAGTCTGCCGATATACACTGAACACAGCAGGCCAACTCACCGCCGATGGCCACCCTCCCAGTCTCCACGCCGCAGCAGCAAGACGGCGCCCAGGTGCAAGCGCGCCAGCAGGACGTCTCGTCATGGCGGCAGATTCTGGCTCCCTACATGCAGCCCAGTCGCACCCGCGCGCTGCTTGACCTGGCGACCTCGGCAATCCCGTACCTGGCCGTCTCGGTTGGCATATATCTCGCCCTGTCGCTATCCGTGCTGCTGGCGCTCGCCTTGGCGATTCCCGCCGCGGCGCTGCTGGTGCGTACGTTCATCGTCTTTCACGATTGCTCGCACGGCTCGTTTCTCGCCTCCAAACGTGCCAACTCCTGGCTTGGTATCGGGCTTGGCCTGTTGCTGTACTCGCCGTTTCTGCGCTGGCGCCACGACCACGCCGTTCACCATGCCACCGCGGGCGATCTCGACCATCGCGGCGTTGGTGATATACGCACACTGACAGTCAGCGAATACGGTGCGCTGCCGTGGCGCAGTCGCCTGGCCTACCGGCTTACGCGAAATCCACTGGTGATGTTCGGCGTCGGACCCATAGTCGCGATGATCGTCGGGCCCCGCATCGTCGCTCGCGGCGCCCGTCCACGCATGCGCCGCAGCGTGATCGCCACCAACATCGCGCTAGCGGTGATAGTTGGCGGGTTGTGTTTGCTAATTGGCTGGCGCGACTACCTGTTGGTTGCCGGGCCCTCGGCGCTGCTGGCCGGTTCGGTCGGCATCTGGCTGTTTTACATCCAGCACCAGTTCGAGGACTCCTACTGGGAGAGCCACAGCGACTGGAACTATGCCGACGCTGCGCTGCGGGGCAGCTCTTATTTGAAGCTTCCGCCGGTGCTGCAGTTCCTAACCGGCAACATCGGTTACCACCATGTTCACCATCTCAGTGCGCGCATTCCCAATTACAACCTCAAACGTGCCCACAACGAGAACCCAGTCTTTAGCGACGTGCCGACGCTGTCGCTTTGGGACGGATTGCGCGCTGTGACACTCAAGCTGTGGGATGAGGAGAGCAAGCGCCTAGTCACCTTCGCCCAGGCTCGCCGCAGCACAGCCTGCTAAGTTTGCTGACAGCGGTCGGCACACTCGGCCGCGGGGCAGCTCGCTTGAGTACCGCTTCCTGCGGTTCGGGTCAGCATCAGCCTCCCGAACCGACGCGGCCACGAATGCTGCGCAGAAGGAGTCACAAGACATGAAGTCATTTGCCGATTTGGGCGTATCGCCCGCGGTTACTGACGCGCTCAGTCGCCGCGGTATCCGTGAGCCGTTCGCCGTTCAACGGCTGGTCATCGCTGATGTGATGAGCGGCCGCGACGTACTCGTGAAGTCACCGACCGGGTCAGGCAAGACGCTCGCCTTCGGCATCCCGCTGGTCGACTCGGTCGCCGCCGAGCAGGCACGGCCGGCCGCGCTCGTGCTGGCCCCCACGCGCGAGCTTGCCTGCCAGATTGTCGAGGAGCTTCGCGACGTCGCCCACTCGCGAGCGCTGCGGATCTGCGCCGTCTACGGCGGCGTCGGCCTTAGCGCACAGGCCAAGAACGCTGCCCGCTCGCACATCCTGGTGGCGACACCGGGGCGTCTGGAGGACCTGCTTGCCCGCCGTGCTTTCACGCTCGATGCGATTCGCGTGCTGGTGCTCGACGAGGCCGACCGAATGCTCGACATGGGCTTTCGCCCAGCGGTCGATCGCATCGTCGCCGCCTGTCCCGAGCAGCGCCAGACGCTGTTTTTCTCCGCGACCCTCGACGGGCTGGCCGGCGATGTCGCTACCCGTTACACCAAAGCTGCCGTGGCGCACGAGCACGCGCCTTCGGGCGCCAGCGCTGTGGAGAAGGTCGAGCATCGCTTCCTCACCGTCAAAGCCGATGGACGGATGCAGGCACTACTTGCCCAGCTTGGCGGCGAGCGCGAGCTTGCGCTTGTGTTCGTGCGCACCAAGCGCGGCGCCGATCGCCTCGTCAAGCAACTGGGAACCGCGGGCGTGAACGCGCTGGCAATTCACGGTAACAAGTCCCAGCGGCAAAGAGAATCGGCGCTCAGCCGCTTTGAGTCAGGCCACGTGAACGTGCTCGTGGCCACCGACGTCGCCGCTCGCGGCATCGACGTTCGCGGCATCTCACACGTGATCAACTACGACGTGCCCGACGGCGCCGATACCTATGTCCATCGGATCGGCCGCACAGGCCGGGCGGGTCGGGCGGGCGTTGGCATCACGCTCGTCGCGCACACCGACACGCACGAAATGCGCAAGCTCGCCGATCACCTCGGAATAGAGCATGGTCTCGGCCAAGCCGACTCACACCGCAAGCCCCAGGGTCCCGGTCGCGCCGACTCACACCGCAAGCCCCGCGGTCCCGGTCGCGCCGGCGGGCACGGCAAGCCCAGGCCCGCTTCCGCTTCACGGGCGCGCCGGCGTCCTCGGCGAAACCCGGCGGCGGTCACTGGCTCCTGAACGGAGCGTCTGCGAAAATCCCGACCGCGCACCGCAGCGAGGCCACGACGTCAGGAGCCAACCGCAGATGAGTGTCATCCATGAGATGCGTCGAGCTAGCGCGGCGGACATTCCCGTGCTCGCACAGACGCTGGCCCGCGCCTTCTACGACGATCCCGTCGCGATCTGGTCGTGCAAGCACGACCACCTGCGCCCAAAAATGCTCGAGCGCTTCCAGGCCACACGCCTGAGTCAACTGCTTGAGCGCGAGGAGGTATGGACCGACCCGCAGCTGCGTTGCGCGGCGCTGTGGGCGCCGCCAAAGCAGTGGCGCGAGAGCCCCCGCCAGGATCTGGAGATCGCGCGCTGCCTGCTTCACCCGCGCCTGTTCTGGCGCATGCCGCTGCTGGCGCGTGGTTTCGGCGCGATGGAGATGGCCCATCCCTCCGGTCCACCGCACTGGTACCTGGCGGTGCTCGGCACCGACCCAAGCGCCCAGGGCCAAGGGCTAGGCTCGGCGGTGCTCGCGCCGGTGCTACAGCGCTGCGACGAAGACGGCGTCGGCGCCTACTTGGAGTCCTCCAAGGAAACCAATATCGCCTTCTACGCTCGTCACGGCTTTCGAGTCAGGCGCGAGCTGCAGCTGCCGCGCGGCCCCAAGATGTGGGCAATGTGGCGCGACCCGCGCGCTTGAGTTCGACTCTTTCATCCGCTGTTCCGGGCCGTACATGTACGGCCGTAGTTCCCCCTTTACTTGAAGCCCACTTGACAGCCCCCTCTAATTTAGATTACTGTCAGTAACACGAACTAGGGGCGCCCGGCAAACCGGGCGAGCAGAGAGGGGTGGCAGAAATGAAGCGTTCAGCTCGCATTTTCGCTGCTGCCTTGCTCACGGTCGGCTTTCTGTTGCCCGCAGCATTTGCGTCGGGCACCGCAGAATTCCTCGCCCAGGAGCGCTTTACGCCAGACCGGCTCGGGGCATCCACAAACCTTTCGCTTACGGCCCAACTGCCGGCGATCGCGGGCGAGGCGCAGCCCGAACGGGTGACAAAGCTCACGCTGTACGCGCCGGCCGGCCTGGGGGTGGACGCGCGTGGGGCGCTCACCTGTTCGCGAGCGGCCCTCGAACAGCACGGACCGTCTGCCTGTCCCGCCCGATCGCGCGTCGGCTTCGGCGGCGGCATCGGCGTGCTCGCGCTGCCTTCGCGAACGATCCGCGCTCACTTCACGCTCGATTTCTTCTTTGCTTCCACCCGCCCGAACGCGCTCGATCTGCTCGCCTATGCCAGTACCACCCAGCCGCTAGTCGAGGAACTTGTGCTGGTCGCACGCGAGGTGCCGGCGCCAAAGCCTTACGGCCTCGGCTTCAGCGTCGAAGTGCCGCCGATCGCGACACTCCCCGGCGCCGCTCCGGCTTCGCTTGAAAGCGTGTTTGCCTCGCTCGGCGCGGCCAACGTCCAGTACTACGAGATCGTGCACGGCAAGCGCAAGCTGGTGGCGCTGCGAGGCCTGCTCGTTCCGGGGAGCTGCCCGCGCGGCGGCTGGCCCGTCGAGGCCGCCGTCATCTTCGCCA
>DASTPN010000086.1:0-3025 GCA_035719985.1 Solirubrobacteraceae bacterium | reverse complement strand
CGGTACGCCCGTCGCGCCGAGTCGGCGCGACGGACCGCGTCGCGGCTGGCGCCCGCCGACTCGGCCCAGCGACGGGCCGGCGTGCCTAAAAATTACATGCCCTCCCGGCCATCCGAGGGCTTGGGGCCGAAGCGCTAATGCAGCGCGGCTTCGATCACCTGTTTGGCTACGGGTGCCGCGGTTTCGCCGCCCGCGCCGTCTTTGACCATCAGGACGCCGACGGCGATCTTCGGGGTCAGCGCCGGGGCGAAGGCCGCGAACCATGCGTCGGTGTTCTGGGGGTCTTTGCTTCCTGAGCAGCTTTCGCTACCGCTCTGCGATTCGCTTGTGGATTCGCTGCTTTCCGATTCGCTTTTGGAGCATTTCGATTCGCCTAGTTCGGCGGTGCCCGTCTTGCCCGCGACGGTGATACCCGGGATTGCGGCGGAGGTGCCGGTGCCCTCGCGCACGACGTCGATCATCAGCCTTCTGACGGTGCGGGCCGTGGAGGCTGCCACCACGCGCGGCCCTAGTGGGTGTCCTTGGGCCTGAAAGCCCAGCGACGGCTTGCGCCCGCCGTCGGCGATTGTCGCTGCCACCGTGGCCATCTGTAGCGCGCTTGCCTGCACCTCGCCCTGGCCAATCGCGGTCGAGCCGAGGTCGAGTTCGCCCTGGATCTGGCTTGCGGGGGGAAGCGTGCTCTCAACCGCTCCCGGCAGAGTGGGGGGGTGATTGAAGCCGTAGTCTTCAGCGGTCGCCACCAACCGCTGCGCTCCTACCTTCACACCCAGGGGAGCGAACACCGAGTTACAGGAGACCGCGAAGGCAAGCGCCAGGCTGCCGCCGCAGGACTCGCCGTTGGCGTTTTCGAGCTTTACGCCGTCCAGAAGGGTCGAGGAGGCGTAGGGGAATTCGCTTTTCGTACTGGCCACTTTGGCTTCGAGTACGGCGGTCAAGGTGACCATCTTGAAGGTCGATCCCGGTGGTTGCAGGTCGTCGATGCCAAGGCCGGCCACCGCCAGCACCTCGCCGCTGCGCGGGTCGAGCGCCACGACACCGCCGAGTTGGCCGCCAAGCGCGGCGGCGGCGGAGCGTTGCAGCGGCGCGGAGATCGTCGAGCGCACCGTTTCGCCGGGTCTGGTTGGCGCGCTTGCCAGTACACGCCCTCCGGCGAGCAACTCGCCTCCGGGCCGGCCACGCAGGCGGGAATCGAAGGCCAGCTCCAGGCCACTTACGCCGACGATCGCGTTGTTGGGCACACCTTCGGCCTCCAGTTGGTTCGCGCGGGCCGACGGGATCGCTCCGACTTCGCCGATCGCGGCGTCGGCTGCAGCTCCCAGCGGCGAGCTACGCGTGCCGGCACCGGAGGCTTCACCGTCGGCAAGAACGGTGCCATCGCGTGCCTGGATTACCGCGCGGGTCGGCAGCCGCGTCTGTCTGCTCAGCGACTCACCCGCGGCGAGACCTGGGAACAGCAACGCGTGCGACCAGTGCACATGCTCGCCGTCGGGATCGGCCACGGCCTGTAGACGCAACTTCTCTGCGAGCTGACCCCATACGCGCGTGCTGACCAGGATGGGCAGCAAGACGGTGCCGTCGCTTTGCTCTTTTGCCTTCCCTCGCAGCACGAGCGCAGTCTCGGTGGCCGTACGCGCCGCCTGCCTGTAGGCGTCGGCGAAGCCGTGCGCGGAGATCCGCCGGTGGGTGGCATCGTCGACGTCGGCGTACATGGCCGCGTAATTGCCGTGCGACCAGGCGGTGGCGAAGCGCTCGGCGACGGCGATGGCGGGCGAGCCGCCGTGTCCGGCACCGACGATCGCTCCGATCAGAAAGGCGAGGGCGGCCAAAGCGATCACCGCGCGCACGCGGCGGATACGCGTGCGGCGGTCGCTGTGGCTCGTGTTCACAGCCCGGGACGGTAGAACATGAGAGGTGACTGGGCTTGACTGGCTCATTGTCGTGTTCGCGTTCTTGCTGGCGCTGTTCGGCTTCCGGCGCGGTTTCATCGTCGCGGTGCTCTCTTTTGGGGGTTTCGCCATTGGTTCATTCATCGGAACTCGGCTTGGTCCTCTACTACTTTCCGGTGGATCTGCCTCGCAGTACGCGCCCGCATTCGGCCTGATTGGTGCGCTCCTGGCCGGCGCGATCCTCGCGACGGGCTTCGAGGGCATCGGCTTGCGCTTGCGGCGCACGCTGGTACTGCCCGGTCTAGGTCTGCTGGACGGGGCATTTGGCGCGGTCTTGAGCGCGATGCTCGGTTTGGCGATCGCCTGGATCCTGGCGGCGGTGGCGCTACAGGCCAGGCCCGATCCACAGTTGCGCGCCGACATTCAACGCTCGGCGATCCTCAGCGAGCTCAATCAGATCTTGCCGCCGACGGGCCCGATCCTGAACGTGTTGGCGAGCCTTGACCCATTGCCGCGCGTAACCGGTCCGCTGCCGGACGTCTCACCGCCTTCGGCGGCAATCGCGCGAGAGCCGGGCGTGCGAGTGGCCTCGCGCAGTGTCGTTCGTGTTCTCGGCACCGCCTGTGGCCTGGCGATCGAGGGCTCGGGTTGGGTCGCCGCTCCGGGCGTTGTCGTTACCAACGCGCATGTGCTCGCCGGCGAGCACGACACGACAGTGGAGCCCGGTGGCCACGAACCGCAGCTGTCGGCTTACGCGATCGCTTTCGACCCTACCGATGACGTGGCGGTGCTGCGCGTGCCGGGCCTGAACCTCCCTTCGCTGGGATTTGCCACCAGCACGCCTTCGGGCCGCGGCGGCGCCGTGCTCGGATATCCCGAGAACGGCCCGTTTGACGCGCGCGCGGCACGGATCGGTAGCACCCAGCGGATCATCACCGACGACGCTTACGGCAACGGCCCGGTCTCGCGTCTGCTGACGCCGCTGCGCGGCCTGGTGCGCCCTGGCAACTCGGGCGGCCCGCTCGTGGACAGTTCGGGGCGGGTGTTGACAACTGTGTTTGCCTCCACCAGCGGTGGCGGCTCGCCCGGCGGCTACGGTGTAGCCAACTCGACGGTCGCTCAGGTGCTGGCCGGGGCGG
>DASTPN010000085.1:0-2145 GCA_035719985.1 Solirubrobacteraceae bacterium | reverse complement strand
CAAGTGTCGACGCGTGGCTCGTGTCCCTGTACTTCCTCGGCGAGCACTACCCGACGGTGATCGGCACTCAAAACGGCCCGACAACCGAAGCCGCCTGGAGGCCGGTCATCGACGCGCTGCACGCGGAGATGGCTCTGCCCGCCCGCCCGGACGTCCTCAGCGATTGGTGCATCGAAGCGTTTCTGCCAGCAGTCCAGGCCGAACGGCGGCTGGCGTGCGCCACAGCGCGGAGCCTGGAACTCCAAGCCGCGTTCCCAGACTCCTCGCCTCGACGAGGGGCGACCGCCACTCCTGCTCCGCAGGCGTCGAGCAGGCGTCCAATGGCGGTCGCGCGAGGCGCTCGAGCTTCGTCCGTAGCAGGCGCGCCCACGGTTGCGGCCAGGACGCTCGGATACGTCGAGAAGCAGCAGCAGGGCCTCGCTAACGTTGGGCCGGAGGCGCTCATCGACGGTAGGCGGGTCGCCTCGTACGACTGCGTGCGCCCATCTCGATAGGTACACGGCCGCGCCGCGCAGGGGGACGCGCAACCGCCGTTCTCGGCCGTCGGCACCTTCACGTCTTTCCGTCGGGGCGATGTACTACCGTCGTGGGCACCGTGGTCTACGTGGGCGTCATCGGGCCAGGCATGCCTGGGGCACTCGAGGATGAAACCCTTATCAACGGTCCGGACCGAGAGCTACTGCGGGCCGCCAACGAGGTCGGTCGGCTTCTGGCAGAAGCCGGCGTGATCGTGGTGTGCGGTGGTCTTGGGGGCGTGATGGCGGCCGCTAGCAAGGGCGCGCGGTCGGCTGGAGGACAGTGCGTGGGCATCCTTCCAGGTCCGGATCGAAGTGAAGCGAACGAGTTCCTGTCGCTGGCGCTACCGACCGGGATTGGTGAGGCACGGAACGCACTCGTCGTCTGCGCGAGCGACGTCCTGATAGCGATCGGAGGCGGGTTCGGCACCCTGAGTGAGATTGCGCTCGCGCTGCGTTCCGACAAACATGTAGTCGGCCTGCTCACGTGGTCGGTCGCTGAGCTTGATCCCCAGATGCACACGGTGACCTCCGCACCCGCTGCAGCCAGCCTCGCACTTGAGCTCGCCGGACCTGAAGCCCGAGACGGGCCAAGATGATGATGGCTAGCGTGCCGGCGGCAACCGACAAGACGCCCCTACCCGACCCGTGGCGCCGTTACGACCTTGCCCAGCGCCATTACGAGACCGACCTCGGCCTGTTCTCATCTCGAATGAACCTCTTTCTCTTGGTACAGACAGGCCTTCTGACGCTATCGAACACCGTGTCCACGGGTCAGATGTCATTCTTCGACGCCCACCCGAAGGAGACTACCTCGTTCGCAGTGGCTTTGTGCGTGGTGTGGCTATTAGTCGGCTGGAGCGCGGTGTCATGGATTTGGTATTGGCGTTTCATGGTCCGCGTCCTCGGGCTTCAGCTTCCAGACGGCGAGGCAAGTGCCGAGGGGCTGCCTAGCACGATTGGCGCCGGGTTCACGCCCGAGAAGCGCAACCTACTGATCGCCGACCCCCGATACGAGAAGCCTATATGGTTGATGCAAGTTGCGTGGAAGCTTAGACCGACCACGATCACGTGCATGCTCCCACTGCTCTTTATCGTCGCGTGGCTCGGTCTTTATTCTATTCATCCAGGGAGTGATGCAGGTGCGGCTGCGAGACAGGCCGGCTGCGCGATGCGGGTCGCCGCGGTGGCAAAGCGCGCTTTGCAAACGGCCGACGCAAAGCTGCCAGTACTCAGCAGGCTATCCGAGGTCGTTATGTTGGGAGTGCCCAAGACTGGGCCACGTGCGACGTCGCTTTCACGCGAGCTCCGCGCTAGTGAACGCGCGATCGCCGTGGCAGCGTCGGAACTGAACGGCGCGTTGGTGACAAAGTGTGCAGCGTGATGCGCTGAGGTGCCACGCCGTATCACTGGGTCCGGTGGCACCTGTGCTGCCGAGCACGAGCGAGCGCGTGCGAATCCTCTATCTGTGCAGCGCAGGCTTCTGCTTCTGTGGAGGAGGAGGCGCCGACGGGGCGGCGGCCAGCTGACCCCCTCAGGACGAGGATCGGTCGCGACCGAGGGGCAGCCGTCTGCTTCCGCGTGGCCAGCACGAGCGAGCGTGACTCGATCGTGTCGTCGGTGGTTCCGC
>DASTPN010000084.1:0-29068 GCA_035719985.1 Solirubrobacteraceae bacterium | reverse complement strand
GGTGAGATGGTCGAACTCCTCATCGGCAAACGGCAGGCGCTCGGCTTCGCCCTCGACAAGCGTCACCCGACCCCGCAGTTCAGGGTCCGTGGCGACCCGATCGCGCGCTCGACCCAGCATCTGCGCGCTCTGGTCTAGGCCGAGGACATCGCAGCCGTAACGGCGGACAAGCGCCTGCGCTACCAGACCGGTGCCGGTCGCGACGTCGAGTACACGATCGCCAGGCGTTGCTCGCACCGCTTCGACCATTGTTCGTCGCCAGCGCGGGTCTTGCCCAAAGCTGAGGACCGCGGCTACCGCGTCGTAGTGGCGCGGCAGTGGCGCGAACAGATCCAGCGCTTCGCGCTTGAGGGAGGTTTGTGGCAGCGTCTTGCTCGCCATCACGTTGAGGGTCGCTGGTGTGCGGTGGACATGATCGCTGTGTGCCCGCTACGGGCATGTGGCATGCGCAAATCGCCCCCGGCGCCTGTTGCGGCTAAAGCCCGACCCCTCCTGCTGCCGATCATGGCTTCGTGGGCCTCCGTATCCCGTCGATCCGTACATTCAAGACGTTTCGCGTCGCCATCGTGCTCGCTGCAGCGGCGCTGGTGGCATTTGCCACGCCTGCCGGCGCGGTGATCGTGGAAGTCAAAGAGGGCGCGGAAACAGTCGACATCGGTGTGCACACTCGCAAACTCGTCGGAGCGCCCGAAACGCCGCTGCAGTACCACGGCGGCCCGGTCGACCCGCAGTCCTTCACGTATGCAATCTACTGGGATCCGCGCGAGGAATACCACAGCGACTGGTTGAGGCTGATTGACGGTTATCTGCATGAAGTCGGCGCAGCCAGCGGGCAGCTGGAAAACGTCTTCGCTCTCAGCGGTCAATACACCGAACCGCCATCGAGTCGCACTCGCTACAAGTCGACGTTTCGGGGTGCCTACACTGACACGTTCCCGTATCCAAGCAACGGCTGCAGCAACCCCAAAGGACAGGTGATCTGCCTGACCGACGCGCAGATACGAACGGAGCTGAAACGCTTCATCGAAAACGAACACCTGCCCAAGGGACGCGAAATTATTTACTATGTACTGACTCCGCCAGCGGTGACTGTGTGCCTTGAATCTGGATCTACCGAAAACTGCTCCACGTCCAGCAAAGAATTGGCGGAAGAAGCGCACACAAGCGAAGAACCGGCCAATAAACCAGAACCCGAAGCTGTCGAAACTGCAACCGGCTTCTGCTCTTATCACGGGGCGATCGAACCGGCGTCGAGCAGCCCCATCATTTACGCTGTGCAGCCCTGGACCGCGGGTCACGCCGGCCACGTAAATCAGGCTGTCCCACTGGTGACGATGGCGCCTACCGCAGCGGAGCTCGCCTGTCAAAATCGCGCCAAGCTGGTTGAGCCGAATCAGGAAACCACGTTCAGCCATTTCGACTCCTATGAAACCGGGTTGGCCGATCTGATCATCAACGACATGAGCATCGAGCAGAGCAGTGTCGTCCCCGATCCCGTGTTCGACGCGTGGTATCAGGAAGGCACGCGCGCCGAGCAGGGCGATATGTGCCAGAGCGTCTTCAATCCAGTCAAAGAAGAATCCCAGACCGAAGAAAAATTGAAGGGAACGCAAGCGCTGCTTCTCCCCAACAACAAGTTCGACGAACACGAATACTATTTGCAGTACGAGTACAGCAGCGTGGGCGTTACCGCGCACCAGACGAGCGTCTGTTGGTCAGGGGTGGAACTGCTGCCGCACTTCACCGTCACCAACGTGGTCGGCAAGACCGACGACGTCGCCTTCGACGGACTCGAGACGAGTATGACTCTGATCGCCAATCCGAGTGAACTGAAACTCGACGAACCGTACACCCTGCCCCTGTACAAGTGGGAATTCGGTGACGGCGCCGCGGCGGGCCCAAGTACCCAGGCGAGCATCATTCACTCTTATACCGCAGCGGGCGAATACAACGTCACGCTGACCGTCACCGACAGCGGCGGCAACGTGCGCTCTTACTCTCACATCATCCCGGTTGGCGGTCCGCCATCACCTGGCACCAGCCCGACGCCCCCCGGTGGCGGTGGCCCACCCACGGTCGGCAACCCTCCAGCGCCCACCAGCGTCAATAGTGCGCCCAGCGCCGGTCCTACGCTCACCGAGTCTGTTCTCTCCAGTTCGCTCAGCAAAGTCGTCCGCCTGGGTCTGCCGATCAAATACAAAGTCAACGAGCAGGTCGCCGGCCGCGCCGAAGCCTTGCTCGAAAAGACAACCGCGTCGCGCCTGGGCATCAAAGGCCCTCTGGCTGCTGGACTGCCGAAGGGCTACCCGCGTGAGGTGGTCGTCGGCACCGCCGTGCTCGTAACCACTCGCGCTGGTCAGGGCACCGTCAGGATCAAGTTCTCAAAGACGGTCGCCAAACACCTGGCGAAAGCGCATCAGGTCAAGCTTACGCTGCGCTTCGTATTGCGCAACGCCTCCTCTGGCGGCGTACATACGACGACAACACTCAGCACCGTCATCCTGCGCCACTGAACGGTCAATATCCGACCGGATGCCTGACGGCATATCCCGCTAGCGGCGGCGTCGAGACAAGCCAGCGCGACGCATACGGACCTGACCTGCCCGCGGTGTCAAACCACATGCCGTCGACATCCATGAACGTGTGCCCGTCGTTGGCATAGATCGTGATCCAGCGCCCAGGGCCCGGTGCGCCCCACGAAGCCAGATCGCCCGAGACGAGCGGAGCATTCAACAGCCCGCCGGCTGCCAGCGCGTAGCTGACCGAGCCTGAGCAGTCGTAGCCGTTGGCGACGAACGAGGCGTGGCCGCCTCCCCAGATATAGGGGAAGTCGGCGATCGCGTTGCCACCGGCGATCACGCGCTGGACCGCTTCGGGCACGTTCTGGGGGATCGGGATCGTGCCATTTCCACCAACCGAGAAGCCGCCCGCAACCGGAGTCAAGTTGCGCTGCTGCGCCGCACGTTCTTGGGCCTTGGCCTGCTGCTCTTCGCCGAGCTCCTTGCGGATTTGGGAGTCTGAGGCGGCGCCCGCCGCGGGGACAACTTCGCCCGCCACTTCGGGGGTGGTGGCGTCCTTGTGTTGTGTGGAGGCTGGCAGCGGGAAGCTCTTGGCTTCTTCGGGGTCGCGTACCTCAGCGACAGCCGCCGTTTTGCCGCCGGCCACAGCGTGACCGCTGGCGCTGCGAGAACCGGTCGCGGTGCCCTTGGAGCCGGCGGTGCCGGTAGCGGCGCCACCGCCGCTGTGTTGGGCAGCGCCGTGCGTGTGCGTAGCTGGCGCGATGGCGGCCGGTTTGACGGCCACTGTGCTCACTTTGCCCGCGCTAGCCGAGCTGGAGTGCCCTCCGCTGCGGCCACCGAGCAGCAATGCCGCAACCGCGACGATCACTATCAGCGCCGCCGCCGCGTAGAACACGCCGCGCGAAAGTGGCAGGCCTCTCGGCCCGGTCCCCTCGACCGCCTTGGACTCGACGCTCACACACACAAGGCTAGCGCCGCCACCCGCTCGCTCGCGCCGCCCCCGGCGGATCCGAGCGCTGGCTGAGGTACCCTGACCGGATGCCCGCCCCCGAGACCGTCGTGGACGTGCGCCCGAGGAGCGTGCCCGCAAGTTCGCCGGGCGCCCCGCAGCGGACCCATGTGCGTCTGCTGCACGGGATGCGCCGCCCTGCCAACTGGCTGCAGCTGATCCGCTTCGGCCTCGTCGGCGCCAGCGGCTTCATCATCAACCTCGCGGTCTACGCCCTGTTCGTGCACGGCGCGGGCGCTCCATACCAGCTGGCGGCGGTGCTGGCCTGGCTGGTCGCGGTCTCGAGCAACTTCGTGCTCAATCGCCACTGGACGTTTGACCGACCCGGTGGTCGCGTCCACCACCAGGCGCTGCGCTTCTTTCTGGTTAGTCTGGCGGCGTTCGTGTTGGTCAACTTGGTTCTGTTGACGCTGCTGGTCGAGCAGGCGGGCCTGGCGAAGGTGCCAGCGCAGGCGCTTGCGGTGGCCGCCGCGACACCGTTCAACTTCCTCGGCAACAAGCTCTGGAGTTTTAGGAGCCCGCCCCCCCCGAGCTCCTAGGACGCCGAGTCGCCTGGCACAGCCGCGGCCAGGCAGACATCGGTACCTATACTCTGGGGCCTTCCCTCTTGGAGGATTTGTCGTGCAGGAGATGGTCATTTACGGCGTCAGCTTCGACATGGTGGGCAAGCAGCCGATCGTGCTGCTCAAGACCGTCGAGGGCAACAAGTTCCTGCCGATTTGGATCGGCCACCCCGAGGCCGCCTCGATCCTGATGAAGCTGCAGGGCGCCTCCACACCACGGCCGATGACTCACGACCTGCTGTGCGAGATGCTCGGCGAGCTGGAGGTCAAGTGCACTCAGGTCGCCGTCACCGAGCTGCGCGAGAACACGTTCTTCGCCTCGATTACGCTCTCCCTGAACGGCCGTGAGATGGAAATCGACTCTCGCCCGAGCGACGCGATCGCGCTTGCCGTCCGCGCCGGCGCTCCGATCTTCGTTGCCGAGGAGGTGATCGCCGAGTCGGCGATCGAGTTCGAGAACGCAATCGAGGAGTCAGAGGACGTGGTCGAGCGCTTCAAGGAGTTCCTCGACGAGGTAACGCCTGAGGATTTCGCCGCAGGCGACTCCTGAGAGCCCATCCCGCACGCACGGGTGGACGGTGTCAACGAGTCTTGCGCTCCCGGCTTCGTTCGCGCTTGGGCAACTCCAGGACCTCGGCAAGCGCCGGCTCGGCCGTGGGCGTTTGCGCCGGCTCTGGCGATGCCGGCGGCTCGCCGCCGGTAAGGGTGCCGAACAGGCCCACCTGCTCGCGTACGACCTTGCCGATCCGGCGAATCCCCTCGCGGATGTCCTGCTCGGGCACCCCGGCGAAGTTCAGTCGCATCGAGGAGCCGCCGCGCCCATCCAGGTAGGCGGCGCGGCCGGGCACGAACGCGACGCCCTCACTCTCCAGGGCGCGGGCGAGCAGGTCGGTGGTGTCGATGTAGTCGGGCAGCGTCACCCAGATGAACAGCCCCCCCTGCGGCTGTGTCCAGGTCGCGGCTGAGCCAAAGTGCTCTGAGAGCGCCGCGAGCATGGCATCCCGACGCTCGCGGTAAAGCGCCTTCAGCGAGTCGAGCTGTGCGAGCCAGACAGGCTCACCGCCGCCGGTCCGCTCGGCGAAGTAGGCGGCCACGAACAGCTGTGTCACCGGCGAGGAGCACAGATCGGCGCCTTGCTTACAGAGATTGAGCTTCTCCATCACCGGCCGTGGCGCCACCGCCCACCCCAGCCGTACACCCGGCGAGAGAATCTTTGAGAAGGTGCCGAGGTAGACCACGAAGTCCGAGGCTCCACCTCTTTTCGCGGCCTGCGCGTCGAGCGAATGAAGCGTCGGCAGCGGCTCGCCCTCGTAGCGGAGCATTCCGTAGGGATTGTCCTCGAGCACCATCAATTCGCGCTCGCGCGCGACCTCCACCAGCCGGTGGCGGCGCGGCAGCGACATCGTTACTCCGCCGGGATTCTGGAAGTTGGGGATCGTGTAGATGAACTTCGGCGAGCGCCCTTCGCCCGCGAGCCGGTCGAGCGTGCGCTCCAGTTCGTCGATCGGCATCCCTTGCGCGTCAACCTCGATCTGCACGACGTCGGCCTGGTAGGCGTCAAACGTCGGCACCGCCCCTGGGTAAGTGGGCGCCTCGGCGACGATCGTGTCGCCCGGGTCGATGAACGCCTTGCACATCAGATCGATCACCTGCTGGCCGCCGGTCGTGACGATCACCTCGTCGGGATCGACGTGGGTGCCTTCGGCCTTCATCACCTCAACGATGCAATCGACCGTGCACCCCATCCCCTCCGTCGGCCCGTATTGCAGCGCCCGTGCCGTGGACTCCGTTGCCACCTTGGACATCAACTTCGCGTACAGCTCCGGCGGAAAGGTCCGTGTCTCGGGCAGCCCTCCGGCAAGGGAGATCACCTCAGGGCGTTCGGTCAGCGACATCATGTCGCGCATCGCCGAGGAGCGCATTCCCTTCGTGCGCTGCGCGAACAGCTCCTCGTATCGCTTGAGTTCGTGCCCTGTCGTGCGCGCGCTCATGGCCGCCCAAGGTAGCGCACGCCCCACCCGATCTCATATCTTGCAAGGGCAGCGACGGGCACTCGCTCGGCGGTGCGGGCGAGAGGGCACTAAGTTTTGTGGCCGTGAACGGGCTCGTCTTCTACATCGGCCTCGGCCTCGGCCTCGCGGCGGCGTGCGGGATGCGTCCCTTCCTGCCGCTGCTGCTTGCGGGGGGCTTGGCCTCCAGCGAAGCGCTTGGCGTCGGCTTCAGCCACGGCGCTTACACGTTTCTTGAATCGGACTGGTGGCTGCTGGTCGTAGCGGCCGGCCTGGTGCTCGCCTATGCGCTGCAGCTGCTTGGCGGCTGGGCGCCGACGCTCGATCCGAGCGACACCGAGGCGCGCCCCGACCCGCTGGCGGCGTCGCTTGCCGGTGTCTCTGTCGCGGCCGGTGCACTCGTGTTCGCGGGCACGCTCGCCGCCCACGGCGACACGGCCTGGCCGGGCCTGATCGGCGGCTTTCTCGCCGCCGGATTGGCGCAGCGAGCGGCAGGACCGGTGATCGCCCGCGCCCGCAAGCGGCTTCCCGACCGCGGCGCCCGCGAAGCGCTGACGCTGTACCTGGACTCCGCTTCCCTGCTGGTGGCGGCGTTGGTAGCCCTGCTGCACCCACTCGGCTACGTCGTCGTTGCTTTGCTGGCCTGGTTCGTTTGGCGCATGCGCGCGCGCTCAGACGAAAAGTATGCGGGCCTGCGCATACTGCGTCGCTGATTTGAAGTGAGCGCGTGACAGGGGCAGAGCACGACGTAGCACGCGCGCGCAAGCGCGCGCCCTCCCCCAAGCTGGTCCTATGCGTAATCGACGCGATGGCTCCGGCGCAACTGGAACGGGCGGTAGCGGCCGGCGAGGCGCCGACGCTGGCCGAGCTGATGCGCCGCGGCACCTACATCCCGGATTGCGTCGCGGCGTTTCCGTCTGTGACCCCGGTCTGCGCCGCTTCGATCGTCACCGGTGTCTGGCAGGACGAGCACCACATCCCGGGTATGTGTTGGTATCACCGCGGCGAAGGCCGCTACGTCGAGTACGGCTCGAGCTTCCGCGCCTCCCAGCGCGTTGGGCTCGGTCGCCAGCTGACCGACACCGTCTACAACATGAACGGCGCCCATCTGTCGAGGGGCATAAGGACGGTGTTCGAGGTGCTCGACGACGCCGATGTGCGCACCGCCGGCACCACCTACCTGATGTACCGGGGCCGTCACCGTCACGAGCCCAGCCGCGAGAGTGCGATGACGCGCATCGCCGCGACCTTGATGCGCCACGCGGTGATGGGCCCGCGTGAGTTGTTCTACGCGGACATCTTTGCCTCCCGCCAAACCGGCTGCCGCTCGAATCTGGGCATGCCAGGTGTGCGTGACCGCCACTCCGGCTGCGTGGGGGCTTATCTGGCCGAACATGACCTGTACGACTTCATGCTGCTCTCGCTACCCGACAACGATTGGCGCTCGCACCGCTCGGGTCCCGACGGTCAGCAGCGCAGCCTGGCGCTGGCAGACATCCAGCTGGCGCGAGTGCTCGCTGCGGCGGGCGGTCTCGACGCTTTCCTCGGCGAGCACGCGGTGATCGTGCTCGCCGATCACTCGCAGGCGCCGGTGACTTCCACGATCGCCCTGCAGCCCCCGTTCGAGGAGCTTGGCGTGCTTGCCCCTTCCACTCGTTGGCGTCAGTCCCGTGCATCTCGCGAGCGTCCACATCTCGCCATCTGTCCTTCCCAGCGCGCCGCGATGCTCTATGTGCTTGACGAGGAAGAACGCGAGCGCTCGACGCCACGGCTGGCCCAACGTGCCGTCGGCATTGAGGGCGTGGAGCTGGCGATGTGGCTTTCCCGCGACCAGCATGGCGCCCCAGCTGAGGCCGTTCTGCAGCGGCCGGATGGACGTGAGCTGCGCTTTGCCCCAGGGGGTGATGTTGGGGATGAGAGGGGGCGTACGTGGCGCCTTGACGGCGCTCTGACGGTACTCGACGCCCAGGTACGCGATGGGCGCTTGCACGCCCCTGACTATCCCGACGCCTTGGCACGGATCTGGGCGGCACTCACCTGCGCAAACTCCGGCGACGTCTTGCTCTCCGCCGCAGCCGGCTATGAGTTCCTCGACCTCGGCGGTCAGGCACACGTCGGCGGCGGCTCGCATGGCTCGCTACGGGCCGAGGATTCGCTCGGCGCCGCGATCGTTTGCGGGATCGACGGTCTTGACGGCCGCGAGCAGTGGGCGATCGGGGATTTCGCCGGTTTGACGGAGCGCTACTTCGCCTGATCAGGCGGTGCGAGGGTACCCTCGGCGGATGTCTCGACGGCCCGCTTGCACACTCATGTCGGTCCTCGTTCTCTGCGCAGTGGCGTTGCTGAGCGCTTCCCCCTCGCTTGCGCTGGTCGCCGGCTCCGCACGCGTCGGATCCAAGGCGCGCTCGACGGCGGCAGCGACCACCACGGCGGGCGCCAAGACCGGCTCGGGCACGACCACCACCGTGACCAACCCGGAAGCCCCCGTGCCAGTCGAAGCCTCCGACACCCCGCCTGTCGGTCGCTTCCTCTCCGCCAACCACGTGCTCGAAATCGCGAACCGGCTGCCGAAGATGCGCGCCGTACGCGCCAAGTACCCAGGCTCCTACGGTGGCGCCTACCTGAAGGGCCCCATCCATTGGCAGGTCAGCTATTTCTCAAAGCAGGGCAAGGAGATCGGTCAAGTCATCATCGCCGATCGCACCGGCAGGGTGCTCGAACAGTGGACGGGTTTTCAGATCGCCTGGTCGATGGCCCGCGGCTACTCGGGCGCCTTCGGCCGCCACGTGAACGCGCTCTACATCTGGATCCCCCTGAGCGTCCTCTTCTTCTTTGCCTTCTTCGATTGGCGCCGTCCCTTCCGCCTGCTGCATCTCGACCTGCTGGTGCTGCTGTCGTTCTCGGCGTCGCTGGCCTTCTTTAACCATGGCCGCATCTACGTTTCCACGCCACTGGCCTACCCACCGCTGCTGTACCTGCTCGTGCGCATGCTGATCGTCGGCCGGGTCCGCCTTCGCCGCCGCGAGTCAGGCTGGGCAGTGGCGCCGCCGCGCATCGAGCAGCCCGCGCGCCTTCTGATCCCCGCGCCCTGGCTTGCGATCGCACTGGTGTTCCTGGTCGGCTTTCGGATCGCGCTGAACGTCACTGACTCCAACGTGATCGACGTCGGCTACGCCGGCGTGATCGGCGCGCAGCGGATCGTCGACGGCAAGTCGCTGTACGGGAGCTATCCCTCCGATAACGAACACGGCGACACGTACGGTCCGGTCAGCTATGAGTCCTACATCCCATTCGAGCAGGTGTTCGGCTTCAGCGGTCATTGGGACGACCTGCCGGCGGCCCATGCGGCCGCGATCGTCTTCGATCTGCTGGTGATCGCGTTGCTGTTCTTGCTCGGCCGTCGCGTTCGCGGCCCGAGCCTCGGCATTGCGCTCGCTTACGCGTGGGCGGCCTACCCGTTCACGCTGTTCGCGTTGGAGAGCAACTCCAACGACACGCTCGTGGCCGTGCTCGTGCTGGCTGCGTTGCTGGTTGCCTCCTCGGCCCCTGCGCGGGGAGTGTTCGCCGCGCTGGCGGGTTTGGCGAAGTTCGCGCCGCTAGCACTTGCGCCGCTGTTGGCCACGCACGGTCTGCCGGGTTTGCCGCGCGCGCGCCGCGCGCTTGCGCTGCTGCTGTTCTGCGGCGCTTTCGCGCTAACCGCGGCGCTCGTCTGCATCCCCGCGCTCACACACGACACGTTGCACACGATCTACGAGCGCACACTCGTCTACCAGTCCGAGCGCGAATCCCCCTTCTCGATCTGGGGTTTGTACGGCATCGCGCCCACCGGTGGCCGCGCTACGGCGCCCTGGCTCTCCACCGCGCAGGCCGTAGTCGAGGCGCTTGCCGTTCTGCTCGCGCTGGCGTTGGCGCTACTGCCCCGCCGCGCCGACCTGGTCGGCCTGGCGGCCTGCGCGGCGGCGATCCTGATCGCCGTGCAGTTGGGGATCGATCACTGGTTCTACCTGTACATCCCCTGGTTCTTCGGCCTTGTGATGCTGGCGCTACTCGGCCAGCTCAGTTGGGCGCCGGAGCCGCGCCGGGCCGGGGCATCAGAACCTGCTCGATCGAGTCAGCTCGCAGCCGCGTAGAGCAGCTCACCAGTACCCCCATCAACCACGGGTCCTCTTGTGAGGTCTCAAAGCGCACCGGCATCTGCGTCACCAACGACTCGATCGCCTGCTCGCGCCTGACGCCGATGACACCGCCGCGCGGCCCCGTCATTCCAACATCGGTGATGTAGGCCGTCCCGCCCGGCAACACACGCGCGTCGGCGGTCGGGACGTGCGTGTGCGTGCCCACCACGGCTGTGACCCGTCCGTCTAGCAACCAGCCGAGTGCGACCTTCTCGCTGGTGGCCTCAGCGTGCATGTCGACCAGGATGTGGTCCACCTCACCCAGGTCTTTGATCGCGGGATCGATCTCCGTGAAGGCCGAGCGCCCTGCCTTCAAGTACAGGTTGCCACTGAGATTGATGACGCCGAGACGGACGCCTTCTTTCTCCACCACACAGGCTCCTTTCCCGGGCTGGGAACGTAGATAGTTGTACGGACGGAGGATCCGCGGCTCGTTATCAAGGTAGGAATAGATCTCGCGCCGGTGGTAGGCATGGTTGCCAAGCGTGATCGCGTCGACGTCGTTGCGGAACAGCTCGACGGCCACCTTCGGGGTGATCCCTAGCCCGCCGGCGACGTTCTCGCCGTTGACGACGACGAACGTGGGTCGCAGACGCTCGCGCAGCGCGGGCAGGCACTCCAGCAGCGTGCGGCGTCCGATGCTGCCGACCAGGTCGCCGACGAACAAAATGCGCGCCTGACCCTCAGACATACTTTCCCGATGATCGCGAGAGGGAACTGATCGTGGAGCGGGTCGTCGTGCCGCGCTGGGTGCAGTTGGTGCTGCTGCCGTTGGCGCTGCTTGCGATGTGGGCGCTCGCTCGCGCGGCGGGGAAGGTGCTTGTCATCTTCATTGTCGCCGCCGTCATCGCTTTGATCCTCAACCCGCTCGTGTCCTTCGCCCAGCGCCGCGCGCGGCTGCCACGCGGTTTGGCTGTGCTGGCGGTGTATCTCGCATTCTTCCTGACATTGGCCGGCGTTGGCTTCCTGCTTGCCAATCCGATCTCCGAACAGGTCAAGACCTTCACCCACAACCTGCCCCACATCGTCGATGAAGCCAACACGCAGATCGCCAAACTTCAGGGCACGCTGCAAAAAGGCGGGATCCACGTAAAACTGGTCGAACCTGGCAAGACGGCGCTGCAGACGTTCTCGGGAAAACTCTCTAAAAGCGCCAGCCAGATCGCGAGCTTCAGCAGTGGCTTGTTGACTGAAATCGCCGGCGCGCTGGTGGACCTAGTGCTGGTGTTCGTGCTATCGGTGTACATGCTCCTCTACGGTCAGGCGATCGGCGCGCTCGTGCGCCGCGCGATGCCGCCCGGCGACGGCAGCCCGGCTGACGACTATCCGCTACTGGCCCAGCACGCCGTCTCGCGTTACGTCGGCGGCCAGCTGCTCTTCAGCGTGATCATGGGCGCTTCGGCAGGGATCTCGCTGTACGTGTTCGGCGTTCTTGGGATTTTCCCTGACGGTCGCTCTTACGCGCTTGCCTTCGGCGTCTTCTACGGCGTGATGGAGCTGATCCCCTATATCGGCCCGATCCTCGGCGCCGTCCCGGCGGTGCTGCTGGCGCTGTTCACCGACCCGATCAGCGCGCTGTGGGTGGCGCTGCTGTTCGTCGGCCTGCAGCAGATGGAGGGGCACGTGGTGGCGCCGCAGATCTTCGGGCACACGCTGCGCATTAATCCGCTGCTGGTGATCTTCGCGCTGCTGATCGGCCTGCAGCTATACGGCATCGTCGGCGCGCTAGTGGCGCTACCGATTCTCTCGGTGCTACGCGAGACGGCGGTGTATCTGCACCGCCACCTGAAGCTCGAGCCGTGGGAGCGCTCCCCCGGCAGGCTGTTGTGAGCGAGCCGGCCTCGCTGCCGAGCGGGAGCGGCACGGGCTCTGATGCGCTTTTGTGCGCCGAGCGGCTGGGCAAGCGCTACGGCTCGCGTGCGGCCCTGAGCGAGGTCAGTTTCAGCGCGTGGCCCGGTGAGATGATCGCGGTGATCGGTCCTAACGGCGCCGGCAAGACGACGCTGCTGTCTCTGCTCGGCGGCGTGCAACCACCCACTTCCGGCAAGGTTGTGCGCGCGGGTGGCGCTGTCGGGTGGGCGCCGCAGCAGTCGGCTCTGTACTCAAAGCTGACGGTCAGCGAGAATCTGCGACTGTTTGCGCGCCTAGAGCGGGTCGAGGACCCCGAGGCTGCGGTCGCGCGCATGCTCGAGCAGACAGGGCTCGGCGATCGCGCCCACGAGCGTGTGGAGCGGCTCTCCGGTGGCAACCGCCAGCGTGTCAACGTCGCGCTTGCGCTGCTCGCCGACCCGCCGGCGATCCTGCTCGACGAGCCCTCCTCGGCACTCGATCCCGGCCAGCGCGAGCGACTGTGGAGCTTCGTCGGTCAGCGTGCGGCGCAGGGGATGTGCGTCGTCTTCTCGACCCACATCGTCACCGAGGCGAGCCGCCACGCCGACCGCGTGCTCGTGCTCGACCAGGGCGAGCTGCTTTTCGATGGCCCGCCGGCGGATCTGGCGGCCGAGGGTGGCGGCAGCGACTTTGAAGCGGCGTTCGTCTCGTTCCTACGTGGGCGAGGCCGTTCGTGAGCGGTTCAGGAATACATCCGTGAGGTGGCTGCTGGCCAAGGACCTGTTGATCCTGCGCCGCTCGCGGCTGCTGGTCGCGGTGCTTGTCATCTACCCGGTCGCGATCGCTCTGCTGATCGGCTTTGCTCTATCGGCCTCGCCGTCGAAGCCACGGGTGGCGGTCGTTGACGAAACGCCACCGAACACGACGATCGTCCTGGGGAACACACGCATCGGTGTCGGCCAGTACACCGATGAGCTGTTCAGCCAGGTGCAGGTGGTGCGTGTACCCACCCGTGCGGCCGCTGTCGTAAAGGTGAACTCGGGCGACGTGCTGGCCGCGATCATCATCCCCGACAACATCGTTGGCAAGATTTCCTCCGGGGTCCAGCAGGCGCAGGTCGAAGTCATCTACAACGGCGACGCGCTCAAGCAGTCGCTTGTGCGCTCGGCCATCGACTCGGCGCTGGCACAGGCCAACCTCGCCCTCTCCCAGCAGATACGAGCTGTCGCCGTGCACGACATCAATCTGCTGCTTGCGGGCGGCTCGCTCGGATCGCTTGGCTCGAGTCAGGAAATAGTCGGGCTCAGCCACATCGCCCCCATGCTCGAAGGGGTGGCCTCACGAACCCCGGCGGGCGCCGACCGCACGACGCTGAAGAAGATCGCCGGCTTCGCGGCATTTGCCGCCGGCAACCTCGGCATCGCCAAGAACGTGCTTACCACCGTCAGCCAGCCGATCGCCGTCAAGAGCACGCTGCTGCACGGGCGTCGCACGCCGCTGGACACCTACGCCGTGGTGGTAGCCGTCAGCATCTCGTTGATGCTGCTGTCGGTACTGCTGGCGGCGGGCGGGGTCGCGCTCGAGCGCGAAGAGAACACGCTCGCGCGCCTGATCAGAGGCCCACTTGTTAGGCGCGAGGCGCTGCTAGTCGAGAAGGTGTTGCTAGCGGCCGTCTGTGGCTTTGTCGTGGCGCTTGCGATGCTGATTGGCGTCAGCGCCTTCGTGTCCCTGGAGGTATCGCGCGTAGCGGTCTGGGCGCTGGCGCTGATCTGCGGAGCGCTCGCCTTCGGCTCGCTTGGCGTGGCAATCGGCGCCCTGGCGCGTGAGGTGCGGGCCGCCTCGCTGCTGGCGTTCCTACTGGTATTGCCGCTGGCGTTCCTGGCGCTCGTGCCCAGCGGCTCGGTCGCCGGTGGGCTGTACTCGGTGATCGCAGCGATCTCGTTCGTGTTCCCGTTCAAGGCGGCACTACAGGCGCTCGACGCGGCGGTGAACCAGTCGACGCCGGGGCTAACGATCTCGATCGTGCATGTGCTCGTGGTCGCGCTCGGATTCGGGTTGCTCGCTCGACTTGGTTTGCGCCGGGCGGAGTAACCTGGAAACAGATGGCCTTTCCTGCAACGCGCATGCGCAGGCTGCGCGCGACGCCGGCACTGCGCGGCCTGGTCCGCGAGACTGCTCTGCGCGCCGACCGTTTGGTGGCGCCGCTGTTCGTCTCTGAGACCGCGACCACGCGCGAGCCGGTAGAGGCGATGCCGGGTGTCTATAGGCTGCCGGTCGCCGAGGTGGTGCGGGAGGCACAGGAGCTCGCCACGCTCGGCATCGGGGCCGTGATGCTGTTCGGAGTGCCCGCGCGCAAGGACGCCGAAGGCTCGGGAGCCTGGGACGTTGAGGGCAGCGTGCAACTGGCTGTGCACGCGATCAAACAGGCGACGCCGGGGTTGGTGGTGATCACCGACGTGTGTCTGTGCGAGTACACCGATCATGGCCACTGCGGCGTGATCGACACGAGCGCCGGCTCCGGTCAGGTTGACAACGACGCCACGGTCGAGCTGCTTGCCCGCACCGCCGCCAGTCATGCTCGCGCGGGCGCGGACATGGTCGCCCCCTCGGACATGATGGACGGTCGTGTCGGCGCGATTCGCGCCGAGCTGGATGAGGAGGGGTTCTCTGAAGTGCCGATCCTCGCCTACGCCGCCAAGTTTGCCTCAGCTTTCTACGGCCCCTTCCGCCAGGCAGCCGCATCGACCCCTTCGTTTGGAGATCGCCGCTCCTACCAAATGGATCCCGGCAACGGACGCGAGGCCGTGCGCGAGGCGCTGCTCGACGCCGCCGAGGGCGCGGACATGCTGATGGTCAAGCCCGCGCTTGCCTACGGCGACTTGATCGCAGCCGTCAAGCGCGAATGCAAGCTGCCGGTAGCCGCCTACAACGTCAGCGGCGAGTACGCGATGATCAAGGCCGCCGCGGCTGGCGGGCACCTGGACGAGCGCGCGGCGGTGTGCGAGATTCTGACTTCGCTTCACCGCGCCGGCGCGGACATCGTCATCACCTACCACGCAAAGGACGCCGCCCAGTGGCTCTTGCAGACGGAATAACCGACACGGCACTGGCTATGCCAAAGCTCCGCAGCCGCAAGCTGGGCGCCGCGATCGCTCTCGACGACCTGGACAAGCGGCTACTCAACCTGATGCAGGGCAGCTTTCCGATCGCTCCGCGCCCGTTCCTGCGCGTCGCCGAGCTGGCGGAGATTGAGGAGGCGCAGGTGCTTGCGCGGGTGCAGCGACTGCTTGACGAGCGGATCATCCGCCAGGTCACTCCGATCTTCGACACACGCGCGCTCGGCTACTCCTCGATGCTGGTGGCCGCCAAGGTCGACGCGGAGAACCCGCATCGCGCCGCGCAAGTGATCAACGCTCATCCCGGGGTCTCGCACAATTACCTGCGCAATCACGAGTTCAACCTGTGGTTCACGATCGCCACCGAGCCTGACTCGCCACTGGGATTGGAAGGCACGCTGGATGTGCTCGCGCGTGAGGCCGGTGCCGAGTCGGTGCGCCAACTGCCGACACTGAAGCTGTTCAAGATCCGGATGGACCTGGAGATGGAGGGGGACACCAAAGCGCTTGCCTCAGCCGCCCTTGCCACTGAGCCGATCGAGCTGGAGCCCCAGCCCTACGACGAGCGCGACATCGCCGTGATCCGCGCCCTGCAAGGCGATATGCCGATCGTGGACGAACCGTACGCAGCCGCTGCCGCCGAGCTTGGCGTGCCTCAGCAGGAGTTGCTCGACCACCTGGCGGGGATGCAGGAGCGGGGGTTGCTGCGCCGTGTGGCGGCGATCCTCTACCACCGCCGGGCTGGCTTCTCGGCTAACGGCATGGGCGTATGGAAGGTTCCAGACGAGCAGATCCACGAGATCGGGCGCCAGATGGCGGCGGTGCGGGGCATCTCTCACTGCTACCAGCGGCCCACCTATGAGGACTGGCCCTACTCGGTGTTTACGATGGCTCACGGGCGCTCGAAGCAGGAGTGCGACGCGATCCTCGACTCGATCGCCCAGATGACCGGGATCGAAGACCGCGCGACGCTGTACTCCTCGACCGAGTTCAAGAAGATCCGCCTGCTCTATTTCACCGACGAGTTCAAGGCCTGGGAACGAGAGCACGCGGGAATCTAGATGCCCGCGTCGTTGACGGACACGCGCTCAGGCGAGCTGTATCGCCGCGCTCTGGAAGTGCTGCCCGGCGGCGTCAACTCGCCGGTACGCGCCATGCGCGCGATCGGCCGCGACCCGATCTTCATCGAGCGTGGCAGTGGCTCCGAACTTTTCGACGTGGATGGGAACCGCTACGTCGACTATGTCTGCTCTTGGGGGCCGTTGATCCACGGACACGCCCATCCTGAGATCGTCGCGGCGGTCACGGCCGCCGCGGAGCGGGGCACGAGCTTCGGTGCGCCTACAGCCGGCGAGATCGAGCTGGCCGTGGAGATCGCGCGACGACTGGACTCGGTCGAGATGGTGCGGATGACCTCCTCGGGCACCGAGGCGAGCATGACTGCCGTGCGGCTCGCCCGCGCCGCCACCGGGCGCGAGCGGATCGTCAAGTTCGAGGGCGCCTACCATGGGCACCTTGACGGCCTGCTCGCACAGGGCGGCTCGGGTCTGGCCACGCAGGCAAGCCTGCGTGGCCAGCAGGCGATGCCGTCTAGCCCGGGCGTGCCCGCGAGTGCCGCCGCCGCGACCACGATCGTGTCCTGGAACGACCCCGATGCGCTGGTCGCGGCGACCCAGTCCGGAGAGCCGCTGGCGGCGATCCTGGCCGAGCCATTGCCGGCCAACATGGGCGTAGTGCCAGCCGATGAGGGGTTCCTGGAGCTGCTGCGCCGTCAGGCCGATCAGTCTGGAGCGCTGCTCGTGCTCGACGAGGTGATCAGCGGCTTTCGCGTCGCCCGTGGCGGCGTACAGGAACTAAGCGACGTGCAGGCCGACCTGACGATCATGGGCAAGATCGTTGGCGGTGGGCTCCCGGCCGGAGCCCTCGGCGGGCGGGCCGAGTTGATGAATATGCTGGCGCCGGCCGGCGAGGTCTACCAGGCCGGCACGCTGTCGGGGAATCCGTTGGCGGTTGCAGCAGGGCTGGCGACGCTTGCGTTGCTCGACGACGACGCTTACCGGCGTTTGGCCGGGATCACCGACGAGCTTGCCGCTGGGCTGCGCGAGGCAGCAAGCGACTATCCGGTTCAAGTCGCAAGTGCGCCGGGATTGTTGACTGTGTTCTTCAGCGAGGCGCCGGTGCTCGACATGGCGGGAGCGCGTGCCTGTGACGGCGAGGGTTACGCACGCTGGTGTCGCGAGCTGCTCTCACGCGGCGTCTACCCGCCGGCCTCCCAGTTCGAGGCCTGGTTCCCGTCATTGGCGCACGGTGCCGAGCAGATCGAACGCACAGTTGCCGCCGCCGCCGCCGCCTTCGCCGAGATAGCGGACACATCGGGGCAGAAGTGAGCACGCTGGAGCGGTTGCGGGCGCTGCTTGCGGCCGAAGGTGGCCTGATCGCCGCCCTGCTCGTGGCCGCTCCCGCCGATGAGGGGACATCGGGTCCCGCCCAGGCCGCCGTGGCGGGACCGCGTGTAGACGGGCAAGGGCCTGAATACGAGCTGTTGATCGAGACGATCTACGAGGGCTATCTGCTGCACTACCACGCGCCGCGAGTCGTGCGCGCTCCCGAGCAGGATCTGGGTCTGCTGGCGGGGGACCGGCTGTACGCGCTCGGGCTGGCACGCTTGGTAGCACTTGGCGACATCGAGGCGGTGGCAGAGCTGGCGGACGTGATCGCGCTCAGCGCGCTCGCGCACGGCGCCGGCAATCCCGAGCTGGCAAGCGCCGTTTGGGGCGCGGGGGCACGAGCGGTGGGATGGGGGGCAAGCGCCGCGCATGAGCGCGCGAAGGCGCTTGCGCGGGCAGGCTCGCCGGACGCGCTGGCGGCGATGCTTGCCCTGGTCGATCCTGAGTAGGCCGGCGGCTGAGCAGGCCGCCGCTGCGCAGCACCTAGAGGGCTGCGCAGTCGATATTGTTCGCCCCGTGTCCAAGCACGGCCAGCACTCCTCGCCCTACACCGCGGATCGCAGCATTCCCGGCGCCTTCGAGGGCGAGACCGTCACCCGGCGTCGTTTCATGACTGGGACCACCCACGCCGCCGGCGCGATCGCCGCGGCTTCGTTTGCGCTACCGGCGCTTGGCTTTGCGATCGGGCCGATCTTCAAAGAGGCCCCGCACACCTGGGAGAGCGTTGGCCCGACCGATATGTTCCCTGACAACAACTACGTACCGACCGTGATCACGCTCACGCCGGGAATCGGCGAGGCGGGTAAGGCGACTGTGTACGTACGCAGGCGCAATGCCAAGCTGGACACCGACAAGCCGGATCTGCACACACAGTTCATCGCCATCACCTCCCGCTGCGCGCACCTGGGTTGTCCCGTGCGCTGGGTAGACGCCGCCGAGCGCTTCATCTGCCCCTGTCATGGCGGCGTCTATGACCTGCTCGGCGTCCCCGTCGGTGGGCCGCCGGTGCGACCGCTGGACCGCTTTTACACGCGTGTGGTGGGGGGCGAAGTCCAGATCGGGCCGCGCTATAGCGTCAACAGCGAGCTCGAACGCTTCAACCCGCGCGACCCGGGCGAGCCGATCGACGGCATCGGCCAGTTTGCCTACCCATCGCGTCCGTCGATCCAGAAGTAGGCATCGATGGCACGAGCACCAAAGCTTCCCGCACCACCGGTCCCCTCGGCGCTGAAGGCACCGCCGCCGCGACCGGGCAGCCCGGAGGTGGGGACTCGACCGGCGGACCATGCCAAGGAGGGGGGCTCGACCGTCGTCGACTGGGTCGACGAGCGCACATCGCTCAGCGGCGGCGCCCGCTGGATGATGTTCCGCAAGGTGCCGCGCGGTACCAACTGGTTCTACACGCTCGGCTCGGCAACCATGTTTGCCTTCCTCTCCCAAGCGGTTACTGGCGTGTTCCTGGCGATGTTCTACAAGCCCGATCCCTCCGGCGGCGCCTACGAATCGATCCGCCACGTCACCAACGAAGTCTTTCTCGGGCAGTTCGTGCGAGGGATGCACAAGTGGGGCTCTTCGGTGATGGTGATCCTCGTCTTCTTGCACATGGGGCGCACGTTCTTCTTTGGCGCCTACAAGTACCCACGCGAGCTCAACTGGGTGATCGGCGTCGTGCTGTTGATCCTGACGATGACGATGTCCTTCACCGGCTATCTGCTGCCGTTCGATCAGCGCGCCTACTGGGCGACGATCGTCGGCGTGAACATCAACGGCACTGGACCGCTGCTCGGGCCCTATCTGAGCGACTTCCTGCGCGGCGGGCCGGAATTCGGAGCCGTGACGCTGTCGCGCTTCTACGCCATCCACATGATGCTCGTGCCCGGATTGATCGCGGCGCTGATCGGCGCACACCTGTACCTGGTGGCAAAGCTCGGCACTACCGCGCCGCCTTGGATCAAAGCTGAGCAGAACCCCGAGTTGCGCAAGGCCGACGCATGAATCGCCGTGAGAAGGAGGAGTACCTGCGCGAGTACTCGATCCTGAAGTCGGAAGGCAAGCCTTTCTTCCCCTACGCGGTCGCCAAGGACTCGCTGATGGCGTGCGTAGTGATGGCCTGCATCATCACGATGTCACTCGTCCTTGGAGCCGAGCTCGGCTCCAAGGCCAACCCGACTACCACCACTTACGTGCCGCGGCCTGAGTGGTACTTCTTCTTCCTGTTCGAGCTCCTGCGCGTGATCAAGCCGCCGAGTCTCGTCCCGCTGGCGACAATCGGCGTGCCGACGATCGGCATGATCCTGCTGTTCCTGCTGCCGTTTTATGACCGTGGCCCTGAGCGCCGGCCTGAGCGCCGGCCGGTGGCGACATTGACCGGGATCTTCGTGATCTGCGCGATGGCGCTGCTCACCTACGAGGGCGCCAACGCCGGCTCGCCGACGGCGATCGAAATGCCGACGCCCACGGTGATCAAGCAGACCGGCGGTCAGACGCTCAAGGAATTCGAAGCGGGACGCGCCGTTGTCGCTCAGTCGGGCTGCCTGGCTTGCCACAAAATCGGCGATAACGGCAACTCTGGTCCTGGGCCGGAGCTGACCCACATTGGCGCGCGCGTGAGTAGTCAGGGGATTGCACGTACGCTCGTCAATCCGACCGCACCTATGCCTTCCTTCAAGAACCTGCCGGCGAAGAAGTTCAGCGCCGCCGTCTTCTTCCTTTCGCAGCTTAAGTAGGACGCGGGCTATGTCCGGCGGACTCGATCCGGCCGACGCTGCGGCTGGACTCCTGGAGGCAGGACAGATCAGGAGCATGTTCGACCGCGTAGCGGGCGTTTATGACCTGCTCAATACGGTCATGACGGCCGGACTACACCATCGCTGGCGGGAGCGCGCCGCCGATTGCGCGCGGGTGGGCTCGGGCAGTCGCGTGCTTGACGTTGCCACAGGCACGGGCGATCTGGCGCTGGAGTTGGTGGGCCGGGTCGGGCCGAGCGGCGAGGTGGTCGGCAGCGACTTCTCCGAGGTGATGCTTGCTCACGCCCGCACGAAGGCGGCCGTCAGGGCGGCAGCTGCCCCGCAGCCCTCCTCACCGACGCATGACGCCTCATTGCGCTTTGAGTGGGGGGACGCGCTTTCCCTGCCCTATCCCGACAACAGCTTCGACGCGGCTACCGTCGGCTTCGCGGCGCGAAACTTCTCCAATCTCGCCGCCGGCCTGGCCGAGATGGTTCGCGTTGTGCGGCCCGGCGGACGTGTGGTTGTGCTGGAGATGACGACACCGACACGCCCGCCGTTGTCGTGGTTCTTCGGCGTCTGGTTTGACCGCGTCGTCCCGATGCTAGGCCGGGCAGCCGCGCTACTTGCAGGCGCGGTGCGACGCTTGCGTCGTGAACAGCAGAGCGCTGCCGCCGACACGATCGCCCAGGCCTATACCTACCTGCCCAACTCCGTCAAGCGTTTCCATTCGCCGGTCGAGCTTGCGGCCGAGCTCGACCGCGCGGGGTGTGTCGATGTGCGCTACACGCTGATGGCGGGCGGCATCATCGCGCTACACGGCGCTACCGTGCCCGAATGAGCGCTTTGCATCCAGCCGCCGCCGGTACCGCCGATGTCGAGGCGGTCGAGGAGATCATGCGCCGGGGCGGCCCCGGCCTGCGCGAGCGGATGGGGCAAGCCGAGGCCCACCTGGAGGACGTTGCGGCGCGCGCGGGCGCTCCACTGGCTACGCACGCTACAGCGACCGTAGTGGCAGGCGGCAAGCGCTTGCGGCCGCTGTTGGTCTTGCTCGCGGCCGAGGCCGCAGGCGGCGCAGATGGCGATCCCGAGCGCGAGCAGGGCCTGATCAGAGCGGCAGTTGCGGTCGAGCTGGTCCATTCGGCGACGCTTGTCCACGACGATTTGATCGACGGTGCACGGCTGCGGCGAGGTCACCCGACGGTCGCCGCGGTCGCCGGGCGAGACACCGCGGTCGCGACCGGCGACCTGCTGTTCTCCTGCGCGTTTGCAGAGCTTGCGCGCAACGGCGACGCCGAGCAGTTGCAGGCGCTCTCGGACGCCAGTTCGGCGCTTGCCGCCGGCGAGCTGCTCCAGCGCGAGGACGCCTACTCCGCCGATATCGCGGTCGAGCGCTACCTGGAGCGATGCCGTCTGAAGACGGCGGCCTTGTTCGAGGCTTCTTGCCGGTTGGGGGCGTTGGTCGTGGCGGCGGGCGATGTCGAGCTTGCCGCGACCCTGGGTGTGTTCGCCGGGCGGATCGGGCTTGCCTTCCAACTGCTCGACGACGTCCTTGATGTCTCAGGCCCGGCTCAACGCACGGGCAAGGCGCGCGGCACCGACCTGTTGGACGGCACCGTCACGCTGCCGTTGATCCTCGCACGCGAGCGCGACGAGCAGATCGCCACCTTTGACCTCGCCTCGCTGAGCGGTCCTGAACATGCCGAGGCGCTGTGCGAGCGGATCGCTGCAACCGGTGCGCTCGATGAGGCTCGCGAGCGAGCGCTGTCGATAGTGGCGGTGGCGAAGGAGTCGCTGCCTGCGGCGCTTGCAGATGGACGACACGAACTGCTCGGCCTCGTCGCCGACGCCGTGGTCGAGCGCTACTGCTGATCCCGAACTTGTCTCGACGGGGCGCCACTGCCTAATGAGGCAGATGCTTAGAAGTCGCTTGGTCCGATCAGGTCGAGTTCGAGTGCGCGGCTGAAGCGCTCGATCTCCTCGGCCATGTTCGCCTGCGTCACTTGCCGCAGATCGCCCAGCATCTGGGCGGTGGCACGATCGAGCTCGTCATCGAGCCGCTCGATCAGCGCTTGGCCGAATACGCCCTCGCGCAGTTCTCCGCAATCCGGACAGCGCAGCAACACGCGCCAGCGGCCGGGCGATTCCTCCAGCCAGTCCAGTGGGTGGACCAAGTCGCCGGCGCAACTGGTGCAGACGTGCAGCGCCTCTCCCGGCGCGCTTGTCGGTGTATCGCCGCTCCACGGCATTGGCGAGACCGGCGTCTCGCTGTCGCGACCGTCGAGATAGACGACCTCGATCCGTCTGCCTCCCGGTAGCTCGACGTGGTGATGTGTGCGATGGGCTGGGTTCTCGGCCATTGTCTCTCTCGCCTCATCGACGCGTCGAGGGGCCTCCTTTAGCGCACTTTCGCGCAGTGATAGCTTCACTGGCAGTGGCAACAGCGATTCGCACCGTCGGTCACGAGGACCGCCTTAGCATCGTCGACCATCTCGAGGAGCTGCGCTCACGACTGATTCTCAGCGGTGTGGCGCTCGCGCTCGTCTTCGGCGTCTGTCTCTGGCAGAACCACGCGCTGCTCAAATTCGTAAACCGACCGCTGACAGAGCAGACGCAGAAGCAGGTGCGACACTTCGAAGGTCCGCTGGGGCAGACCTGGCTGGCTCAGAAGACGGCACGCGAAGTGGCCGGCGAGAGCGAATCGCTTGCCCGTGTACTGAGCTCACCCACCAGTGGGCTCCCGGCTGCCACGCGTACACAGCTGTTGGCCACAGCCGCTCGGCTGCGCGCAGACGCAGCCAAAATACCGGCGAGTCCGCCGAGCGTGGCGCCGACAACGCTTGGGCCGGGTGAGCCGTTGACGACGACATTGACGGTGGCGCTGTATTTCGCGCTCGTGCTGTCGTTGCCGCTGATCCTGTTCGAGCTCTACGGCTTCGTGCTGCCGGCGTTCAAGCCGAGTGAGAGACGGGTGCTGCTGCCGCTGCTGCTGGCCGTGCCGTTCCTGTTCGCCGCCGGCGTGGCCTTCGGCTACTTGATCGTTCTTCCCGCCGCCGTGCGCTTCTTGACGAACTTCAACAGCAGCCAGTTCAACGTGCTGGTGCAGGCTAGCCAGTACTACAAGTTCGCCGCCACGGTGCTGCTGGCGATGGGAATCTGCTTCCAAGCGCCGGTGGCGATCGTGGGAGCCGTGCGCGCTGGGCTCGTCACGCCGGAGGGCCTCCGCCACAACCGTCGCTACGCCGTGCTCGCCTGCGCGGCGATCGCCGCGCTGCTACCCGGCGACGCCTTCACGATGGTGCTCGAGACCGTTCCGCTGTATTTGCTCTACGAGGCGAGTATCCTGGTGGCGTCGGTCATCGAGCGCGCGGAGAGGAGGGGCAGGACCGCACAGGAGAGTGCGGCCGATCCCGCCGAGGCGAGAGCGAAGACCGCGCAAGAGATGATCAACCACACCGACCCCGACCTGAGCTAGAAGCCCACTGATGCTGTTCGACCTGAGAGCCCGCGGCCGGCGCCGCACAGTGCAGGTCGTCTACCTGGGCCTGGCGCTGCTGTTTCTCGTCGGCTTCGTCGGCTTCGGCGTCGGGGTAGGCGGCGGCGGAGGTGGTCTGATCGAAGGGATCTTCGGCGGCAAAGAAGGCACCGCTGGTGCCGGCTACGCCAAACAGATCGCCGCTGCCGAAGCGCGCACGCACAAGCACCCGAACGAAGCGGCCGCTTGGGCGGCGCTGGTCGAAGCTCGCTTCCATGAAGCAGGCAACAGCGAATTCTATGATGAAGAAACGCAGAAGTTCACGGACAAGGGCAAGGAACTGCTGGTGAAGGTGGTCGCCGATTGGAATCGCTATGTCGCGCTCAAACCAAACGCACCGACGCTCGCCATCACCTACGACATGCTGAAGACCTTCGGCGAAGAAGGGCTCAATCAGCCTGCGCAGCTGGAGGCGGCGCTGCAGCTGATAATTCCCAGCAAGCCGAAGAACGTCAACCTCTATTACTACTTGGCCAAGGCCGCCTATCAGGCCAAAGACGTGAGCAACGGCGATCTGGCGGCGCAGAAGGCCGTCAGCCTCTCGCCCGCTAAGGAACGCAAGCGTGTAAAGGCCTATTTGGAAGCGCTCAAGAAGAACCCGAGCGGCAATCCAGCAAACGAAACCTTCACCGGCACGACTAATGGCAAGGTCTACACGGCCAAAGTGAACTCTCAAGGCAAGGGCACCATTCTCAAAACCTCGCCCGCGCCGAGCACCACCACCAAGAAATAGCGGCCGGGATGTATCCGTGCCAGCTCCCGAGCAGAGTCCCAGCTACTCGGCGCGCCTGCTAATCGACTGCGCCGATCGCCCTGGCATTGTCGCCGCGGTCTCGGGCTTCCTATTCGAGCAGGGAGCGAACATCGTCTCCTCGCACCAGTATTCCTCTGATGCCACTGGCGGGCGCTTTTACATGCGCACGGAGTTCTTCCTGGAGCGCCTGGTTGACGACCGCGCCGGTTTTGAGTGCGAGTTCGCCGAGCGTGTCGGCGCGCCACTGAGGATGGATTGGGAGTTGCGCTATTGGGGCGAGCGCCAGCGCATGGCGATCCTCGTCTCTCGCCACGACCACTGTCTGATGGATCTGCTCTGGCGCCGGCGCCGTGGCGAGCTCGATGCCGAGGTTGTCGCGGTCATTTCAAACCATGCGGATGTCGCCGGCGAGGTGCAGGCTGCTGGCGTCCCGTTTCATCACGTGCCGGTTACGGCAGCGAGCAAGGCCGAAGCGCAGGAGCAGATGCTGGCGTTGCTCAGCGATAAGGTCGACCTGGTCGTGCTTGCGCGCTACATGCAGATTCTTAGCGGCGAGTTCCTGGAGCGTCTTGGCGTGCCGACGATCAACATCCACCATTCGTTCCTGCCTGCCTTCGCGGGCGCAGAGCCGTATCGCCGCGCGCGCGAGCACGGCGTCAAGCTGATCGGTGCGACGGCCCACTACGTCACGGCGGAGCTCGACGGCGGTCCGATCATCGAACAGGACGTAGCTCGCGTCGATCATCGTCAGACGGTGGCCGAGCTGGAACGGATCGGCCGGGACATCGAGCGCACGGTGCTCGCGCGGGCGGTGACGCTGCACCTAGAAGATCGCGTGATAGCCGACGCTGGGCGGACGATCGTGCTGTAGCGGCGTCAGGTGGGCAATACCAAGATTGGATCTTCGGATTGCCCAATCGAGGACTACGCTTCGGCCTCGACTGGCCTTGGCTAGAATCAACCGTCGCCGGCCCAGCGGGGTCGGTCTCCCGCCTCGCGGGCCGTTAGCTCAATTGGCAGAGCAGGGGCCTCTTAAGCCCAAGGTTGTTGGTTCGATTCCAACACGGCCCATTTTCTGCGCGTCTTACGCAGTAGCAGCCTGACCTGCTCGCGGCCCAATCACCGAAGCCTGACCCGCCTGCGTCCAAATCACCTGCTCGCGACCGGGACCCACACCGATCATCGCCACCGGCGTTCCCGTGTGCTCCTCGATGAACTGGATGTACTCGCGGGCCGCCTCTGGGAGATCGGACATCGTCCGGCACTCGCCCAAGTCCTCGCTCCAACCGCGTAGCTCGGTCAGCTCGGGCGTAGTGTGGTGCAGGACCGTCTGGTGGTATGGGAAGTCCTTGAACTCCGCACCCTCGGCGCCCCGGTAGCTGGTGCATACCTGCACACGGTCCAATCCCGAGAGCACGTCCAGCTTGGTCAACACCAGCGAGGTGAGCGTGTTCAGCCGAGCTGCGTAGCGCAGCGCGACGAGATCCAGCCAACCCGTGCGGCGCGGGCGGCCCGTGGTGGTACCGAACTCGCCGCCCTTGGTGCGGATCGTCTCACCCATCTCTTCGTGCAGCTCGCTGGGGAAGGGGCCCGCACCTACGCGCGTCGTGTAGGCCTTGGAAATACCCCACACCTCGTCGATGTCCTTGGGCCCGACGCCGGTGCCGACGCAGGCCGCGCCTGAGAGAGGGTTGGAGGAGGTCACAAACGGATAGGTGCCGTGGTCGATGTCGAGCATCGCCCCCTGAGCGCCCTCGAAGATCACCTTCTGACCCTCGTCGAGCAGCTCCCACATCAGACGGGAAGTGTCGGCGATGTGCTGCTCGAGGCGGTGGCCGTAGGTGAGGTATTGCTCGGTCATCGTGTGCAGGTCGAGCGTTGGGTCCTTCTCGAAGGGTCGTAGCGACAGACGCTTGGGTTCCATCGCGGCGACGATCTTCTTCTTGAGGATCTTCTCGTCGAGCAGGTCCTGCACGCGGATACCCAGTCGAGCGGCCTTGTCGGCGTAGCAAGGGCCGATGCCGCGGCGAGTGGTGCCGATTTGCAGGCTGCCAAGCTTGGCCTCGCCGGCCGAATCGAGCAGCAGGTGGTAGGGCATGATCAGATGCGCGTTGGCGGATATCCGCATCCCGCTGACGTCGACGCGGCGAGCGCGCAGACCGTCGAGCTCCTCGATTAGGACCCGGGGATCTATAACGACTCCGTTGCCGATCACGCAGCGCTTGCCGGGGTAGAGGATGCCGGAAGGGATCAGGTGGAACTTCCACTCCTCTTCGCCTCGCACGATCGTGTGACCGGCGTTGTTGCCACCTTGAAAGCGCACGACGGCGTCGCTGCGCTCAGCGAGAAGATCGGTGATCTTCCCCTTTCCCTCATCGCCCCATTGGGCGCCAACGATGACTATTCCTGGCATGGCGTCATGGAAGTCTACGAAGGTGCCTACGCGAGGGCTCGCGCGGCCGCCTGTTCGGGCGGTTGGCGGCGACGGTCTTGGCCGTAGAGTGGCACGACCGTGTCGCCGCACATCTCCACAAGCCTCGAGACGATCCGCTCGCCCACTTGCTCGGCCAGCGCGTCGTGCGTGAGATTCGTAGTCAGCACGATCGATCGTCGCTCCTCGTAGCGAGTATTGACGATCGTGTAGAGCTGCTCGAGCGCCCAGTCGGTCCTGTTCTCGGCGCCCACGTCGTCGATGTGCAGCAAGTCGACGGCGGAGAGACGCTCCAGAAAGCCGACCACCCCCTCATCGTGCTCGATCGACTCGCGGATCAAGGAAAGCAAGCGTGGCAACGAATAGATCGCGACCGTCTTTCCCGCTTCCAGCGCTGCCTTAGAGGCGAGCATCGCAAGGGCGGTCTTGCCGGTGCCGATGTCGCCCATGATCCACATGCTGTTTCCCTCATCCACGTTCTGGGAGATGCGGCTAACAAAGCGCCTGACGATGCTCACCTGCGCCGAGAAGGCGCTCAGGCTGTCGCCCTCCAGCTGCTCGAAGGAGACCTCGCGGTAGCGGTTGGGTATACGCGCCTCGAGGCTGCTGGCTCTGCTGCGCGCGATCCGCTGCGCTCGGCAGCGGCAGTCGGAAGCGGTGTTGGTCTGCTCATCCACGACGAACCCGCTGCCGTCGCACAGCCCGAATGGGCAAGGCCGTGCGCCGCGCGCGCCGCCTAGCTCGACCACATCCCCGCTCATGCCGCGTAACGCGCCTCGCCCGCGTAATTCATGAACTTCGGGTATTCCTTCTGGAAGGTCAGTGTGACCTTCCCGACCGCCCCGTTTCGGTGCTTGGCGATTATCAGGTCCGCCTCGCCCGGGCGCTCGGAGTCCTCGTTGTAGTACTCGTCGCGGTAGATGAACATCACCAAGTCGGAGTCTTGCTCGAGGTTGCCCGACTCGCGCAGGTCTGAGAGCTGCGGGCGCTTGTCCGGGCGGCTCTCAACGGCGCGCGAGAGCTGTGAGAGCGCGATCACCGGTACGCCCAGCTCACGCGCCAGGATCTTCAGGCCGCGGCTGAGCTCGCCGACCGCGGTCACGCGCGAGTCGTAGCGGCTGTCGGTGCGCATCAGCTGCAGGTAGTCGATGATGATCAGCCCGAGGCCGTTCTCGCATTGGGAGTGCAGACGCCGCGCCTTCGCTCGGATCTCCAGCATGCCCACGTCGCTGGAATCGTCCACCCACAGCGGCGCCGCCGCCAGCCGCTGTGAAGCCTTCAGGATCTTCGGCCAGCGCTCCTCTTTGACGCGACCCTTGCGCAGCTCCTCGCCCTTGATCCTCGCCTGGGATGCCACAAAGCGTTGTGCGAGCTCGGCCTCGGCCATCTCCAGGCTAAAGAGCGCTACCGGGCGACCATGTTCGACTGCGGCGTTCTCGGCGATGTTGCATACCAGCGCGCTCTTGCCCATCGCCGGGCGCGCGGCGATGATGATCAGGTTGCCTGGTTGAAAGCCGCCCGTGATCTCATCCAGGTCCTTGAAGCCCGACGGCGACCCCGTCAGTGCCGTGCCCTCGATTGAGAGGCGGTGCAGCTTGTCGAGCTCTTGGTGCAGAACCTCCTCGATCGAGCGGAAGTCCTGCTGGCGGTCATCGCGCGCCACCTCGAGCATTGTCTTCTCGGCCTGCTCGACCAACTCTCGCGGCGCGTCGGTGCGCTCCAGGACGCTTGACTGGATGTCATAGGAAGCGGAGAGCAGGCGGCGCAGGAGGGCGTTCTCGCGCACGATCTGCGCGTAGCGGCGAGCGTGCCCGGCGGCGGGGACCACGCCGGTCAGCTCGTCGACGGCGGCGGTGCCGCCCACCTCCTCGAGCTTGCCCATCTGGCGCAACCGGTCGGTGACCGTCAGCACGTCGACAGGCTCGGACTCGTTGTAGAGCGCCAGCATCGCGTC